>WQZX01000022.1 GCA_009780515.1 Nocardioidaceae bacterium | reverse complement strand
TTGCGGGTGGCCTGGATGCCGGCCTGGCGGGCGATGGCGAGCTCGGCGAAGCAGAACTCCGAGACCGCCGGTGTGCCCTCGCCGCCGAGCGTGATCAGCTTGTCGCCGCCCTGGGTGATCGGGACCGCTCCCGGCTGGGTCTGGGGATCGGCCGAGTGCAGGTCGGTCCAGTGCAGGACCAGCAGCAGCTCGTCGACGCAGGCTTGGCGTCGGGCCTGGAGGGCGTCTTCGATCTCGGCCAGGGTGGCTGCCTGGTCGAGGTCGGAGTACGGGCCCGTGCTCATGGCCTTATTCTGCTCGCTATCGTGTTCGATACAAGGCTGTAGGCGTGTTTGTTTGTGTGGTTGCGGCGCACTTTCGACCGGAGCAGCGTCGTCACCCGCCGCGGTGGTCGCGGTTCTTGGTTGCGGGCACAGGGATCCCACCCGCCGCGGCGCTGCTCCCTGTGGTCACCGCACCGACACCAACAGCGTACGAACCTGAAAGCCGGCGACGGCGCGCGACGAACCGCGGACCTTCTCCCGTAGCCGCCTGTCGGTCGCAACCGACGCGGCGCGAAAGAACAAGCTCACCGACCATGAACCCGACGTAGAGACCGGAAATCCGGCGACGGCGCCCAACCGCAAGCCCGCCTCGTCCCGTAGCTGCTGTCGGTCTGTACCGAAGCGGGCGCAGGCCGAAGGAGACCACCCGCTCACCCGGGTCAGCGGTGCGAGGAGCGGCGGACGAAGCCGGCGAGATCGGCGGATTGCCGAAGACGCGACTCCTCGTGGACGTACATCATGTGCCCGGCGGGATAGACATGCGTCTCGATGCGCTGGAGGTAGTCGCGGGGCAGAGCCATCTGGTCCAGCGAGTACTCGATCGCCTCGACCGGCACGCCGCCGTCGTAGCGGCCCATCGCGACGTACACCTGAAGGCTCGGGTTGGTCACCATCGCCTCGGCGAGCTTGGCGGCGACGTCGACGGCCTTCCCCTCGAACTCCTTGTACGACCACGGGTGCACCTTGTCCGTGATCACCTCGTAGACACCGTCGTGCTCGTAGCCGAGCTCCGCGCGCACGTAGTGGTGCAGCGCGGCCGCGTAGGGCCCGAACGTCGCCGACATGAACGGGTCGTAGGGCATCTGCTCGCGGATGTAGCTGTCCGTCGGTCCGGTGAAGCGCGTGTCGAGGCGACCGGTGACCAGCCGCCGCGACCGCAGCAGCTCGGCGTAGACGCGAGTGTGCTCCAACCGCAGGTTGGCCCGATCGACGTAGTCCTCCGAGAGCCCGGTGAGCGCTGCCACGCGGGCCACCGCCTCGGCCCGCTCCTCGGCGGTCAGCCGATTGCCGCGGTGCAGCACGGTCCGGTAGTCGTCGGCGTACGCCTTGGCCGCGTCGACCACCTCGTCCACCGGCCCGGACAACAGACCGTGATAGTGCGCCGTGGCCGCGTAGACCGGCAGGAACAGCGGGTCGGGCAGGTTCGAGCCGTCGGCGTCGTAGAGCGCCTCCATGTTGAGCGCCGGCGCGACGAGCATCGCGCCGTTGAGGAACATGCCGAAGCGCGACTGCAGGTACTCCGCCAGCGCCGCCCCGCGCGTGCCGCCGTACGACTCGCCGATCAGGAACTTCGGCGACATCCACCGGTCGTGCCGCGTGGCCCAGAGCCGGATGACCTCGGCGACCGACTCGATGTCGCCGGTGAAGCCGTGGAACTTCTTCGCCTCCTCGCCCTCGCTCGCCCGCGAGTAGCCGGTCGAGACGGGGTCGATGAAGAGGAGGTCGGAGACGTGCAGCAGCGTCTCGTGGTTGTCGATCAGGCCGTACGGCGGCGGGGTCAGCGCGCCGACGTCGCCGGAGTCGACCCGCCGCGGACCCAGCAGGCCCAGGTGCAGCCAGACGCTCGCCGACCCCGGCCCGCCGTTGAACGCGAAGGTGATCGGTCGCTCGGTGACGTCCGCGTCGGCGAGCGCGTAGTAGGTCACCGAGACCTCCGCACGCGGCTTGAGGCCGACGTACTTGTCGTCCGTGGTGACCTCCTCGCGCAGCACGATCCGGCCGGTCGTGACGGTGTAGGTCAGCTCGCCCTGCGGCGTGGCCAGCGTGTGCGCGGTGGTGACGAGGTCGTCGACGGGCTCGGCCGGCTTCGTCTCGGTGGACTTGTCGTCGGCCTCGCCGGCGGGCTTCTCATCGGGCATGGACCCGACGTTATCGCCGCGGCCGCGAGCGCGGCAGCGCGGCGCCGCCGGCGCGAGGCCGAGCGCGGTCCGGACGGGAGCGCAGGGAGCGCCAGCAACCGGAGCGAGCGGGCGGTCCAAGTGAGGCGAGACGCCGATCAGCGGCGACGCGCTCGCGCCGACAGGCCAAGTGGGATGCCGCGTCTGGCCGCCAGCGGCGAACAACCAGGCACCACCTCGACCGCGAGCGCGGCAGCGCGGCGCCGCCGGCGCGAGGCCGAGCGCGGTCCGGACGGGAGCGCAGGGAGCGCCAGCGACCGGAGCGAGCGGGCGGTCCAAGTGAGGCGAGACGCCGATCAGCGGCGACGCGCTCGCGCCGACAGTCAGTCGAGCTCGACGATCTTCTCGCGGACGGCGTACATGACCGCCTCCATGCGCGAGTGGAGCTGGAGCTTCTCCAGCATGTTGCGGACGTGGTTCTTGACGGTGTTCTCGCTGATCCGCAGGCGATTGGCGACCTCGCGGTTGGACAGGCCCTTGGCCACCAGCCGGAGCACCTCGAGCTCACGCTCGGTGAGCTTGAGGGCCGGGCCGTTGCGCTCGGGCCTCGACATCGTCTTGAACTCGTCGATGAGCTTGGCCGCCATCGAGGGCGAGATCAGGGACTGGCCGTCGGCGACGACGCGGATGCCCTGCGCGACCTCCTCGATCGAGGAGTCCTTGAGGAGGTAGCCGGAGGCGCCGCTCTTGACCGCCTCGTAGAGGTCGGCCTCCTCGTCGGAGGACGTCAGCATGATGATCTTGGTGCTCGGCAGAGCCTCCTTGATCTTCACGCAGGTGGCGATGCCCGACTGCTTGGGCATCCGCACGTCGAGGAGCACGACGTCGGGGGCCATCGCGATCGCGAGGTCGGCGCCACGCAGCCCGTCGCCGGCCTCGCCGACGACCTCGATGCCCTGCTCGACCCCGAGCAGCATGGTCAGGCCTCGGCGGAACAGCTCCTGGTCGTCGACGACCAGCACGCGGACGGGTTCGGATGCGCCAGTGGGAGGGACAGCACTGCTCACTGGCGCATCATGGCACGACCCCGCGACCGAGATCCTCAGCGACCTCCGGTCGCGCGGTCCTCACTCCCCGCCGAGGTCGAGCGAGATCACGCCGTAGTCGTAACCGCGACGGCGGTAGACGACCGACGGACGCTCGCTCTCCTTGTCCACGAACAGGTAGAAGTCGTGCCCGACCAGCTCCATCTCGTAGAGCGCCTGGTCAAGCGTCATCGCGCTCGCCGGGTGCGTCTTCTCGCGTACGACGAGGGGCCCGTCGCCCGTGACGGTGATCGGACCGACCTTGCGCTCCTCCACCTCGGCCGACTCCGTGTCGGGAAGCGAGAACTCGCGCTGGGTGTCCGAGAGCGCCTGACCGACCGAGAGCGGCGCACGGCGACCGCGGTGCACACGGCGGCGGTCGGCGGCACGGCGCATCTGGGCCGCCATCTTGTCCAGGGCGAGGTCCAGCGCCGCCATCTTGTCGTCGGCGGCCGCCTCGGCCCGGATGACCGGGCCCCTCGAGAAGGCGGTGAGCTCCACATGGACCGCATGGTCGTGCTGACGGGGATTGGGCTCGCAGTCGACCTCGACCTGCACCCGCATGATCCGGTGATCATGCTTCTCCAGCTTGCTCAGCTTCTCAGCCGCGTGAGAACGGAACCGGTCCGAGATCTCGCAGTGACGGCTGGTGACCACAACGTCCATCGTGAACCTCCAGGTGTGGGTTGATGGGTCGGAGTCGCGGACGGCAGCGACGTGCCGCCCGATCGACGGGCCCGAGATCGGCCGCGCTCCGGAAAGCCCCGCGTCGGAGCGACGCGTGAGAGGGGATCCGGAGGGACTCCATGTAGTGACGTTAGTGCGCCGAGGCCGGTCAGGAAAGGGATTGGGGAGGGATTCGGTATGTCGACCCCGCGGAGCGCCGCCGGGTCGCCGCCACGGCCGCGATCGCGTCGACCACGATCCCCGCCGACTCCAGGGCCCGCTGCGCCTCCCGCGCGGTGGCGCCGGTGGTCAGGACGTCGTCGCAGACCACCACCCGGGCGGCGACGCCCGCGTGTCGGCGCAGGGCGCCGCTCGGGCACCACATCGACCCGCCCAGGTTGCGGGCGCGCTGCTCGGCGTCGAGACCCGCCTGGTCCAGGACGGTACGACGCAGCCGCAGCAGCCCCGCCGCCTCGACCCGATGGCCCTCCGCGCGCATCAGCGCGGCCGCGCGCCGCACCATGGCGCCGGTCGGGTCGTGCCCGCGCTCACGCAGCGCCGCACGCCGCGACGGCACCGGCACGAGCAGCAGCCGCTCCCCCGCCCGGGGTGCGCCGACCGCCGCGCGGACCGAGCACGCCAACAGCTCGCCCAGCGGTCGGGCGAGCCCGAGCAGCCGCCGCTCCTTGTGGTGGAGGATCAGGGCACGCAGCGGGCCGTCGTACTCGCCGGCGGCGAAGGGCGGGGCCAGGCCGGCCGGCGTCGGCGAGGGCCAGTGCCGCTCCGCGGCGTCGGGCAGCTCGGCACGGCAGCCGGCGCACAGCGGCCGTCCGGCGGCACCGCACACCACGCAGGCCGCACCCAGCACGAGGTCGACGAAGGCGTCGTAGAGGCCGGCGGTCACGCGGCCATCGCACCAGCGCACCGCGCTTCGGGCAACCGCGCCGGCCCGCCCTGTGGAGAACCGCTCAGCCGGCGTACCCGACATGGGTCGGGCTGCCCGCGAGCTGGGTGCTGACGCGGGTGCGCACGTCGACCAGCGTGTTCTTCAGGACGGCGTAGGTCGGCTGGTCGGGGTCGGGCGAGGCGGCCAGCCCGAGGACGTGCCCGCCGATGACGGTGGAGAGCGTGTCCGCGCCGACCGTGGAGCCGTCCGCGGGCACGATCTCGATCTGGAACAGGCCCCCGGGACGGTTCGGCATGAGGATCGCCAGCCGGGTCGGCGACGCCCAGCCGATGTCGACGATCCGCTGCCCGGCCCCGACCGGCACCCGGAACGGGTGGACGACCCGGGCGACGCGGCCGCTCGGCGCGGTCGCGACCCGTGCTCCCCTGACCTCGTCGCCGGACGCCCGATGGACCACGGCCACGAGCCGGGTGCCGTCGCGCGAGACCACCAGCCTCCGCACGTCGGCGCCGCTGACCCCCGGCACCCGCACCACGTCGGCCCGGCCGTCCTGCACGCAGTAGATCCGCGCGCCGCCGGATCGCCGGTCCAGCAGCCAGATGCGGCCGGCCAGGTCGGCGGTGGGGCGGGCTAGCGAGGTCGCCCCGGTCAGCAGCGTGCGCACCGCCGGCCCGCCGGTCGACAGCGGAGCCTGCACCGCCGTCCGACCTCCGTCGGTCACCCCGACGGCGCGGTCGCCGGCCGGCTCGACGGCGACGCTGTCGAGATCTCGACCCGGCGTGCCGAAGGGCCCCGGGACGGGGGTCAGGTTGGCAGGGTCGCCCTCGACCAGGCGGCCGCGGTCGATGCCGAACAGGTTGCCGGTCGCGGCGCCGCTCGCGGTGAACTGGGACCCGAAGTCGATCGGGAGTGTGCTGTCGCCGTTCCTCGCCCGCACCGGCCGCTCGTCGAGGGTGACCCGGAAGCCTGTGATCGCCGGATCCTGGCGCAGCGTCGTGGCGACCTGCGCCAGCAGCAGCTGTGCCTCCTCGGCCGAGGGCTGCGCCTGCTGGCCGTCGAGGGACACCTCGGCGATGCCCTTGGCGGAGACCGGAACCGACAGGCCGACGCTGAGGCCGGGCGGGACGAACGTCCGGACCACGCCGCCGAGGCCACGCGGCGGCCCGGCGATCAGGGCCGTCACGAGCGCGGTCGGCAGCTGGTCGCCCTGCGGCACGAAGACCGGCTCGGGCACGAGGTACTTCGCCTCGGGGTCGAAGTAGTAGAGCGCGATCTCCCCGAAGCGCTGCTGGAACCAGGTCGACGGCACGACCATCGAGTCCATCGGGTTGGCGATGCGGTACTCGCCGTGCTCGCGCACGACGCGGAAGCGCAGCGTGTGGTCGCCCGCCGGCGCCGGCCCGCGCCAGGCCCCGGTCGAGTCGAGTCGCGAGGCACCGCCGAGGCGCACCGTCACCTGCCCCGCGTCGTCACTCGGAGGCGCCGAGCTGTCGTAGACGATGGTGCCGCCGTTGGGGTTCCACTCGCGCGCGGCGTCGGAGGTGAGGTACTCCTTCGCCACCGTGGTCTTGACCGGCCAGGCGGTCATCGCCTGCAGGAAGCCGTTCACCACGTCGAGCCGCGAGGCTCCCTGCTGAGGCGGCTGCGGGTCGATGTCGGAGGGCATGCTGGCGTCTGCCGCGCTCTCCGAGTGGCCGCTGACGATCGGGCCCGAGTCGGGCATCTGCACGCATCCGGCGTACGCCGCCGGCAGCGCGACGACGAGGAGCAGGGCCACCCACCGGGGCAGCCTGCGGCGAGGACGTGGCGCGGTCACGACGCTCCCCCGTCCACCCGGCCGGGACGCTCCCCGGCCCGCTCGGTGATCGCCGCCGCGGGCGCGACGACGTCGTCGTCGGGAGCGAGCGGCAGCGGGCTCGCACTCAGCGTCCGGCCCTGGTGGCGCGGCAGGGTGAGCCGGAACTGCGCGCCGCCGCCCGGCCGGCCCCAGGCCTGCAGCCAGCCGCCGTGGAGGTTCGCGTCCTCCAGGGCGATGGCCAGCCCGAGACCGGTGCCGCCGGTGGTGCGCGTGCGGGCGGGGTCGGAGCGCCAGAAGCGGTTGAAGACCATCGCCGCCTCGCCGGGGGCCAGGCCGACACCGTGGTCGCGGACCGTCACCGCCGCGGCGGCGTCGTCACCGGCCAGCCGCACCGTCACCGGCCGGCCGACGCGCTCCGGGTCGGAGTGGTCGATGGCGTTGCTGACCAGGTTGCGCAGGATGCGCTCCACCCGTCGTACGTCGACGTCGGCGCGGACCTCTCCGCGGGGCGCCTCCACGACGACGGGTACGCCGCGCCGCTCGGCGAGCGGACGGCACGCCTCGGCGACGCGGTGGGCGACCTCCACCAGGTCGACGTCCTCGGGCTCGAGCACCGCGGCACCGGCGTCGAACCTGCTGATCTCGAGCAGGTCGACGAGCAGGTCCTCGAACCGGTCGAGCTCGGTCTGCAGCAGCTCGGCCGCACGCGCCGTCACCGGATCGAACTCGGCACGCGCGTCGTGCAGGTGGTCGCTCGCGAGGCGCACCGTCGTCAGCGGCGTGCGCAGCTCGTGCGACACGTCGGAGACGAAGCGGCGCTGCACCCAGCTGAGGTCCTCGAGCTGACGGATCTGGCGCTGGAGGTTCGTCGCCATCTGGTTGAACGAAAGCGCCAGCCGCGCCAGGTCGTCCTCCCCGGACACGGTCATCCGCTCCTGGAGGCGGCCCGCGGCGAGCCGCTCGGCGACCTGACGGGCCGCACGGATCGGCGTGACGACCTGCCGGATGACCAGCCAGGTGATGGCCGCGATCAGGATCAGCAGCACCGCGGCGGCGGCCAGGGTGCCGCGCGCGACGAGGCCGAGCGTCTCCTGCTCGTCGGTCAGCGGGAACAGGAAGTAGAGCGGGTAGGTCCGGCCGTCCGACGGCAGCTGGACCGACGCCGCGACGATGATCCCGGGCTCGGAGGTCTCCGAGCCGTCGGCACGGCTGCGCCGGATGCGCGTGTAGGTCCAGGCGGTGCCCGAGCCGAGGTTGGCGACGTCCTGCTGCAGGGCGGCCGGCACGCTGGCGAGGTCGAGCCCGCTGGTGTACTGGCTGCCGCCGTCGCTGACCGTCAGGCCGCTGCCGACGGCCGGCCCCAGGACGACGTCGTAGCCGCGGCTGGTGCCGCGCTCGATGATCGGGTCCAGCAGGTCGCGCTGCTGACGACCGACGTCGACCTCGGTGCCGGACGCCGCGTCCAGCCGGGTCGTGGCGTCGTCGACGTCGCTGTTGACCTCGCCCACCGCCACGTCGACGCGGTGGCGCAGCAGCCCGTCGCGGGTGTGGGTGAGCAGCAGCCACCCGACGGCCACGACCACCACGGCCGACATCACCACGGTGCCGAGGACCACCCGGGCCTGGATCGAGCGACGCCAGACGGTGAGCGCCCGGCGTACGGCGCCGGTCGCTGCGCGGCGACCGACGGCCAGGCGCCTAGGCGGAGCCACCGGCCCGGTAACCGACCCCGCGCACGGTCAGCACGATCTCGGGATGCTCGGGGTCGTGCTCGACCTTGGAACGCAGCCGCTGGACGTGCACGTTCACCAGCCGGGTGTCGGCGGCGTGGTGGTAGCCCCAGACCTCCTCCAGCAGCATCTGCCGGGTGAACACCTGCCACGGCTTGCGGGCCAGGCAGACCAGCAGGTCGAACTCCAGCGGCGTCAACGACAGGGGTACGCCGTCACGCTCGACGCGGTGCCCGGCGACGTCGATGGAGACGTCCTTGACCGTCAGCGTCTCCGAGACCGGCGCGTCGGTACGGCGTACCCGGGCGCGGATGCGGGCGACCAGCTCCTTGGGCTTGAACGGCTTGACGACGTAGTCGTCGGCGCCGGACTCGAGCCCGGCCACGACGTCGAGGGTGTCGCCCTTGGCGGTCAGCATCACGATCGGTACGCCGGACTCCGCCCGGATCTCGCGGCACACGTCGATGCCGTCCTTGCCCGGCAGCATCACGTCGAGCAGCACGACGTCGGGGCGGTAGTCGTGGAACGCGGCCAACGCCGCGTCCCCACGCTCGACGGCGCGGATCTCGAAGCCCTCCTGGCGCAGGACGATGCCGAGCATCTCCGCCAGCGGGGCGTCGTCGTCCACCACCAGCACCCGCCCCTTGGAAGGGCTCGCCGCCTCAGTCACGCGGCCCATCGTAGGCATGCGACGGCCCGCCCGGCGCCACCCCCGTCCGTCTCGACCCGCGAGATCTTTGGGCTCGAGAGCATGTGTTCTGGCTCACACTGCGCCACGCTGCGATCCATGACTCGCTTGCGTCTCGGGGCTCCCATCGCCCTCGCCTCCCTCATCGCGCTGCTCACGGGGCTCCTCGCCTCCCCGGCCTCGGCCGCCACCGTCAACTACGTCGCCCTCGGCGACTCCTACTCCGCCGGGGTCGGCGCCGGCTCGGAGAGCGGCTCCTGCGACCGCAGCCCGAACGCCTACCCACAGCTGTGGGCCAACGCCCACGCCCCCTCGTCGTTCTCCTTCGTCGCGTGCACCGGCGCGAAGACCACCGACGTCACGTCCTCGCAGATCTCGGCACTCAGCTCCTCGACGTCGCTGGTCTCGATCACCATCGGTGGCAACGACATCGGCTTCGCGAGCACGATGGAGGACTGCGTGCTCTACTCGACCTCGACCTGCGTCAGCGAGCTCAACACCGCCGAGGCCGCGATGAAGTCCACGCTGCCCGGCCTGCTCAACACCGTCTACAACAACATCCGCTCCCATGCCCCGAACGCGCACGTCGTCGTGCTGGGCTACCCGCGGTTCTACGACCTCTCGAAGTCGTCCAGCTGCGTCGGCCTCTCCACCGACGACCGCACGAAGATCAACGAGGCCGCCGACGTGCTCGACGGCGTCATCTCGACCGCCGTCGGAGCGCACGCCAACTTCGCCTTCGCCGACGTCCGCTCGGCCTTCGCCAACGGCCACGAGATCTGCGACGGCTCGGCCTGGCTGCACTCCACCAACTGGCTGGACCTCCACACCAGCTACCACCCGATGGCCTCCGGCCAGTCCGGCGCCTACCTGCCGGCCTTCACCAACAACTAGTCGGGCGCGAGCGTGTTCTCGCTTCGCTCGCCCACGCTGCCGCGCACGCAGTCGAGCTGGGTGCCCGCGCGAGGCAGGCTGGCGGCCAGACGATCGGCGTCGCGGAAAGCACGCGCGTCGCTCGCTCCGGTCGCAAGCTCCCTACGGTCGCTCGCACGCGTTTTCCGCGAACAGCCGATCTAGTACGACGAAGCCCCCGGTCAAGTGGCCGGGGGCTTCGTGTTGCCCGATGAGCTGCTACGTCTGGCCGCCAGGAGCGCTGGACCCCGGAACGCCTCGACAGCGAGGCCGGCAGCGTGTCGCCGCCGACGCCGGGCGGCCGCTGAAGCACGCGGAGGCGTCGATCAGCGGCGACACGCTCGGCCCATCAATAGCGGTAGTGGTCGCTCTTGTAGGGGCCCTCGACCGGGACGCCGAGGTAGTCGGCCTGGGCCTGGTTGAGCTCGGTGAGCTCCACGCCGATGGCGTCGAGGTGGAGGCGGGCGACCTCCTCGTCGAGGTGCTTGGGCAGCACGTAGACGCCGATGGGGTACTCGTCGGTCTTGGTGAAGATCTCGATCTGCGCCAGCACCTGGTTGGTGAACGAGTTCGACATGACGAACGACGGGTGGCCGGTCGCGTTGCCGAGGTTCAGCAGGCGACCCTCGGACAGCACGATGATCTTCTTGCCGTCGGCGAAGATCCACTGGTGGACCTGGGGCTTGATCTCGTCCTTGACGATGCCCTCGATCTTCGCGAGGCCGGCCATGTCGATCTCGTTGTCGAAGTGACCGATGTTGCCGACGATGGCCTGGTTCTTCATCGCCTTGAAGTGCTCGACCCGGATGATGTCGAAGTTGCCCGTGGTCGTGATGAAGATGTCGGCGAAGTCGACGACCGACTCGAGGCGCTTGACCTCGTAGCCGTCCATCGCGGCCTGCAGCGCACAGATCGGGTCGATCTCGGTGATGATGACGCGGGCGCCCTGGCCGCGCAGCGACTCGGCACAGCCCTTGCCGACGTCGCCGTAGCCGCAGACGACCGCGGTCTTGCCGGCGATCATCACGTCGGTGCCGCGGTTGATGCCGTCGATGAGCGAGTGGCGGCAGCCGTACTTGTTGTCGAACTTCGACTTGGTGACCGAGTCGTTGACGTTGATCGCCGGGAAGAGCAGCGAGCCCTCCTTGAAGCGGTCGTAGAGGCGCAGGACACCGGTGGTGGTCTCCTCGGTGACGCCCTTGATGCCGCCGGCGATGTTCGTCCAGTAGTTGGGGTCGTTCTTGAGGCTGCGGTCGAGGACCCGGAGGACCTCCTTGAACTCCTCGTTGTCGGTGGAGTCCTGGCCGGGGACGGCCCCGGCCTTCTCGAACTCGACGCCCTTGTGGAGCAGCAGCGTGATGTCGCCGCCGTCGTCGAGGAGCATGTTCGGGCCGACCGCGTTGCCGGCCTCGTCGGTGAACCGGAAGACCTTCTCGGCCTCGTCCCAGTACTCGGCCAGCGTCTCGCCCTTCCAGGCGAAGACCGGGGTGCCCTGGGGGTCCTCGGGGGTGCCCTCGCCGACGACGATCGCCGCGGCGGCGTGGTCCTGGGTGGAGAAGATGTTGCAGGTCGCCCAGCGGACGTCCGCGCCCAGCGCGGTCAGCGTCTCGATGAGCACTCCGGTCTGGATGGTCATGTGAAGCGAGCCGGCGATGCGCGCACCCTTGAGGGGCTGCTCGTCGGCGTACCGACGGCGCATCTCCATCAGGCCGGGCATCTCGTGCTCGGCGAGGGTCAGCTCCTTGCGGCCGAACTCGGCAAGGGAAAGGTCAGCAACCTGGTAGTCCACGTGAAAGGTCCTTCGTGGTCGGGATGGCGTCTGCGGCGCATCTGCGCATCGTCGGGATCTCCCGCGCATGACAAGGCCCCACCCTACAAGCGGGCCCGCATGCGAGCGATCTTTCGGCGCACCCGGACCGAGGGCCGGGCGGCCTCCTGCCGACGGAGCCGCTCGAGCTCGCCCTCGGTCTCCTCCAGCCGGTAGGTGCGGGCGCGCACCTCCTGCAGCAGCGTCGCGTTCAGCCGGACCGATGCGTCGAGCAGCTCGGCGTCGGTCACCTCGCTGGGGTGGCGACGGGCAGGTACGTCGGACGGCACCCGCAGCAGCTCAGGGTCGCCGACCACGTCGTACCGACCGGAGGCGAGCAGCGCGAGCGCCCGCTCCCCCCGGGCCCGTACGTCGGCGACCTGGTCGTCCGCGGGCCGGAACCGCTCCGCGTCGGGCCGCACCAGCAGCCGGTCGGCGAGCAGCGTGCGGATCCACCGCGCCCGCTCGTACGCCGGCCCGAGGACGCCGAGGTGGCCGTTGACGCGCCGCAGCAGCTCCGCCTCGACGACGCCCATCGAGGAGTTGGCGAACCCCGCCTCGGCGTCCAGGACGTCCTGCTCGATCCCGACGACGGCCGCGAACCGCCGCCACAGCTCGCTGCGCGGCTCGCCCGGGCCGGGGCCGACGACGACGTGCACCCGGTCGTCGGGCACGGCCGGCCGCAGCCGCTCGAGCACGAGGCCGAGGTCGAGGGCACGCCAGTCCCAGATGACCGTGGGGTCGTCGGAGACCGTGCGGCCGTAGTCCTCGAGCGCCTCGGTGTGCCTGTTCTTCAGCGACTCCTGCCAGCTCGAGACGAACAGCCCCAGCGGCTCGCGCGCGGTGACGACGACGTGGACCTCGGCCGGAGCGAGGTCGGAGACCAGACGATCCCACTGCGCGGTGCTCGCCGAGCAGAAGAACTCGTGGCTGATCAGCGAGGTCCCACGATGGTCGGCGACGGCGGCCCGCAGCCGGTCCCATGCCTCGGCGGCACCGGGGCCGCGACGTACGACGTTGCGGTCGCCGCGCACCACCATCGAGGCGAGCAGGTGGTCGCGCCGCTCGCGGCCGGGCAGCAGCAGACCGGCCTCCTGGACGGCGTCGCGGTTGCTCCAGACCAGGGTCTGCAGGTAGGTCGTGCCGGTCTTGGGCAGGCCGATGTGGATGAAGACGCGGTCGGTCGCCGTCCCCATCGCCGCCTCCGTCACGGTCAGTCCTCGAGCTCGTCGGAGTAGCGCCGCACCAGCTGCGCCACCTTCTCGCCGTCCTGCTGCGCGACCGGCAGCAGGAGCTCCTGCACGAGGTCGATCAGCTCGGCCAGGCGCACGTGCGACTGGCGGTACTCGTCGAGCTCGATCTCGAGCTGACGGACCCGGCTCTCCAGGCGCGTCAGGCCCACGACCTTGCGGAGCCGACCGGTGACCGGGTAGCCCTTGTCGTCGGGATCGTCCTTGCTCATCGTCGCCTCCATCTGCTCGGCCTGCTCGTGCTCACGTCGCGCCGCTCCACCGGACCACCATCCGGCACACCCGCGGCGGAGGGTGCCACTCCACGGTCTCGGCGTACAGCTCGCGCCGACCGGGCTCGCTGTAGGAGACGTCGGCCACCGTGCCGCCGTACGTCTCGATCTCGGCGCGGAGACGGTCGGGCACGATCTCCTCGACCAGCGCGTCCTCGGTACGGCGCGGCGCCTCCTCGTCGACGGCGGCGAAGAACTCCAGGTAGAGGCGTCCACCCGCGCGCAGCGCCATCGACGAGAGCCGGAACAGGCCCTCGCGACCGCGCCGCGACGTGGCGTCGACGACGTGGCGCGCGAGCACTGCCCGCGGTCCCTCGATCTCGCGGCTCAGCCGCGCGCCCCACGCCAGCGACTGGCGCAGCTCGAGCAGGTTGACCGTGTGGAACTCCATCGGCCAGCCGGCCTCCTGGGCCCGCTCCAGGTTGAGCGCGGCGCCGCGCGGGGCGAAGTCCAGCGCGATCGCCGGGTGCCCCTGCTCGGCGAGGTACGCCGCGTCCTGGCCGCGCCCGCAGCCGACGTCGATCACGGTGGCGCCGGGGTGCTCGAGCTCGTGGACCAGCTCGGCGACGGCGTGCTGGACGACCGGCGGTCGCCGGTGGAGCGCCCCGCTGTAGCGGGCGTTCCACTGGTTGCGGCCGGCCCGGATCCCGCGGAACCAGCGGCTGAGGTACTCGCGCCCCCACGAGCTGTCGAAGACGAACGTCGGATCGGGGACCTTCCATCCCGGGCCGTACATCGCCTCGAGCATCCGCTCCGGCGCGGCCGGGGCGGGGAACACGTGGCCGGCCATCTCGACGGTGGTCAGCGGGGTGATCCACTCCCTCTCGAACGGGGTGTGGATCTCGCCGAGCAACGCGAGCCGGCCGCGGTCCCAGTAGCCCCCGAAGACGTCCAGGCCGCGCAGGCCGCCGTCCTCGCCGCGCACGTGGACCTGGAAGCCGGCGCCGCTGTAGCGCTCGACTCCCATGCCCGCCTGCGTCAGCACGCGCTGCAGGTGCAGCGACTCGCGGACGACCTCGACCGGGCTGCTGAGCTCGCTGACGTAGCCGATGTCGACGTCGTTGTCGTGCCCGATGAAGCCGCCCTCGCGCACCGCGCCGAGGAGGGTGCCGTAGGCGAGGAAGGCCTGGAAGCCGGCCTCGCTCATGACGTCCAGGACCGCGCGAGTCGCCGCGAGCAGGCCCTCGGCGCTCTCGGCGTCCTCGTCGAACGGGCGCGTCACCCGGCCCTTGGAGTCGAGGATCAGCGGGCGGCCCTGCTCGTCGGCGACCGCGACGCGACCCTCGGTGTCGTCGAAGCGGATCTCGGCAGCGGCACACGTCTCGCCGGCCGGCGTACGGACCTCGATGTCGCCGGTGCCGCACAGGAAGCGGCTCAGCCGCTGCGGCCACGGGACCCACCACTCGCTCACATCCGACTCGGTCTCGCGCCGCTCCCCCGCCGTCGCGGGGCGGAACGACCAGACCCGGCGCCCCTCGACCACCAGGTCGTACGCCGCAAGCAGCTCGCCCGAGAGCGCGATGCCGTCCTGCTCGATGCGGATCCGTGTCACACGAGCCCCGCGAACCGCTGGGGGATCTTGCAGAAGGGCCGCTTGTGCATCGCCTCGATCTGGCCGTCGCCGACGGCCTTCCACGCCTCGCCACGGACCTGGACCGTGCGGTTGAGCAGGCGCTGCTTGGGCCGGAACGGCTCCGCCTGCGCCGGATCGAGCGCGGCGCTCACCTCATCGAGCAGCTGCACCATCTCGTCGCCGGACTTGGCCCAGCTGGTGTTGCGGGCGCGGTCCTCGGTCCGGTTGAGGTGGTGGCGGTGGCCGGCGCGCTCGAGGAGCTGGTCGCGGTCGGCGAACTTGAAGTGGAACATCACCAGGTCGGGGTCGATCTCGTACGGCGTCCTGATGCCGTGCGACGCGCGGGCCCACGTGGCCGGCTCCCACTTCAGGCTCGGCTTGCACATCAGCGGCACGAACTTCGCCCACGCCCGCTGCTCCAGCAGCGGGCGGCCGAAGTCGAGCGGCGCCTCGTTGGCGAGGTCCTGCACGACGTTGTAGGCGAGCACGCCCAGCGCGTCGCGGTCGGGACGCGCGGCGACCAGCTCGCGCAGGCCGGAGTAGGACTTCGGGTCGGCGACCACGAACTCGTCGGCGTCGGCGAACAGCACGGCGTCGTACGCGTAGAGCAGGCCGGCGCTCAGGGAGTTGGCCAGCCCCATGCGGGACTGCTCGAAGCCGTACTTGTTCAGGTAGGGGAAGTGCAGCACCCGGCACGCCAGGTCCTCGGTCGAGCCGTCGCTGCTGTGGTCGTCGATGACGTAGACGTTCTCGGCACCGAGCTGGCGCGAGTAGTGGTCGACCCAGTGCCGGATCATCGGACCCTCGTCGCGCGCCATCGTGATCGCCGCGACGAGCGGCAGCTCGCCGGGCGGTGTGGCGCGGGGGCGCGGCTCCTGGTCGCGCTTGCGGCCGTCCTGCCCGCCGACGGGAGCTCCGCGACGTGGGACCCACCTCATGCCTGTGCCCTCCTCAGCCGGCGGCGCAGCCGCCGCTCGTTGTCCGCCCACGACTCGACCGACTGCGCGAGCGCGGCCACGGCGGCGTCCATCAGCTGCTCCTGCGTCACCTCGTCGGCGTGGATCCCGGGAACGCGCGTGGCACGGAGCTCGTCGAGGTCGCCGACCACGCGGTAGCCGGCGCCGGTCAGGGTCTTGACCTGCTTGTCGGCCTCCTTGGCCACCCACGACGCGCTCAGCCCCAGCCTGGGCTCGCGGTCGCTGTGCAGCGCCAGCCCGCGCTTGGCCAGCTTGTGCTTGACGAACTCGTCGTAGTGCGGCGGCATCTGGCCGGCCTCGGCGTCGTACGACTGGTTCATGCGGAGCAGGACCAGAGCGGACGCGAGCCCGATCGCCTTGTTGGCCCGGACCTTGAGGTCGTAGCCCTCGGCGTCGATCCCGACCGCCTCGGCGAAGCGCCGCCAGAGCAGGTCCGGCGCCGCACCCTTGTGCGGGACCGTGACGAGGGTGAGGTTCTCCTGGCCGAGCTCTCCGGCCCAGCGCTCGGCGATGGCCGGGATGTCCTGGTGCTTCCAGAAGTTGCGCGCCGCGCGCTCCCTGGTACGCCGGCGCACCCCCTCGAGGTAGTCGCGCCACTCGGTGGTGCCGCCCGTCTGTACCGACTCCAGCCACATCGCCGGCACGTTGCGGCCGAGGTCGCGGCAGGTCAGGACGGCCTGCACCTGCGTGTCCGGGAAATCGGCCATGAGCTGGCGGATCTTCACCCGCGGGCGCGGGGCGAGGAACTCCATCGAGACGACCGCGACACCGTCCCAGGCGTTGACCTCGTCGACGATGCGCTGCCACGGCCCGTCCGGCCGGATCGGCTCCTGCTTCGGCCCGCCGGCCCCGATCAGCTCACGGACGCCCTGGACCTGGGCCCGCCAGCGCGGCCCGGGGAACAGCACGCCCTGCTCGGCGAGCCGCTCCCTGTTCTGACCGAGCACGTTCTGGACGAAGCTGGTGCCTGACTTCATGGAACCGAGGTGCAGCACGAGGCGGCTCGCCACTGACCCTCCTGGATGCAGCGTTCGGTGGTGCGCCCGCCGGTCGGCGGGCGCCGGGAATCCCGGTCAGGGTACCCGCACCGATGCCGAGGCCACGCCGTGGTCTGTGGTCAGCCGGACCATCGGCTGGCGGCTGTACTGATAGCCGGACCACTGGGTCGTGGACGGGCCGAACAGCCAGTCGATCCGCATGTGCTGCGGCGGCACGCACTTGCCGGAGGCGGTCACGTGACCACCCGTCGCGCTGCTGAGCGTGCTCTGCTTCAGCACCCGGCACACGGCCGGCTGCTTCTCGTTGAAGTCGCCGACGTAGAAGACCGGAGCGGACTGCTGCAGGTGAGCGATCTTGGCGAGCTGTGCGCGCTCGGCCACCTTGCGCTTCTCCGGCCTGTTCCAGCCGGCGTTGTGGATCGACATCACCCAGAGCTCACGGCCCGTACGACGGTCGCGCAGCTTCACGAAGGGCCGCGGCAGCGGCTTGTCGCGGAACATCGTTCGGATCGTGCCGGTCTTGACCAGCGCGAACTTCTGGGGGTTCCAGAAGATCGACGTCTCGGGGTAGACCTTGTCCTTCGCCGGGTCCGGGAACGCGGCCAGGCGGCTCCGTCCCGCGGCACGCAGGATCTGGCTGACCTGCTCGGTGGAGGTCTCCTGCATGCCGATGACGTCGAGACCCTGGTTGATCATCGTGCGCACCACCCACTCGTTGCGCAGCCGGGTCGGGGCGTAGCCGTCGGCGTCGTGGTAGGGACCGGTGTGCGCCTCCTCGAGCGCGTTGTAGGTCGCGATGCGGAAGCTGATCGGCTGACGAGCGCGCTCGTCGCGCTGGGCCTGCGTCAGCGGCCGGCCCTTGGTGCGCGGCAGCGGCCGTGCGGAGAGCTGGTCCTGGTCGTCGGCGCCCCAGCAGGTCACCTTCGCGCCGACGGCACACGTGTGGAACCAGCCCGAGCTCAGCCGTTGGTAGCTGCCGGCCCGGCGCCGCGGCTTGGTGTAGTAGTTCTTGCTGCCGCCGACCTGGCCGTAGTGGTTGTCGCCCCAGCAGTACGTCGGCCCGGCGGCCGAGACGGCACACGCGCCGCCCTCGAAGGCGGAGACGCTGCGGGCACGCAGCCCGCCGGCGACGCGGGTCGGCCGGTTGCGGGTGGTGGTCGTCCCGTCACCGACGCCACCGACGTCGTTGCGACCCCAGCACCAGACCGACTTGTCCTCGTGGACGCCGCACGCGTGGGTCCAGCTCAGCGCCACGTCGCGCCAGCGGGTGTTCCCGCCGATGTGGGTCGGCTTGGTCCTCGTCGCGTAGCTGCCCGTGCCCAGGCCGCCGAGGACGTTGCGCCCCCAGCACCACAGCGAGTGGTCGGCCTTGATGCCGCACGTGCTCCAGCCCTGGGTCGAGACGCTCAGCCACTTGCCGGGCAGCGCCTCCATCTTCGGCGCGGTCCTGGTGTTGCCGCGACCGAGCTCGCCGTAGCTGTTGTCACCCCAGCAGAGCAGCTGGCCCACGCCGCGGATGCCGCATCCGTGGAACCAGCTCAGCGAGACCGTCCTCCAGTCCTTGCCGGGCGCGCGCGTCGGGGTGAGGCTGACCGCGGTCTTGCCGTTGCCCAGCTGGCCCTTGTTGTCCAGGCCCCAGCAGTAGAGGGTGCGGGCCGTCGTACGGATGCCGCAGGTGGTGGCGCCGCCGGCGGTGACCTGCTTCCAGTCCGCCCAGCCGCCGACCTGCTGCGGCGAGGTGACCGGGCCGCTCTTGCGGCCGGTTCCGACCTGGCCCCACACGTTGCGTCCCCAGCACTCGATCCGTCCGCTGCCCAGCCCGCACGAGTAGTCGCCGCCCGCCGAGACCTGCGTCAGACCGGGAACGGCCCGGGCGACCCCGTCGACCTTCCGCGGCGGTGGCGCCGTCGGTACGCCGACCGACTGGTCCGCCGGCCGGAGCCGGCCGGGAGGCTGCGCCTGCAGCACCGCGAGTGCCGCAACGGCCACGACGCCGAGCACGAGGACGCGCAGGGCGAGGCGGGAGAGATTCGGACCGCGACGAGGGGTTGCGGACGACAAGACGGCCTCCCAACGTTGAAGGGGAAGATTCGGTTGGCCGCTCTCGATGCTAAAAGCCGACGCACCGAGCTCGCGGCATTCGCGCGAGCTCGGTGCGTCGGATCCGACCCTGTCGATCAGCCGATCAGCTGCGACCGGATCTTCTGGTACGGATCGGTGATCCCGTTGCGCCGCATCAGGGCCCGGTTCATCGCGCGCGGACGGACCGCCACGCCGAACAGGGTGTTGATGTGGGTGGTGTAGCTGTGCTCGAGGCTCGGGTTGTCGTTGATGACCATGCCCTGCTCGTCGGAGACCTCGCCCATGCCGGACCAGTTGGCGCTGCCGTTGAACACGGTGTGGGCCTTGGTGTTGCTGCCGAGGTGGCCGACGATCGTCATCGCCTTCATGTGCAGGTAGGTGTCGTACGCGCCGTCACCGTTGCTGTCGAAGGCCAGGTGGCGCACCGGGGTGCTGCCCATCTCCTGGAGCACCCGGTTGGGCGCCATCGTGTAGATGACCTTGATGTTGCAGCCCTGGTTGTTCAGGGTGCGGATCCGGTTGGCGATCCGGTCGCCGCGGCTGCCCTGGATGACCGCGGAGGCGATGCGGATCATCGTGTGGCCGTTGTAGCCGGCCACCTTCGAGCCACCGCACTTCACCTTGTCCAGCAGCTGCATCACCAGGTCGCCCTTGCCTCCGCGGGGCGAGAACCACGCGATGCGGTTGCCGGTGCCCTGGCCGCTGACCTGGACCGGGCCGGCCTTCTTGTCCTTGGCCATCTCGGCGAAGACGCTGACGTAGGCGTTGAAGATCTTCTGGTTGCCGACGACGGTGTACCAGTCGTTCCACTGGTTCGAGGCCGCCGAGCCCGTGAAGTTGTGCGAGCCCTCCATCACGACGTCCTTGGAGGAGCCGCTCCGGCTGATCGCGATCCACTTGGCGTGCATCGAGCCGCCGCTGCCGCGGCAGGAGTGGTCACAGGTCTTCGCGAAGCTGCGCATGCCGGCCGGACGGCGGCTGTTGCGGTAGTTCAGGGCCCGCTTGAGGGTGCCGAAGTTGGCGTGCTTGAGCTCGCGCGCGGTGATGAACCGGACGCTGACACCACGACGGTGGGCGCGGATCAGCGCGTCGAGGATGCCGGGCGCGTGGTAGAAGTTCCACGAGACGGCGTAGATGTGCGAGTTCTTGGGCGCGTGGTCGATCGCGGCGACGTCCTTGCGGAGCACGACGCCCTGGCGCTTCTTGACCCGCGGGTCGTTGAAGATCACCCCGGACTTCACCTGGTACGCCGACCACTTCTTCTTGGCCGTCGTCTTTTGCGAGCCGTGGTGTGCGGAAGCGACCGCTCCCGCCTCGTTGCCGACCGCCTGTCCGATGCCGGACAGCGCGACCGTCGAGACGGCGGCGACCAGCACAGTGGCGAATCGCTTCATGTTTCCCCCATCAGATTTCGTCATGACGTCTCCCAGCCGACCACCCGAGACACGCAGGCGGCCGATCCCACAGATCGATGTGACCCGCGTCAATCACAGGCCCCGGTCGCAGACCGGTACTTTGCACTGTTCTTCAGACCCCCGGAAACCGGGTTGACCGGTCCGCCCAGCACTCCGTAGTAGCTGTCAGCGTAGGTGACGATGACCTGACCCGACGCACACGGCTGCCTGTGGGCAGGCACCGTGGTCGCGCCGTCCATGCAGCCGCGGTAGGTCTTCGGGATCGTCCCGCCGGCCTTCCAGACGTCGCTGCAAGCCGGAAGTGCGGCGCCCGATGCCGCCGGCGAGGAGCTGTGCGTTGCGGGGTCCTTGGCGACGTCGCCCGAGCCGTTGCCGCAAGCGGTCAGCCCGGCCAGGCCGAGCGGGACCACCAGGAGACCCAGCCGGAGCCAGGACACGCGAGGGGATGACATCACGCTGCCATGGTAGGCGATGTCAACGGCTTCACGTGGCAGCGACGACGAATCGCCCTCGCGCCGGCCGTCAGCCCAGGTCGCGATAGTGCGTGAGCAGGTTCGTCAGCGTCGTGACCGCGCTCTGCAGCTCGTCGAGGTGGACCGGGTCGAACGCGCTCAGCATCTGCTTGATCGCGGTGCTCGAGATGCCCTGCGTGCGCGGGAGGTAGACGACCTCGCACAGCTCGCCGAGATGGTCGAACTTGCCCTTCCAGTCGTCTCCCATGACGAACACGTCGACGTCGTTGTCCTCGATGTCGCGCGCCTTCTGGTCCCAGCCCTCCTCGGGCAGCACCAGGTCGACGCCCTTGATGGAGGAGACGATGTCGGCGCGATCCTCGTAGGAGACCACCGAGGTCTTGCCCTTGGTCGCGTTGAACTCGTCGGTCGAGACGCCCACGATCAGCCGGTCGCCCATCGCCGCCAGCCGCTCGATCAGCCTCAGGTGGCCGATGTGGAAGAGGTCGAAGGTCCCGTACGTCAGCACGGTGCGCTCAGGTCCCCGGGTCACGCCGGGCATCCTAGCGATGAACGCGTGGTGTCCCAGGGCGGAACGACGCCACGAGGTGCGCGGCGAGCCATCCGGGCGTCCGCGTCAGCCGCGTCCCGAGGGTGCGAGCGCGAGCTCCTCGACCATCTCGTCCGGCACCCAGTCGGGGATCTCGAGCTCGCTGTCCGCGGCGGACGCGAGGTCCAGGGTGTGCTCGAACCGGCCCTTCATGCGGGTCACCGGGTCTGCGACCCAGCCGAGCACCCCCGACACCCACGGGCTGGCCAGCGCGAGGGCCACGAGCACGCAGGCGCCGGTCATGACGAACCACGCGGCGAGGGGGTGGGCCTGGACCGGAGCGGCCGCGCCCAGGTAGAGGGCGGACTCGATGAAGAAGCCGTGGAAGAGGTAGACGATCAGCGTCTGGCTGCCCATCACGGTGAACCAACCGGCGCCACGGCGCGGAACGAGCGCGAGGAATGCCAGCCCGGACGCCAGGCCCAGCGCGAGCACCGCCAGACGGGTCGGTACGGCGGTCCAGCCGTGCACGTCGAGCTCGGCGTAGGTCGAGTTGTAGTAGAGCCAGTCGGCGCGGGCCCACACGTCGATGTTGCCGGTGGCCCACCAGGTGAGGCCCATCGTCGCCACCGCCGCGACCTTCGCGACGCGGGTGCGCAGGAGCTCCAGCGCCCGCTTGCTGGCGCACAGGCCCACCACGAAGAAGGGCAGGAACCCCAGCATCCGGGCGACGTCGAAGATCTGCCACGACGACCAGCCGATCAGCACGCTCACGGTGACCGCGACGCCGATGGCGACCGGCCTGGGCATCGCCCGGAACACCGGCGTCAGCATCCGCCAGGCGAACAGGGCGCACAGGAACCACATCGGCCAGTGCGGGTGGACGACCCACGCGCCCAGGTGCTCACCACCGACGTAGGTGCGGAACAGCCCCAGCAGGCACTCCAGGATGACGTAGGGCACCAGGAGCGTGCGGACGGCGCTCATGATCCGCACCCGGTTCCACACGAACCCGCGCGACAGGTAGCCGCTGATCATCACGAACGCCGGCATGTGCCAGGCGTAGAGGAAGGAGTAGATGTGGTCCCACAGCGCGGTCCCCGCCGAGCACATCGTCCAGGCATGGCCGACCACCACAAGGGTCACCAGGATCATCTTGGCGTTGTCGAGCCAGGGATCGCGCTCAGTCGTCCGCCGCCGAGTTCGGTGGAGCTGCATCGGCGGCCCGTACCCATCGGACCAGGAAGGATTCTCGGGCGGTCGTGTTGCGAAGGCCTCACCGGGCCCGTGCCAGCGTCAGTCGTCGACCAGCCCGAGCCGGAGGTACTCGGCGGCGTAGGTGCCGCTGAGCAGCAGCGAGGCGTAGCGCGCGACCTCGCCGTCGGCATCGGTCGCGACCCGCTCGATCCGCACCTGCTGCGCGGCCGCCGCCTCCTCCAGGCGCGCACGCTGCTCCAGCAGGACCGGCTCGTCGGCGCCGTCGTCGAGCACCACGAGGACCGGCCGGCGGTCGCCGTCTCCGTCGCCGTCGGCGTACGGGTCGTCGAACACGGTGCGAGGGCGCGCCGCCTCGACGACCGGCAGGAGGTGCTCGGCGTCACCGGCGAGCGCCGCCCGCCCGGAGGTACGCCGGATCGACTCGGCCACCCGCCGCGCGGCACGCGCCGCGAGCACCGAGCCGCCCCAGACCAGCGGGTTGGCGTCGGCGAGCGCGATGGCCAGCATCTTCGCGGGGTTGATCGAGATGTCGCGGCGCGGCGAGCAGTCGATCGCGACTCCGTCGAGGGCCTCCGCGACCGCGTCGGGGGTGGCGACCGGACCGAGCGAGACCTGGTTCAGGAAGCTCAGCATCGCCACCGCGATCGCGAGCTGGTCGCCGGTCGACGCCGGCAGCACGGTGCCCCGCCGCGACCCGACGTGCTCGGCCACCAGCGACTCCGGCGGGCAGGCCACCACGAGCTGACATCCGCGCCGGACCGCCTCGGCGACCGCGGACGCCGCCCCGGCGTCGCCGCCGTCCGGGGCCAGGACGACGACGAGGTCCAGGCTCCCGGCCCACCCGGGCAACGACGGGTTGGGCCACGCGACGAAGGGCACCGGGCAGACCGGCTCGAGCACGGCCCGCAGCAGGCGTGAGTCAGGACCGGCGGCGATCACCGCGCGCGGACGGCTCTCGAAGGCGCGCGACACCGCCGTGGCGATCGCCTCGGAGGCCTCGCCGACCTCGCGTCGTACGCGGGCGCCGGACTCGGCCAGCGTGCGGAGGCGTACGTCGGCCGTGGCCAGCGCACGCTCGTCGTCGAGCCGGGACTCGTCGAACCAGCTCACGTGCGTCCTCCTCGACTCAGGCCGGGCGTCGGGCCTCGTCGACCAGCAGCACCGGGATGCCGTCGGTGACGGGGTAGGCGAGGCCGCAGGAGGTGCAGACCAGCTCGGGGGCCTCGGTCAGCCGGAGCGAGCCGTGGCAGTCGGGGCACACGATGATCGCGAGCAGGCCCGGGGAGACCTGCGGCGCGCTCATCGCTCGCCCCTGATGACGGACAGCGCCTCGTCGCGCACTCGGGCCATGGTCGCCTCGTCCTTCCCCTCGGCGTTCAGCCGCAGCAACGGCTCGGTGTTGGAGGCGCGCACGTTGAACGCCCAGTCCGGGTGGCTCACGCTCAGGCCGTCGAGGTGGTCGATCTCGACACCGTCCTGGCCGGCGTACCTCTCCTCGAGGGCGGCGAGGACGCCCGCCTGGTCGGCGACCGTCGAGTTGATCTCGCCGCTGAGCGGGTAGCGCTCGTACGCCGCCAGCAGCTGCGAGAGCGGGCGGTCCGTCTCGCCCAGCGCGGCGAGCGCGTGGAGGGCGGCCAGCATGCCGGAGTCGGCGCGCCAGAAGTCGCGGAAGTAGAAGTGGCCGCTGTGCTCGCCGCCGAAGATGGCGTCCGTCTCGGCCATGGTGGCCTTGATGTAGGAGTGGCCGACGCGGGTGCGGACCGGGGTGCCGCCGTTCTCCTTCACGATCTCGGGCACCGCGCGCGACGTGATCAGGTTGTGGATCACCGTCGAGCCGGGCTCCTTGGCGAGCTCACGGGCCGCGATCAGCGCGGTCAGCGTCGACGGCGACACGGCCTCGCCCCGCTCGTCGACGAGGAAGCAGCGGTCGGCGTCGCCGTCGAAGGCCAGGCCGATGTCGGCCTTCTCGGCGAGCACCCGCTTCTGCAGGTCGACGAGGTTGTCGGCCTCGATCGGGTTCGCCTCGTGGTTGGGGAAGGTGCCGTCGAGCTCGAAGTACATCGGGACGAGCTCGACCTGGTCGCTGATCCGCTCGAACACCGCCGGAGCGGTGTGGCCGGCCATGCCGTTGCCGGCGTCGACGACGACCTTCAGACGCCGGCCGGTGACGGGGGCGAGCGAGAGCAGGTGCGCGGCGTACGCCTGGAGGACGTCGGTCTCGCCGATGCCGCCCGGCACGCGCGCCCCACCGGCGGTCGAGACCCCGGCCGCGACCTTGTCGCGGATCTCGGCCAGGCCGCTCTCCATGCCCACCGGCTGCGCGAGCGCGCGGCACATCTTGATGCCGTTGTACTGCGCCGGGTTGTGGCTCGCGGTGAACATCGCACCCGGCAGGTTCAGGTGACCCGACGCGAAGTAGAGCTGGTCGGTCGAGGCCAGCCCGATCATCGTGACGTCGGCGCCGGCGTTGGACGCGCCCTCGGCGAAGGCCCCCGCAAGACCCGGCGAGCTGGGCCGCATGTCGTAGCCGATGACCAGCGCATCGACGCCGAGCACCTCGACGTACGCCGCGCCGGTGGCGCGCGCCAGGTCCTCGTCGAGCTGGTCCGGCACGGTCCCGCGCACGTCGTACGCCTTGAAGACGGAGGCCAGGTTGTCCGTGGAAGTGGTGCCACTGGGCATAGCCCGGACCCTAGTGGATCAGTCGGAAGTGAGCACCCGCAGGTGGCCCCGACGGGCGACCTCGCGGCCGGTCTCCTGGGCTGGCGCCTCGATCGGGCGCGGGTTGATCGGCTTGGCCGCCTCGCGGACCGCGTTGGCCAGCGCGAGGAGGTCGTCCTCGCTGGGCTGCGGATCCTGGGTGCCGAGCGAGAGACGCACGACCTCCCAGCCGCGGGGTGCGGAGAGCCGCTCGCTGTGGAACTCGCAGAGGTCGTAGGCGTGCGGCTCGGCGTACGTCGCCAGCGGGCCGAGCACGGCGGTCTGGTCGGCGTACACGTAGGTGAGCGTGGCCACCGCGGGACGCGCGCACGCGGTGCGGGAACAACGCCGGGCCAGACTCACGCGGCGAACGCTACCCCTCGGCCCTCATGGAGGCGGATAGGCTCGCGGTCATGGATCTTCCGGCCCGACGACGCGACCGTCGGGGGCGCGGTCAGCGGGGTCCGGCGGTGCTCCCCTCGGCACTCGCGACCCACCCTCCGCTGCCCCGCCTGCGGCGTCAGGCCTTCGACCGCGCCGTGCTCGACGTCGTCAGCGACATAGACGAGCGCTGGGCCGGGCACCTCGGCCCCATCGAGTACGCCGTCGAGGACATCCCCGTGCTGCCCGACGACTGGGACTCCGGCCAGGTGCCGCTCGCGTCCGTGGTCCACGCCCAGAAGGGCGCGCCGGCCCGGCTGGTGGTCTTCCGCCGTCCGATCGAGCACCGCTGCCCGGACCGCACGGACATGGAGGCGCTCGTGCTCACGGTCGTCGTCGAGCAGGTCGCCGACCTGCTCGGCATCGCACCGAGCGAGGTCGATCCCCGCTACGCCGAGGACGACGCGGAGTAGCCCACCCCGACAGCTGCTCGCGCAGGTCGGCTCAATGCGGCCGGATGGCCGGGACCTCGGCGTGGACCACGGTGTCGCGGATCGGCACGACCGAGCTGGCGTCCTTGGCCAGGGTGACCAGGCTCGCCTGGATCGAGGTGTTCCGCGGGTCGAGCGTGACGACCGCGGCTCCCTTGGGCAGCTGGACCGAGACGCCGCGGCCGGGTGCGACGTCGACCGACTTGTTGCTCAGCAGCGTGTGGCCCTTGGCGTCGGTCGCGGTCAGGTCGACCACGCCGGCGCGCGCGGCCCCCGCCATCACCAGCTTCGTCGGGCCGTCCGGCACGACGGCACCCGTCGGTCCGGTGATCGTGGGCGAGGCCCCGACCATGCTCATGTCGCCGCCGACCATCCCGCGCGTCGTGGCCAGCACCGGGTGATCGGAGTCGACGACCAGCCCGAGCATGCCCTTGGCGGCCGAGGGCGGGACCACGTGGCCCATCGAGACGCGCACCACCGACTGCGGAGGTACGACGACGGGCTGGGTGCCCGTCGGGGTGAAGACCGAGCTCGAGGTCAGCACCCGCACGGTCGCGCGTGCCTCGTTGTTGCCCGGGTTGGCCAGCAGGAGCGACTTGGTCTGCGAGGGCGCACCGACCAGCGACTGGTCGGTCGAGGCGCCGTCCAGCGCCGGGACGTAGTCGCTGACCACCTTGGCCCCACCGAGCCGGTCGTAGCGGTGCTCCACGCTCACCCCGACACGGCCGCGGGACACCTGGACGTGGGCTGCGAAGGTCGCGCGGGTCGGCACCTTCTTCGCGAGGTCGACGGTCACCACGCCGTGCGAGGGGACGACGATGCCGCGCAGCTGGTCGGCGCTGATCGGCCCGTTGGTGCCGAAGAGCTCGGTGTCGACCACCGCCTGGCCGGGATCGGGGTTGGTCAGCACGAGGACGGAGTCGTTGATCGCGGAGGCGCCCAGGCCGACGTACCACTGGTCGTAGGAGGGGACCGAGCACGCCGCTGCGGCGGCGGGCTCGCGCCGGCCGGCGACGAGGCCGGGCGCGGAGGCGCCCTCCGCGTCGAGCACGGTCGGCCCGGGGCCGGCGAACGAGGCCGGAGAGCTGGGCGTCGCGGTGACCTGCTTGCTGCTCGTCAGGCGGGTGCCCGAGCCGCTGGAGCGCACCGTCACCGGTCCCCCCGCGACGCGCGGGGCGCGGGCGACGACGACCGGCTCGGCCTGCTTGCCGGCCGGGCCGGGGCAGGTCAGCGACGCCGAGGTCAGCCCGGTCAGCGTCGGGCTGCCGCCGTGGGCGGCGGTGTCGGGGCCGGACCCGATCGAGCCCATGCCGATCGCGACGACGACCGGAAGCGCGATGGCGAGGGCGACGACCACGTCCACACGGCGGCGTCCACCGCCGCCGGCCCTGCGGCCCGGCGCGGCGGCGTTGCGATCGGCCCTGCGGCTCGAGCGCGGCTCACTCATTGCCGACTCCTTCGGATCTGGGGAAGTGCGAGCACGACGACCACCACCACGGCCACCAGCTGGACGACCAGCAGGATGATGCGGGGCCAGTCGTGCGGACCCTCGACGGAGCTCGCCGGCGGCTGGTGCACGATCTCCCAGGCCCGCGTCTCGCGGTTGGCCGTGCTGGCGCGCTCGAGCCCGCTGGTCGCGTCGAGTCGCTGCGCGATCGACCCGTCGGCGGGCGCGGGCTGCACGATGTAGCGGATGCCGCGATCGCTCAGGTCCTGCACCGCGGCGGCGGAGGGCGCGGTGACGAGGGCCTGCAGCAGGGTGTGCACCTTCGGGTCGGCCGGCGTCAGCGCCTCGATCTCGTCCTCGCCCACGGTCGGGCCGTCGCCCCGGATGACCTGGTAGTCGAGCCCCTTCGCGACGTCGCCGCGGAGCACGAGGATGCCGTACTGGTCGCCGCTCTCGGCCTGCTGCTGCATGAAGACCGGCACGCCGTTGCTCGGCCCGGCCTGGAGCTGGTTGCCGCCGCCGACCGCGAACCAGCCGAGCCCGACGACCGGTACGACGATCGCGGCGATGCCGCACACCGCCACCGCCGCCTGGACGACCTTGGCCAGCACGACCTCGCGGAGCGCGACCGAGCCGAGCACGATCGCGGTGAGCCAGGCGCCGCCCATGACCAGGATCAGGGCGCCCAGACCGGGCTGCTGGTGGCTGAGGCCGGGCAGCTCGATCGAGATGTGCGCCATCGGTACGGCGAGCACGGCGGCCACCGCCGCGACCAGCCAGCAGACCACGACGCCGATGCGCGTGGAGCGCGGGATCAGCGCGACGAGGGCCAGCACGGGGAGGATCAGGCCCAGCCACAACGGCGCGCCGACGTCGCCGAAGCGGCCGGCGATCAGCGACAGGCCGTCGGTCGACGGCGTCGGCCAGCGGCCGATGTCGAGCAGGACACCGGCCGAGGCGCCCTTCCAGAGCGACGGCAGCCACCACGGAGCCAGCAGGAGCAGGGGCAGGCCGAGGGCCGCCACCGGCGGGCCCCACACCGAGCGGTCGCGGATCACCGAGCGCACGACCGCGGCCGCGACGCCGAGGACGACCGCGGCGAGGAGCAGGAAGAACCACCACATCATCGGTGCGAACGCGGTCAGCAGCGCCAGCAGCAGCCCGGCCCGCCAGGTGGCGCGCCAGCGCCGCTCGGCGTCGGGGTCGGCGAAGCCGAGCGCCGCGTGGCCCATCCACGGCAGCAGCGCGGCGGCGACCACGACACCCCATCGACCGCTGCCCCAGGCGCCGGCGACCAACGGCACGAGCGCGTAGGTCGTCGAGGCCCACAGCAGCAGCCAGGTGCTGGCGCCGTGCGGCGAGATGAGACGGGCGACGACGCGCAGGAAGCGCCACGCGCCCCACAGCGCGGCCGGCGCCGACCCGATCAGCAGCAGCGACATCGTGAACCCGGGCCCGAAGATGGAGCCGAGCACCGCCAGCGGAGCGACGTACGGCGGCGCCGGGACGCTGCTGCCGAAGCCGATGGCGTGCCAGCTCTCGAGGTGCAGCGCCCACCAGGTGCCGCGACCGGTCGGCGCGGGCGACAGCGCGCCGCCGGAGATGTTGCCGAAGGCGCTGCGGGCGCCGACGACGAGCGCCAGCACGATCAGGGCGATCACGATCGCGACCGGGCTGGTGAAGAACCTGACGATCCAGCCGGTGTCCTCGAACTCCTCGCCCTCGCGGTGGCGGGCCACCACGGGCGCGGGGTCGCGCTCGGCGGCGGCGAGCCGGCGTCGCTCGGCGACGTCCGCTGCCTGGTTCGTGGCCGCGGCGACGAGGTCGGTCAGGAAGTCCAGTCCGTGGCGGTAGGGCAGCCACCACGGCGCGAGCAGCCGGCGCAGGCGCTCACGGTCGGGCGCGCGACCGGCGGCCGCCTCGCGACGGCGGCGCCGCGCGGCGAGGATCTGGCCGGGCCGGGACAGCACCGAGCCGACGGCGGCGAGCTCGTCGAGGGCCTCGCCCGCGCTGCGCACGAGCAGGAAGCCGACCATCCGGATCAGCGAGCCGATCGCCAGCCGGAGGGCCTGGAACGGCAGCCAGCCGCCGCGGCAGTTCGCGAGCAGCGTGTAGAGCGCCGCCCGCCGCTCCTGGAAGTGGGTGTGCCGACCGGTCAGCGCCGTCCGGCGTACGCCGCGGTGGGCGGCCTCGCCGTGGAAGACGATCGCGCGCGGCACGACGAGCGTGGTGTGGCCGGCGGACGCGGCACGCCAGCCGAGATCGATGTCGTTGCCGAACATCGGCAGCTGCTCGTCGAAGCCGCCGAGCTCCTCGAAGGTGGTACGACGGATGAGCATGCCGGCCGTGTTGACGGCGAGGACCTCGCGGACCTGGTCGTGCTGGCCCTGGTCGTACTCACCGTGCTCGAGGCCGGTCTCGCGCCGGCCCGTGCCGCTGATGGTGACGCCGAGCTCGAGCAGGCGCTTGAGCGAGGGCCACTCGCGCAGCTTCGGTCCGAGGATGTCGGCCTGCGGGTTCTCCTCGGCGGCCGCCAGCAGCTCGGCGAGGGCGCTCGGGTCCGGGTTCGCGTCGTCGTGCAGGATCCACAGCCACTCCGGGTGGTGGCCGTTCTCGGACAGCGCGGTGGCGGCGTGGGCGACGGCCTGCGGGAAGGACGTCCCCGAGTCGGCCCGCAGCACCGCGGCCGGGATCCTGCCGGCGCCGAGCGCCTGCTCGACGAGGTCGGCGCTGCCGTCGGTGCTGCCGGTGTCGACCGCGACGACCGACGCCACGGGCGCCGTCTGGGCGGCGATCCCGGCGAGAACCGGGTTGAGCCACGACGAGCCGTCGTGGCTGACCAATAGGACCGAGACCTGTGGCCCCGGAACACCGGCGCCGTTCGACGCTGACACGACCGATCACCCTACGTGGACGAGGGTGAGCCGGTCGAACCAGCGCCGACCGGTCCTATCTCACACCGATTCAGACCGCTCGCTTCTTCAGCTTCCTACGCTCACGCTCGGAGAGCCCGCCCCAGATGCCGAAGCGCTCGTCGTTGCCGAGCGCGGCCTCCAGGCACTCGACCCGGACCTCGCAGGTCTGGCAGACCTTCTTGGCCTCCCGCGTCGACCCGCCCTTCTCCGGGAAGAATGCTTCAGGGTCGGTCTGCGCACAGAGCGCGCGCTCCTGCCAACCGACCTCGTCGGACTCTGCCTCAACCAGGAAGAGTTCCCTCACGGTTCCGCCCCTTTCGACCCCAACGGCTGTTCCGCTGCCTGTTGGTGTGCTTCTCCCCCGAGTCGGTGTCAACCGGCCACGCCGAAGAAGGACACTGGTGAAATTACACGCATGTCATACGCGTGAAGTCAACCCCGAACCTGCTATACGTCCCTTCGTCGGGACCACATCCGGGAGGTTGTCCCGGCGTCGGGCAGAGTTGTCCCCATGCAGAGTGCATCATCCGCGTCGACCGCCCCCGACGGGACCCTCCGGCGGATCACCGTGCTGTCGGGCGGTATGGGCGGGGCCAGGTTCCTCCAGGGTCTTCTCCACGGGATCCGCACCGGAGCGCTCCCGCGCGTCTCCCCCGACGCCGTGGTCACGGTCATCGCGAACACCGGCGACGACTGGTGGATCCACGGCCTCAAGGTCTGCCCCGACCTCGACACCGTGATGTACACCCTCGGCGACGGCATCGACCCCGAGCGCGGATGGGGCCGCCGCGAGGAGACCTGGAGCGCCAAGGACGAGCTGGCGGCGTACGGCGTGGAGCCGACCTGGTTCGGCCTCGGCGACCGCGACATCGCCACCCACCTCGTCCGCACGCAGATGCTCGAGGCCGGCTACCCGCTCTCCCAGGTGACCGAGGCGCTGTGCCGGCGCTGGCTCACCCCGACGTACGGCGCGGGGCTGCGCCTGCTGCCCATGTCGGACGACCGCGTCGAGACCCACGTCGCCGTGGCGGACGCCGAGTCGCCGAGCGGCATGCGGGTGGTGCACTTCCAGGAGTACTGGGTGCGGCTGCACGCCGAGGTCCCGGCCGAGAAGGTCGTCGCGGTCGGCATCGACCAGGCCACGCCGGCGCCCGGGGTGCTCGACGCGATCCTCGAGACCGACCTGCTGGTCCTGCCGCCGTCCAACCCCGTGGTCTCCGTCGGCACCATCCTCGGCGTCCCCGGCATCCGCGACGCGGTCCGTACGACGTCGGCTCCGGTGGTCGGCCTCTCCCCGATCGTCGGCTCCTCCCACGTGCGCGGCATGGCCGAGCAGATGCTCACCTCCATCGGCGTCGAGGTGAGCGCGGCGGGGGTCGCGCTCGACTACGGCGCCCGCAGCGCGGGCGGAGTCCTCGACGGCTGGCTGGTCGACGAGCGCGACGCGGCCCAGGTCGAGCGGGTCGAGGCGGCGGGCATCGCCTGCGCCGCCGTGCCCCTCATGATGACCGACCACGACGCCACCGCGGCGATGGCCGCCGCCGCCGTCGAGCTGGTCTGATGCTGGAGGTCTGGGCCCCCGACGGGGTGCCGGAGATCGGGCGGGGCGAGGACCTCGTGGGCGTGCTGCTCCCGCTCGTCGAGCTCGCCGACGGCGACGTCGTCGTCGTCACCAGCAAGGTCGTCAGCAAGGCGGAGGGCCGTGTGGTCGAGGGCGATCGCGAGCGCTGGATCGACGCCGAGACGACCCGGGTCGTGGCGAGCCGCGGCCCGACCCGGATCGTGCGCAACCGGCTGGGGCTGACCATGGCGGCGGCCGGGGTCGACGGCTCCAACGTCGCGGCCGGTGCGGTCGTCCTGCTGCCCGAGGACCCCGACGCCTCGGCACGGGCGCTACGCCGCGCGATCGCCGAGCGCGCGGGCGTCGACGTCGGGGTCGTCGTCACCGACACCGCCGGCCGCACCTGGCGCGACGGCCAGACCGACATCGCCATCGGCGCCGCCGGGCTGGCGGTCGTCGAGAGCTTCGAGGGCCGCGTCGACGCCCACGGCAACCCGCTGGTCGTCACCGCACCGGCCGTCGCCGACGAGATCGCCTCGGCCGCCGAGCTCGCCCAGGGCAAGCTCGCGGGCCGCCCCTTCGCGGTCGTGCGCGGCCGCGGCGACCTGGTCCTCCCCGCCGGCGAGGACGGCCCGGGGGCGACCGCGCTGATCCGGCCGGACGGCGCCGACATGTTCGGGTACGGCGCCCGCGAGGCCGTCGTACGAGCGCTGGTGGGCGACCCCGGCGACGCCGTACCGTTCGGCAGCCCGGCCGCGGCCGCGGACCTCGCCACGGCCCTGGCCGCGATCGGCGCGGCACCGTCCGCCGTCGGGGACGCGGAGATGACGTGCCCGGACGAGCGCGGGGACGCCGTACGTGCCGTGGCCTTCGCGCACGGCTGGCAGGTCCAGGTGTCCGCAGGGGGCGCCGGCCTGCGACTTCGCCCACACACTCCGTAGACTCACCGCGACCATCGCCCTTACAGACCCGAGGTAATCCCCCGTGGCCAAGCCCAAGAAGTCCGACCGGACGGACCGTCAGAAGGTCATCGACGACATCCGCCGCAAGCAGAGGCGCGCGGGCAACCGGCAGGGCACGGTCATCGTCACGATCTGCGTGATCGTCGCGGTGGTCATCATCGGCGCGGCGGCGTACAAGCCGATCAAGGGCTGGATCGACAACCAGAAGTACCGCGGCAAGTCGCTGGACCAGATCGGCGCCGCCGCCTCGGTCTGCAAGCCGGTCGTCACCCGCACCGCCACCGCCGCCCAGCAGCACGTGCCCGAGGGCACCACCGTCACCTACGACGACGCGCCGCCGGCGTTCGGCAAGCACTGGAACGTCCCCGGCATCGCGCCGGCGCCGATCGACCAGCGGTTCTACACCGCCTCCGACACGCTCCCGCTCGAGGTGCTCGTGCACAACCTCGAGCACGGCTTCACCATCCTCTGGTACGACGACACCGCGGCCAAGAACAGCACGTTCATGGACCAGATCCAGGCGATCGCGAAGGACCTCGACGCCAACGACACCAACAACCGGCTGTCGTTCAAGGCCGTGCCGTGGACGTCAAAGGACATCCAGCAGATCAAGGGCCACAAGACGTTCCCGGCCGGCGAGCACATCGCCTTCAGCCACTGGACCGCCGGCGGCAACAACAAGTCCCTCGGCGTCTGGCAGTACTGCTCGGCCCCGAGCGGCGCCGCCCTGGCCGACTTCATGAACAAGTACCCCTACACCGACGCCCCCGAGCCCATCGGCGGCGCGGCGATGAGCCAGTAGCACTCGCTACGTCAGGTCCTGGCGGCCCTTGTCCTTGAGGGCCGCCACGACCGACTTCACGTCCTGGGCGCGGTCGCGGGTGGTGACGAGCAGGGCGTCGGGGGTGTCGACGACGACCACGTCGTCGAGACCGATCACGGCCACGATCCGCCCCGAGCCGGGGACCACCAGACCGGTGGCACCGTCGGTGTGCAGCAGGCCCGCGTCGCCGAGGACCGCCAGCTGGTGCCGGTCGGCGATCAGGCCGGCGAGGGAGTCGAAGTCCCCCACGTCGTCCCACCCGAAGGCGCCGGGTACGACGGCCACCCGGCCGGCCGCGGCAGCCGGCTCGGCGACCGCGTGGTCGATGGCGATGCGCGGCAGCGTCTCCCACAGCTCGGGCAGCCGCGTCGGGTCGGCCGCGATCGCACGCAGCGTCGCCGCGAAGTCGGGATCGCGCTCGCCGAGCAGGTCCAGCAGCACCGTCGGGCGTACGACGAACATGCCGGCGTTCCAGCGGAAGTGGCCGGTCGCGACGTACTCCTCCGCGACGGGGACCGACGGCTTCTCGACGAACTCGACGACACGGTGGGCGCCCTCGAGGCCGGGCAGCGCCTCGCCCTGGTGGATGTAGCCGAAGGCCGAGGACGCGAACGTCGGCTCGATGCCGATGGTGACCAGCCAGCCCTCGCGGGCCGCGGCCACGGCCCGGCGCACGGTCTCGCCGAACAGCTGCGGGTCGTCGATGACGTGGTCGGCCGCGAAGGAGCCCATCACCTCGGCGCCGCGCCGCTCGAGCACCGCGGCGGCCAGCCCGATCGCGGCCATCGAGTCGCGCGCCGACGGCTCGGCCCAGACGGCCGACTCCTCCAGCGAGGTGAGCTGCTTGCGCACGGCCTCGCTGTGCGCGTCCCCGGTCACGACGAGGAAGCGGTCCTCGACCAGCGGCGCGAGGCGGTCGTGGGTCTGCTCCAGCAGGGTGCGGCCGCTGCCGGTGAGGTCGTGGAGGAACTTCGGCGACCCCGAGCGCGACAGGGGCCAGAGCCGGGTTCCGGCACCACCACACGGGACCACGGCCCAGAAGCCGTCGATGCTCGACATGGCGCAGACCTTAGCCTGGAGCCACCGATCCCTCGCATGAGCTGCGCGGCACCAGACGGGCGTGATGGCAAGGCGGGCGCGCGACGGCGGTCTGGTTGCACCATCGAGCGTGCCCAACGCCGCCAGCGCGCCCGTGTGGTGTCGCGCAGTAGCGAGGGATCGGTGGAACCAGTCGGCGCGCCCGTAGGGTCGGGCCATGTCCCCACACTCCACGTTCGCCGACGTCCTCGCCGAGCGGCTCCGTCACGACGCCGGCCGCCCGCTCGTCACGTTCTACGACGACACGACCGGTGAGCGGGTCGAGCTGTCGGTGACGACGTACGCCAACTGGGTGGCGAAGGCGGGGTCGCTGCTGGTCGACGAGCTCGGTCTCGAGCGCGGCGACACGATCCGCGTGGACCTGCCGCCGCACTGGATGTCCACGGTGTTCCTCGGCGCGGCCTGGACCGCGGGCCTGGTCCTCACCGACTCCGACGCCCCGCAGGCCGTCGTGTGCGGACCCGGCGGTCTCGACGCCTGGGCACCTGTGGCCGGCTCCGTCGAGGTCCTGGCGTGCTCGCTGCTGCCGCTGGGCGTGCGGTTCGCCGATCCGGTGCCGGGCGGCGTGCACGACGTCGGCGTGGAGATCTGGAGCCAGCCGGACGCCTTCGTGCCCTACGACCCGCCGGTCGGCGCGGACGATGCGACCGCGCTCGACGGGCGGACGAGCAGCCAGGAGGCGCTGATCGGAGCGGCCGCCGCCGGGAGTCTCCTCACCGACGGCGGCCGCCTCCTGTCGACCGCGAACCCGGCTTCCCCACCGGGGCTCGCGACCTTCCTCGAGCCGCTCGTGCGCGGCGGCTCCCTGGTCCTGGTCGCCCGGGCCGACCCGCAGCGGCTCGAGGCGATCAACATCGCCGAGCGCGCCACGGACCGCTTCCCTGCCTGAGCGACCAGGACCGGTCCTGTGACATGTCGGTCTAGCCGAACAGGTTGTACCCCTTCGCGTAGCCGAGCTTGATGCGCGGCTTGAACTTCGCGCTCGTCGTGCCCGGGAGGACGTACAGGCGTCCGCTCGCGTCCCGCGCGACGAGGTCGGTGTGGCCGTCGGAGTTGGCCGACGCGACCGCGACCATCTGGTTGTACGGCGAGGTGTCGAGCGAGAGCGCCTGGTGCCCGACCAGTCCGCCGGGGCCGTTGCCGTAGTAGGCGGTCAGCGCGCTGCTCGTCGTACGGACGATGACGTCGGGGGCGCCGTCGGCGTTCCACCGGCCGACCCCGAGCATCTTGCGCACCGGGATGTGCGGGTACGCCGCGTAGCCGGCGCCGACGCCGTTGGTCCCGCGGCCCGGGAAGATCTCCATGGCGCCGGTGCTGGTCTCGCCCATGAGGTCGGGGTAGCCGTCGCCGGTGAAGTCACCGACGGCGGTCAGCATCTGGATGCCCTTCATGGCGCTGGAGATCAGGATCGGCGCGGCGAAGTGGCCGTTGCCCATGCCCCGGTAGAGGTAGAGGTCCTGCGGGTCCGCCTTGCGGCGCACCACCAGGTCGCCGTACCCGTCGCGGTCCCAGTCGCCCACCCGCAGCACGGTCGTGGCGCCGCTGAGGTCGATCCCGGTGTCGACCGCCTTGCCGAGCGTCGGTACGCCGGCCGAGCTGACGTTGATCGGCAGGATGAAGCCCTCGCCGTCGGTGGTGCGCCGCACGACGATGTCGGGTCCGGCGCTGCCGACGAGGTTGGACTGCAGGTTGCGCCCGGCCCACGAGGCCTGGTCCGCCTTGGCCATCTGCCGGATCTGCGGGATCTTGGCGTAGAGGTACTGGCCCGGGCAGAGCGTCTGGCCCGCGTCGCGGTGACCGTTGATCGCGTTGAAGTAGCGCGAGGTGACGTACTGGTGCGTCGCGGTGGCGCTGATGCCGGCCAGCGACAGCTTCCACGCGAACAACGAGGCGTAGGCCTTCACCATGGCCGCCGAGGGCCTGGTGATCTGGTAGTTGCCGATCGCGGACGCGGCGAACGAGTCGCTGTTGTAGCCGAGGGTGTGCGCGCCGACGGGGTCGCGGGTGATGCCGCCGTAGCGACCCTCCCAGATGCGACCGAACCGGTCGATCAGGTAGTTGTAGCCGATGTCGCTCCAGCCCCGGGTATGGGTGTGGTAGTAGTAATCGGCGCGGATCATGGCCGGCACCTCGGCCCGCGTGTAGTTGTTCGCCTGGACCGTGTGGTGGATGAAGCCGGCCTGGACGTCGCCGTAGTGCAGCGAGGGCTTGTCGCGCCACGCCTCGTTCGCCCCCCACTGGGCGCGGGTGTAGATCTTCGGCTCCGGCGTGACCTTCGGGGGCGCGGTGTAGCCGGGCGTCTCGGTGGCCGTCGTCGTGGTCGTGCGCATCAGCCGGCCCCCGGACGGGCTCGCGGCGAGGTCGGCGGTGTTCAGCGCGGGGCGCTCCATGCGCGTGGCCTTCGGCGTCCCCGGGTCGACCACCGCGACCTGCATGTCGGCGGGAGCGGCCTGCCTGGAGTCGACCCGCACCTGCACGCGCTGGACGTGCCCGACCATGAGCAGGTCGGTGCCCGGGCGCTCGTGACGGGCCTCGGCCGTGCCGGCGTCCGGGCCCTGGTCGGCGTCGTAGCCGATCGTGCTCCAGGCCGACCACCTGCCGGCCTTCAGGGTGCGCGCGTCGAGGGTGATCGCGGACTGCGGCACGGCGGCGTTCGCGTGCGCCCAGGTGACGCCGACCCCGCCGTACCCCTTGACCGGGAGGGACCGCGTCGTGATCTGCGAGCCCTGCGTCGTACGGCGGGTGGTGACGCGGATCGCTCCGGGGGCGAGGCGCGCTCCCCGCGGCGCGGTGAGCTGGTAGCTCTTGACGGTGGGGGTCACCGGTGCGGTCGGGACCGCGATCGCCGCGGTGGACGACCGGACGTACGCCGCCAGGCCCGCCGTGCCGCCGCCGGAGACCGCCGCCGCAGAGGCGTGACCGCCCAGCGGCATCGGCCGGACGTCCATGGTGACGGTGCGTGCGGCGGGCGTGAGGACCGCGAGGACCGCGGCGAGGGCCAGGACCTGCTGGCACACGGTGATGAACCTGGCGCGCAGCGCGCGCGACGAGGGCTGCTCGGACATGATCGTTCTGCTCCATCGTGTGAGGGGAAGGATTCACACGAGAAGCAACTTTCACATCAGTCACAGGTGGTTGTGAAGGTTTTCCGAGTAACTACAATCGTGTAATTTCTACTCGACACGCCGAGAAGATGCAGATTTCTTCGCCTCGCGTCGCCGGCGACGCGCCTCGCGCTGCTCCTGGCGCTTGCGTCGGTCGCGTACGTCGCGCAGCTCGATGAGGCCGCGTGAGTAGACGACGAGGTCGGCGACCGCCGCACCGACCGGATCCTCCGCGTCGGCCCAGCCCTCGGCGCCGACGACCTGGTCCGCGAGCGCCTGCCGGAACTCGCGGGCGCGCGCCGGCCGCATCAGCCGCTTGGTGCGCCGGCGGGTGAGCCGGACGAGGCGCGCGAGCCCGGCCGCGGCCGCCTCGAGGATCTCGTCGTCGCTGGGCGTGACGTGGCGGTCCTCCACCGAGTGGCCCGGCAGCGGCTCGACCGGCAGGTCGGCCAGGTCGCCGTGCACGACCACGCCCGAGCGGCGGATCGCGCGGCGAACGGTGTCGTTCCAGCGCAGGGCCGCCCGGAGCGTCGGCCGGTCGAGCCGCGCGCGCTCCTCGATGCCGCGACGGTTGCCGAGGGTGTGGTGGCCGAGGTCGTTCTTGACCACCGCCTGGTGGCGCATGTGCTCGACCTCGATCGCGGCGTTGACCCGGCGGACCAGCTCGGCCGAGGCATAGCCCAGCGACTCGTTGGGGTTGTCGCCCTCGGCGTCGGCGACGTCGGGGTCGATCTCGAGCACCTCGCAGAACAGCCGCCACAGCCGGTCGCGCGGCGCGTCCGGGCCGGGCACCACGACCACGTGGACCTGCTCGGGCGGCAGGACGGAGGTCCACACGTCGAGCATCCGCGCGATGTTGACGGCCTCCTCGAAGCGCAGCGCGCTCGAGGCGCCGAGGCGGCTCAGCACGGCCGCTCCCCTGCCACGGCCCCGCGTGGCGAGGCGGAAGGCGGCACGGAAGCGCGGCCAGGGCGTCGTACCGCCGCTGGTGACGGTGGTCTGCCAGAGGGCCGGAACGACGGCCGCCGTGTCGCGGACGGTGAGCACGACGCGGACGTCGCAGCCCTCGAGCGTCTCGACCGCGTGCTGCGCCTGACGCCTGTCGGCGAAGGCCAGGAACTCCATGGTCAGCAGCGACACGCGGTGGGTCGCGGTCCGCATCTTCTCGGCGAGACGGTCCCACGCGCCGGCGTTGCGCTTGGCGAGCTCGGGGTCGGTGCGCCCCATGCCGAGCAGCTCCTGGACGCCCCATACCTGCTCGCCCCAGCGCCGGCCGGCCATGTCGACGCCCGCCGCGGACAGCGCGTCCTCGTTGGCGTAGGCCTTGCCCTGGAGGTAGGTCGTGCCGGTCTTCATCGCACCGACGTGGAGGACCACGACGTGTCGGCCGGTCTGGGGAGTGGGCGCCACGGTGCGCAACGGACCTTCCTGACGACGGACGAGCGAGTCGACAGAATACCCTTGGGCGCGTGCAGCGACCCGACTCCCAGGCCTCTCAGCGTGCCTGGGGGTGGCTTGCCGCGCTGCAGGACGGCGCCACCACTCCGTGGGCCGAGTGGGCCGCACCGGCCGAGCCCAGCCTGCCGTTCTTCCCCGCCGCGCAGCAGCTCGAGGCACTGCGCAGGGTCAACGCCGCCGCCGGCGGCCGCCCGGTACCGGGCTCGGTGACGGCGGCGCTGCTGCGCGGCGGCATCACCGACCGCAACCGCGGCGACCTGCCGCTGGCCGACGAGACGCCACGGCCGTTCGGACCACCCGCCGTCGACCCCGCCGACCTGCCGGCCCGCGACCTGCTGCCGGTCGTGTCCGGCCCGCTCGCCCGCTTCCTCGCGGCCCTGGCGGAGGAGCCCGTACGCCGTCCGCTGCCGCTCGTGCGCGGCTGGCGCATGGTCGGCGACCCCTGGGCGACGGCGTACCTCACCGCCGCACAGCAGCGTCTCCGCCGGGGCCGGACGGGCCGACGGACCCTCGTCCTCGGCGCGGACCTCGTCACCCTGACGGTCCACGCGTGGGCCGACCACGCGGTCTCCGGCGGCCGGCTCGGCCTGCGGGCGTGGCTGGGCGAGCGCGTCACCGAGGGTCACCTCCCGCGTCCGCTCGACCTCGCCCGCACCGCGGGCAGGGTGGCCGAGGAGGTCGGACCGCGCCACACCGTGATCGCGCTGGACACCGCGCGGGTACGCCGGCTCCCCGCACCGCCGCCCGTCGATCCGACCGCCGTGGAGCTGGCCCGCTGGGTCGGCCGTCCGCTCGGGGTGCTGACCGGGCCGGAGCGTCGGCGCCACCTGCTGCTGCACCATCTGCTGCCCCGCGCGACCCGCGCCACCGGGCCCGTGACGCTCCCGTCACGCTGGCAGGACCTGCTGGCGTCGTACGCCGACGGGCAGCGGTCCGCCCTCGCGGCCAAGGGCTACCCTGTGCTCGGCTCGCTGGACGCGCTGCTCCCGTCACCGGCACCGCAGCCGACCGCGTTCCCGACCGACCGTGCGGTTCTCGACCGGGCGATCGACCTGCTGCTCGAACCGATCGAAGGAGTGTCCCGGTGAGCCGCCGCATCCTGCTGCACGTCGGCACGCCGAAGACCGGCACCTCCTACCTGCAGGACGTGCTGTTCCACAACCAGCGTCGGCTGCGCCACGCCGGCATCCTCTACCCGGCCGAGCGCTTCGACTCGCACTTCCTGGCGGCCCTTGACCTGATGCAGCTGCCCTGGGGCGGCCTCGAGGAGCAGGCGATCGGCGCGTGGGACCGGCTGGCCGAACAGGTGCGGTCCGCGCCCGGCGCTCACACGGTGATCATCAGCCACGAGATCCTCGCCCGCGCCGGTCGGGCCCAGGTCGAGCGCGCGCTCGCCTCGCTCGGCCGCGACGAGGGCGCGGAGGTGCACGTCGTGCTGTCCGTGCGCGACCTCGAGCGCCAGATCCCCGCCGAGTGGCAGGAGAACGTCAAGCACCGCGCGACGCTGTCCTACGAGCGCTTCCTGGAGCAGGTCGCCGACCCCGAGCGGGCGACGCGCATCGGTTCGTGGTTCTGGGGCGTCCAGGAGATCCCCGACATCCTCGCGCGCTGGGCGGCCGACGTCCCGCCCGAGCAGGTGCACCTCGTGACCGTCCCCCGGCCCGGCTCGCCGCCCGGCCTGCTCTGGGAGCGGTTCCTGGCGGCCTTCGGTCTCGCCGACGTCGACCTGGAGCTCGGCACCGACCGTTCCAACCCCTCGCTCGGGGTGCCCGAGACCGCGCTCATCCGCCGGATCAACCAGGCCGTCAACGCCGACCTCCCGCCCGCCGACTACCGCCCCCTCGTCCGCGAGCTGCTCGCCCACCAGACCCTGTCCCGTCGTACGACCTCGCCGCGGCTGTCGGTGCCGACGCGACTGCTGCCCTGGGTCCAGGGCGTGCAGGACGCGTGGTGCGAGGAGCTCGCCGCGCGCCGGTACGACGTCGTCGGCGACCTCGCCGACCTGCGCGGCACCGCCGGCGCACCGAGCCCCGCCACCTGGGCCGACCCGGACGCGCCGGAGGAGCAGGAAGTCACCGAGGCCGCCATCGCCGCGATCGGTGCGCTGCTGACCGACTCCGCGGCGACGCGGCACGAGGTCGACCACCTCCACGAGCGGCTCCGCGAGGCCGAGCGGGCGCTCGAGAAGGCCTACCTGCGTCCGACGTACCGGCTGCGCGAGAAGCTCGTGCGCCGGCTCGGCTCCAGCCGGCTCGGACGCCTCCTGCTCAGCGGCTATCGTCGCGCACGCCGGCGCTGACCGGCCCTACCGAGGAAACCGAGGAGACGCAGCCATGGCGCATGCCGGAGACCTGGTCTTCACCGTCACCACGCTCAAGGACAACCTCACCAACGTGCGCCGCTTCGTGAGCGGCAACCTCGCCTGCGGCGCGGACCACATGGTGATCGTGCTCGACGACCCCGCGGGCGAGGGGCAGGCGGAGGTCCGCGCGTGGCTCGACGCGCAGCCGACCGTCACCTGCATCGCCGCCGACGACTCCTGGTGGCACGACGCGCGTCCGAAGGCGCTCAACGCCCGCCAGCGGCTCAACGCGAACGCCGTCCGCACCGCGCTGCGCGACGTGAGGGCGGCGGCCTGGCTGTTCCACGTCGACGGCGACGAGGTGGTCCAGCTCGACCGCGCCGCGCTCGCCGGCGTCCCCCGCAGCGCGGAGGTCGTCTGGCTGCCCCCGCTGGAGGCGGTCGCGCAGCGCCGCGCCGAGGCGCCGCCGACGCTGTTCAAGCGGCTGCTCGGCGAGGAGGACCTCGCCCTCCTGACCGCCCTCGGCGTGATCGACCAGCCGAAGAACTCGTCGTACTTCAACGGTCACGTGCGCGGGAAGTCCGGCATCCGCCCGGGCATCGCCGCCCACATCACGCTCCACCACGTCGTCGACGACGAGAACGACGAGATCGCGCCGTACGACGACGCCTCGCTGGCCGGACTCGGGGTGCTGCACTACGAGTCGGTCTCGGGCGAGGAGTTCGTCCGCAAGTGGTCGGCGATGGTCACCTCCGGCAAGCCGCCGGCCCTGCGTCCTGGCCGCGAGGGGCTCGGCGCCGCACTGCGAGCCCTGCTCACCAAGGACCTCCCCGCCGACGTGCGCGAGAGGCACCTGATGACGCTCTTCGAGCGTCATCGCCTCGACGACGTGGAGACCCTAGAGAGCCTCGGGCTCCTCCGGCACGCCGACCCGACCCAGGGCACCCACTCCCCCGCGTCGTTGGACGCGAAGGCGGCCAAGCAGTGGTCCGACGCCCTCGCCGCCGTCACCGCCCGTCCCAAGCAGGACTTCCGCGTCTCCCCACCCGAGCAGCCCACCCGCTCGAGGCGCTTCGGCGCCAAGCGCCGCTGACACGACCGCAGGCGGGAGCGCCGCGCAGAGCGCGTCACCAACCCACAGCAAGCCGCCAACGACGCCCGACCCGGCACCACCTCGACCGCGAGCGCGGCAGCGCGTCGCCGCAGCGACCGAGGCCGGACGCCGTCGGGGACGCCGCGTAGGCAGCCCCGCCACCACGACCGACCGAGCACACCACGAACCCACCGCAAGCCGCCAACGGCGCCCGACCCGGCACCACCTCGACCGCGAGCGCGGCAGCGCGTCGCCGCAGCGACCGAGGCCGGA
>WQZX01000021.1 GCA_009780515.1 Nocardioidaceae bacterium | reverse complement strand
GTTGTTGACGAACAGTGTGACCCATGTCATGGTGTGCGCGTCAATAGTTGTGGAAGCGCTCTCACAATGGGGACGCATCCAGACACGAACCACCCGATGCACATGGCAGTCAGGAGTGTCCCCGTGCAACGCAATCCCATCAGGTCCCTCTCCGGATCCTCGGCCACCGGCCGAGGCCGGCGCCTCTCCCGCGCGCTCGCCCTGAGCGCCGCCGCTGCCCTCGTGCTGGGCATGACGGCGGCCTGCGGAAGCGGCGGCAGCACCTCGTCGAAGGGCATCACCATCACCACCTTCGGTGAGTTCGGCTACGACGCGCTGATCAAGGAGTGGAACAAGGACCACGCCAACGACCCGAGCCTCCAGGTCACCCAGAAGAAGGTCTCCCAGTGGGACGACTGGAAGGCCGAGATCAACACCGACCTGCAGGCCGGCTCCGGCCTGCCGGACGTCGTCGCCGTCGAGGGTGACTACGAGCCCGCGCTGCGGACGCACCCCCAGCCCTGGGTCAACCTCGACCAGCCCGCGGTCAAGGGCCGCTGGCTCAAGTACATGTCCGACGACGCCACGACCTCGAACGGTCAGCTGATCGGCTACGCGACCGACACCGGCCCCGAGGCGATCTGCTACAACGCCGCCCTCTTCAAGAAGGCCGGCCTGCCGACCGACCGCAACGCGGTCGCCAAGCTGATGACCACGTGGGACGCCTACTTCAAGCTCGGCGAGAAGTTCCACAAGAAGATCCCGAACGCCGCCTGGTACGACGCCTCCGGCTCGATCGCGCAGGCGATGCTGAACCAGGTCCGCTACCCGTTCGGCACCGAGAACAACAAGGTCGACGTCACCAACCCGCAGCTCAAGAACGTCTACAACACCGTCGTCTCCCACGAGGACCTCTCCACCAAGGTCCCCCAGTGGGGCGCGGACTGGACCAACGACTTCAAGAACGGCACCGTCGCGACCGTGCCGTGCCCGGGCTGGATGCGCGCCAACATCAAGACCAACACCGGTGACCCGGAGCCGTCCAACTCCAGCTGGGACATCGCCGACGCCTTCCCCGGCGGAGCCGGCAACTGGGGCGGTTCCTACCTGATGATCCCGAAGATGTCGCCGCACCAGAAGGCCGCCGAGCAGTTCATCACCTGGATCACCGACCCGGCCCAGACCGCTCGCGTCTTCGAGACCGTCGGCAACTTCCCGTCGCAGGTCGGCGCCTACACCAACCCGACCCTGCTGGCCAACAAGGACTCGTACTTCAACGACGCCCCGGCCGGCAAGATCTACTCCGACCGCGCCAAGGCCATCAAGATGCAGCCCTACCACGGCCCGCAGTACTCGGACATCCTCCAGGCCTTCCAGAACGCGCTCAACCGCGTCGACACCGGCACCAGCGCGTCGGCGTCGTGGAGCACCTTCCTGTCCGACGTCAAGGCACTCCAAGGGTGATCCCCTCCCCATGAGTGACCACACCAAGACGGCTGTCGGGGGCACCGCTACCGCGGTGCCCCCGGCGGCCGCCGACCCCGCCAGAGAGCGTGCTCGGCTCGTACGCCGCCAGCGCCGGTCCCGTTGGGACATCAAGCTGTCGCCGTACCTCTACGTCTCGCCGTTCTTCATCCTGTTCCTGATCGTCGGCCTCTACCCGCTGGTCTACACCGGCTTCCTGTCGCTCTTCGGCTGGGACCGCTGGGCCTACCACCGGGGCGGCTTCCTCGGCCTGGACAACTACAGGTTCGTCCTGACCGACCCGATCTTCCTCAAGTCGCTGGTGAACACCTTCACCATCTTCTTGATGTCCTCGGTCCCGCAGGTGGTCATCGCGGTCGCCGTCGCGGCCCTTCTCGACACCCGGCTGCGCTTCCGCACCTTCTGGCGGATGAGCGTCCTGCTGCCGTTCGTGGTCGCGCCGACCGCCGTCGTGCTGATCTTCGGCAGCCTGTTCGCCGACCAGTCCGGCCTGATCAACCAGTGCCTCGCCTCGCTGAACGCCCACGGCCTGCACTTCATCCATCCGGTGCCGTGGCACAGCAACCGCTGGGCCTCCCAGCTGGCGATCTCCGGCATGGTCAACTGGAGGTGGACCGGCTACAACACGCTGATCTTCCTGGCGGCCATGCAGGCGGTGCCTCGCGACCTCTACGAGTCGGCGGCCATCGACGGCGCCGGCCGCGTGCGGCAGTTCTTCTCGGTGACCCTGCCGATGATCCGCCCGACGATGATCTTCATCATCATCACCAGCACCATCGGTGGTCTGCAGATCTTCACCGAGCCGCGTCTCTTCGACGACACGGTCGCCCGTGAGGGTGGCGCGAACCACGAGTACATGACCACGACGCTCTACATCTACGTGCGCGGCATCAAGGAGCAGATGTACGGCCGGGCCTCGGCCGCCGCCTGGCTGCTGTTCATGATCATCGTGGCCATCGCGCTGCTCAACTTCGGCATCACCCGATTCCTGACCCGAAGGTCCGCCGCATGAACCGCCGCCCCGGATTCCTCGTCTACGGCCTGCTCGGCGCCTTCGTGATCGGCTCGGCCCTGCCGCTGTACTGGTCGTTCGTCATCGGATCGCACACCAAGGACCAGGCGGACAGCTACCCGCCGCCGTTCTGGCCGGGTGGGCACTTCCTCGAGAACGCCCGCAGGGTGCTGGACACGGTGCCGTTCTGGCACGCGCTGATCAACAGCATCATCGTCTCGACGGCCTGCGGCATCTCGGTCGTGTTCTTCTCCACGCTCGCCGGCTACGCCTTCGCGAAGCTGAAGTTCCGCGGCTCGAACGCCCTGATGGCCTTCGTGGTGATGACGATGACGGTGCCGACCCAGCTCGCGGTCGTGCCCCTGTTCGTGCTGATGCGCGACTACCACCTGCTCGACACGCTGGTCGCGGTGGCGCTGCCGACCCTGGTCACCGCGTTCGGGGTGTTCTTCATGAGGCAGTACCTCGTGGACGCCGTACCGGACGAGCTGATCGAGGCCGCGCGCATGGACGGCTGCACGATGCTGCGCACCTTCTGGATCGTCGCCGTCCCGGCCGCGCGACCCGCGATGTCCATCCTGTTCCTGTTCACCTTCATGCAGGTGTGGACCGACTACATGTGGCCCCTGGTCGCGCTGCAGAACAAGCAGACCGTGCAGATCGCGCTCGACCAGCTCAAGCTCACCGGCCAGGGCCAGGCCACCGACTACGCCCTCGTCCTGTGCGGAACGGCAATGGCGACCATCCCGCTGCTGCTGCTGTTCGTCGCCGCCGGACGCAACCTCGTCACCGGAATCATGCAAGGAGCCGTGAAGGGATGACCTCCCGCACCACCGACCACCTGCCCACCGACCGGGACTTCCCCGAGTCCTTTCTGTGGGGCGCCGCCACCGCGGCGTACCAGATCGAGGGCGCCACCGGGGAGGACGGCCGATCGCCGTCCATCTGGGACACCTTCAGCCGCGTGCCGGGGGCGATCCTCGGCGGCGACAACGGGGACGTCGCCTGCGACCACTACCACCGCATGCCCGAGGACGTGGCGCTGATGAAGCAGCTCGGCTTCGGCGCCTACCGCTTCTCCATCGCGTGGCCGCGGGTGCGGCCGGACGCCCGCAACCCCAACCGGGCCGGGATCGCGTTCTACGACCGGCTCGTCGACGAGCTGCTCGGCGCGGGGATCCTGCCGTGGGTCACGCTCTACCACTGGGACCTCCCGCAGAGGCTGGAGGACGCCGGCGGCTGGCTCAACCGCGACACGACCGACCGGTTCGTCGAGTACGCCCTCACGACGTACGACGCACTGGGCGACCGCGTGCGCAGCTGGACCACGATGAACGAGCCGTGGTGCTCGGCCTTCCTCGGGTACACCGGCGGGCAGCACGCCCCCGGCCGTCAGGAGGGTGCGGCAGGCCTGGTCGCGGCCCACCACCTGATGCTCGCGCACGGTCGCACCATCGACGAGCTGCGTCGCCGCGGCAACGCCGACGACCGGCTCGGCATCACGCTGAACCTGACCGTCGCCGAGCCGTTCGACGCGAGCGAGCCCGCCGACGTCGACGCCGCCGAGCGGGTCGACCTGGGCTTCAACCGGGTCTTCCTCGACCCCATCTTCCGCGGCAAGTACGACGAGGCGCTGCTCACCGACCGCGACCACCACCAGTGGAACGGCCGCCCGTGGCACGAGGTCGTGCGGGACGGCGACCTCGGGGTGATCAGCACCCCGATCGACGTGCTGGGCGTGAACTACTACCACGGCGACGGCGCCTCCGGGCGACCCCACCCGGCCGACCAGCTGCTCGGCTCGGCGACGCCGCAGCCCGAGCGGCCGACCGTCTCGCCGTACCCGGGCGGGCAGGACATCACCTTCCCGCGCCGCGGCCTGCCGACCACCGGTCAGGACTGGGAGATCGAGCCCGACGGCCTGACCCGGCTGCTGCTGCGGCTGCGCGACGACTACGGGGTGCCGCCGATCTACATCACCGAGAACGGTGCGGCCTACCCCGACACCGTCGTGGACGGCACCGTCGACGACCCGGAGCGGGCCTCGTTCTTCGCCGAGCACCTGCGGGCGACCCGCGACGCGATGGCCCAGGGCGTGGACGTCCGCGGCTACTTCGCGTGGTCGCTGATGGACAACTACGAGTGGGCCTACGGCTACAGCCAGCGGTTCGGCATCGTCCACGTCGACTACGAGACCCAGGAGCGCATCCCGAAGTCCAGCGCGCAGCTGTTCAGCCGCGTCGCGGCCACCGGCGTCTTGTCGGAGCGCTAACGTGCGACACGTGAGCCAGCCGCACCCCGACCGCGACGCGTCCGGACCCGGGCAGGCCCCGACGCTCGACGAGGTGGCGCGGCTGGCCGGAGTGTCGCGGGCGACGGCATCACGGGCGATCAACGGCGCCGACCGCGTCTCCGCGACCGCACGCAAGGCGGTCGAGTCGGCCGTCGAGTCGCTCGGATACACGCCCAACCCGGCGGCGCGCAGCCTGGTGACCCGGCGTACCGACTCGATCGCGCTGGTCGTCCCCGAGCCCGATGAGCGGGTCTTCACCGATCCGTTCTTCGTGCACACGCTGCGCAGCGTCAACCGCGTGCTGGCCGCGCGCGACCTCCAGCTCGTGCTGCTGCTGGCGCGGCCCGGCGACGAGGAGCGGCGGATGCTGCGCTACCTGCGCCGGCGGCACATCGACGGCGCGATCGTGGTGTCCCACCACCGCAACGACCGGCTGGCCGACCACCTGGCGGCGCTGAACCTGCCGAGCTCGTTCATCGGCCGGCCCTGGAGCAGCGCCGACCGCGTGGCGTACGTCGACACCGACAACCTCGCCGGCGGACGGGCGGCCACCGAGCTGCTGATCAGCCGTGGCTGCCGACGCATCGGCACCATCGCCGGACCCAGCGACATGGCCGCCGGTCTCGACCGGCTGTCCGGCTGGCACGACGCCATGCGCGACACCGGCCTGCGCGACGACATCGTCGAGCAGGCCGACTTCACCGAGTCCGGGGGCGAGCTCGCGTGCGCCCAGCTGGTCGAGCGCCACCCCGACCTCGACGGGCTCGTCGTGGCCTCCGACCTGATGGCCGCGGGCGCGCTGCGCGCGCTGTCCGCGTCCGGCCGACGGGTGCCCGATGACGTCGCCGTGGTCGGGTACGACGACCTCGGCGTCGCCGAGCGGACCACCCCGCGCCTCACGACGGTGCGCAACCCGATCGCCGACATGGCCGACCAGGCCACGCGCATGCTCCTCGAGCAGCTCGACGACGACCGGGCGCCGCGGGCCATCCGGGTGATCTTCCCCGCCACCGTCGTGCCGCGCGAGTCCGCCTGACCACGAGAACGACAAGCTCGGTCCGACGGCGCCATCAGGGATGCTGACATCCCCAACCTGTCGTTCTCGTGGCCTGTGGATGACCGACGCACGCCGCGCCAGGATGCGGCACCCTGTGGATGACCGACGCACGCCGCGCCAGGATGCGGCACCCTGCCGGACATGAATGCGGTCATCGCGCTGAGCCGGCTCGGCGGCGTCGCGACGCACGCCGAGCTGCTCGACGCGGTGCCCCGCCGGCAGCTGCGCCGGGCCGCGCGGGCGGGCCTCGTCCTACGTCGGGCGACCGACGTCTACACGCTTCCGGAGATCGCCGGCGACCGATTCGCAGCCGCGCGTCTGCACGGAGCGCTCGGGGTGGTGAGCGCGGCGCTGGAGCACGGCTGGAAGGTCAAGCAGGTTCCAGCACAGCCGACGGTGTGGGTGCCGCGCGGCCGGGCCGTGGATGCGACAAGGCGGACGGGGGTCAGCGTCCGGTGGGGCGACCTGACCGACTCCGAGCGGGCCAAGCGGGTCACCTCGCCGGCACGGACGGTGATCGACTGCGCCCGTCTCCTCCCCTTCGACGAGGCGCTCGCGATCGCCGACTCCGCGCTCCGCTCCGGCGACGTCGGACCGCGTGAGCTGGCCGAGGCGGCCGAGATGTCGCCCCGCACGGGCCGCCGGCGCGCCATGGGCGTGGTCGCGGAGGCCAGTCGGAGGGCCGCCAACCCGATGGAGTCGGTGTTGCGCGCGATCTGCCTCGACATCCCGGGGCTGGACGTCCGACCGCAGGTGTGGGTGGGCACCACCGGGCGAGCCGACCTGGTCGACGAGGGCCGCCGTCTCGTCATCGAGGCGGAGTCGATGGAGTTCCACGGGACTCGCGAGAGCTATCGGCGAGACGTCCGCCGCTACACCGACTTCGTCCGGCAGGGCTATCTGGTGCTGCGCTTCTGCTGGGAGGACATCATGCTCCGCCCCGAGCACGTACGCGCGACCCTCGAAGAGATGCTGGTCTGGTGGCCGACCGGGCCACCAGGACGACAGGTTCGTCGCCGAGCGGCCTGAATTCGGGCGCCAGTGACCGAACTTGTCGTGCCCGTGCCCGTCAGCCCTTGAAGGCGGGCTTCTCCTTGGCCAGGAACGCCCGGACGCCCTCGGCGAAGTCGGGGCCGCCGTACACCTCGCGGAGTAGGGCCACCTCCTCGGCAGGGGCGTGCTCGGTCAGCGCCGCGCGGGCCGCGAGCTGGTGCTTGGTGGTGCGGAGCGTGACCGGCGACGCCAGGAGGACTCCCTCGACGAGGGCGTCCACCTCGGCGTCGAGCGCGGCCCGGTCGGCAACGCAGGCGAGGATCGCGCCGGCGGAGCAGGCCCGGTCGGCGCTCACCAGGCGCGAGGCGAGCAGCATCTCGCGGGTCAGCGACTCGCCGAAGACCTCCGCGCAGCGGTAGAGGACCGGCGAGGAGAGCGCGTTGCCGAGGGTCCGCGCGATCGGGTAGCCGAAGCGGGACGTCGCCGTCGCGATGCGCAGGTCGCAGCTGGTCGCCACGGCGAGACCGCCACCGACGCAGACGCCGTCGACCGCGGCGATGGTCACCTGTGGCAGCGCGAAGAGTCCGTCGAGCATCTCGCGGATCCAGGTCTCGTACTCGACCGCGTCGGCCTCGAGGAAGTCCGAGATCTCGTTGCCCGCCGCGAAGGCCTTGCCGCCCTCGCCGCGCAGCACGACCACCCGCACGTCCTGGTCGGTGGCCAGCTCCTGCCACAGCTCGCGCATCCGGCCGTACATCGTCTTGGTGAAGGCGTTGCGGCGCTCGGGACGGTTGAAGGTCACCTCGACGACGCCGGGCCGGTCGCGGTCGATCTGCAGGTCGGTCACGTACCGCATTGTTCCAGCCCCCACCGCGACCGGCCGCGGTGGCTCGACCGGCTCAGCCGGCGGGCGGCGTACCGTCCAGGTCGAAGGCGGCGAGGGCGTCGAGGACGGACCGGACGAGCGGCACCTCGTGGACCCGGTAGATGCCGGTGCTGCCGAGGTGCGCCAGCACCGCGAAGAACCCCTCGGCGCTGCGGAACTGGTCCTCGAAGATGTCGAAGGCGTGCGGCAGCGCGTGACAGACGGGTACGCCGAGGCGGCGCAGCCGGAACGTGTTGACCAGCGCCGCCGCCTGGTACTGCGCGCGCTCGGCGGGATCGAGGCGGTAGCCGAACCCGATGCCGGGGTCGATCGCGAGGCTGCCGACACCGTGCTCGCGGGCCCGGTCGATCCGGCGTCCGAACGCCTCCAGCATGCGCGGGACGGGATCGGTGTCCACCTCGGTGTCGTCGAGGGCGCGCGCGTGGCGACCGAGCACGTGGCAGAGGACCACAGAGGCGTCGTGCTCGGCGGCCAGCTCGAACATCGCGTCGTCCACGTCGGACCCGGTCAGGTTGACGACCGAGGCGCCGGCCGCGAGGCCCGCGCGGACGACGGCGACGTCGTACCCCTCGATGGAGGTGGCGATGCCGGCCTCGGTGATCCGCTCGATCACCGGTGCGACGCTCCGTGCCTGCTCCTCCGGCGAGACCGCGCGGGCGGCGGCGTCGCTTGACTCCGCGCCGACGTCGATGACGTGCGCTCCTTGAGCCACCTGCACGCGCGCCTTGCGCACCGCCGACTCGAGCGAGACCGCGACCGACTCGCGATAGGCGGAGTCCCGCGACAGGTTCACCACACCCATCAGCACCGGCTCGCGGTCGGTGTCGAAGCTGCGCCCGCCGATCGCGAACGGCGCGACCTCGACGTCGAGATCGTCGCGGTGGGCCTCGACCAGCCGGGCCAGCCCGGCGAGGGAGATCACCGGACCGCCCTGACGTAGCGGGTCATCAGGAAGCCGTCGCCCTCGAGCACGTGGACCGGCTCGAACCTCGCGGCCTCCTCGAGCACCGGCGTCACCGGCGTCTCCGAGGTTCCGGCCATCAGTGGCGCGATGGTGATGTCGAGCTCGTCGACCAGACCCGCGGCGGTCAGCTCTGCCAGGAGGCGGGGCCCGCCCTCGCACACGATCCGGCGCAGACCACGGTCGACGACCGCATCCAGGATCGCGGCGGGTGAGACCTCGGGCAGCGCCACGACGTCGGCGTGCTCACGAGCCTCGCGCAGGCGGTCGGGATCGGCGTCGGTGCCGGTCACGACGACCGGGCGGTGGGTCGACTCGCTCCAGACCGGCAGGTCCCACGGCAGGTCCAGCGACCGGCTCACCACGACGATGACCGGCGCGGCGGACTGGCCGTTGGCGGCGCGCGCCTCGGCCCGCGCGGGCTGCGTCCGCATCGGGGTGTAGCGCTCGGCGCGCATGGTCTGGGCGCCCACGAGCACGGCGTCGGCGAAGCGGCGTACCGACCCGAAGACGCGCATGTCGGCGTCCGACGACACCGACCCGCTCAGCCCGTCGGCGCCTGCCGCGGCTCCGTCGAGCGTCGTCACCATCATCGCGCGCACCCAGCGGCCCGAGTCCGGCCACGGGTAGGCGGCCGTCAGCCCGTCGTCCGTGATCGGGGAGGACGGGTCGCCCAGACGGCGGAGCTCAGACACGGGGTGCAGGCTACTGGAGGGCGTCCGGCCGTCCCGTACGCCGCGACCACGGCCCGGGTGCCACCGGTATCGCCGAACCCGCGACACGCTCACGATCGCTGGTTACGCTGGAGTCATCTCGGGGTCCCCCGAACCCCTGCCAACTGGGAGCTCTCCCCATGACCGGCCTCCGCAGACTGCGTCGCAGCGTCCGCTGCCACCTGAAGCACGGCACGCGCTGTCCCCACATCGAGCGCCACTCGCTCCACCGGCCGCGCCTGAGCAGGAGGATGCGCAAGCAGGAAGCCGCCGAGGAGATGGCCGGACGCCACGCCGCAGCGGGCCACTGACGTCACCGGTCAGCGGGTCAGGTAGCGCTCCAGCGCATCCGCGAGGGCACGCGCGATCCGTCGCTGTCCGCGCGACGAGGTGAGCAGCGCCGCGTCACCGGGGTCGCGCATGTTGCCGCACTCGATCATCGCGACCGGCCGCTTGGAGAGGTTGAGGGTGCCGAGGTCGCGGCGTACGTCGATCCCGCGCACGCCGGTGTACGTCGACGTGGCGAACCCCGAGGCGACCATCCGGTTGCGCACCGTCCTGGCGAGGTCGAGCGAGGGCCCGGCGATCCCGGTGGTGTAGCCGGGGATCGCGCCCGGCGCGATGACGTCGAAGCCGTGCGCGCCGGTCGACAGCGAGCCGTCGGCGTGGATGCTGAGCTTGACGTCGGCGGTCGGACCCGGCTGGCCCGGGTTGCCGAACCTGCCGCGTGCGTCGACGCACGGGCCCCACGCGGAATCGCTGTTGCTGTGTCGGGTCAGCCGCACGAGCGCGCCCTGCCTGCGCAGCAGGGCGCGCAGGTCCTGGGCGACGTCCCAGTTGAACGTCGCCTCCGGGTAGCCGGAGCTCGTCGCGGTCCCGGTGGTGTTGCACGGCTTGCGGATGCCGCCGGCGTCCACGAGCCGGTCGATCTCGGCGAGGTGGTCGTGGTTGCCGAGCTGGTGGCCGGGGTCGATCACGACCACCTTGCCGGTCAGCGGCGCCCTTCGCGCGTGGCCCGCGTGCCGGGACGGGCTCGCGCTCACCCGGCCGGTCGCGGGCGCCGGCGCGGTCGACCGCACGGTCGACGGCGGCATCGGGCTGCCCGGATCCTGGCCGGGGAGTCCCTGGCTCACGGAGCCGGCCTGGCCGCCGTACCAGCCGTTGGCGAGGGCGATCCAGCCGACGACGGCGGCGACCACGAGGACCGCCACCACCACGATCACGGCGCGCAGCAGCGCCGGGACGTCCTTGTCCATGAGGGCTCGGGCCACGGCCGGCTCAGTCGTAGCCGAGGATCGCGCGGCGCTTCTCGCCCCAGGCGAGGGCGGAGCGGATCGCCTCGTCGAGGCTGAGCTCGGTGGTCCAGCCGAGCAGGTCGCGGGCGCGGTCGGCGTTGGCGAAGGCACCGACGGCGTCGCCGGGACGCGACGGCGCCTCGACGACCGGGACGTCCTTGCCGACGACGCGCTCGACGGCCGCGAGGAGCTCGCGCACCGTCACACCGTCGCCCCCGCCGACGTTGAGGTACGTCGCGGTCTCGCCCGTGCGCTCGATCGCCTCGTCGAACCTCTCGACGGCGGCGACGTGGGCCCGCGCGAGGTCCCACACGTGGATGTAGTCGCGGATGCCGGTGCCGTCGCGGGTCGGCAGGTCGGTGCCGGTGAGCGTGAAGCGGTCACGCAGCCCGAGCGCCGCCTGCGCCATCAGGGGTACGACGTGGGTGGCGTCGCGCAGGTGGTAGCCGGTCTCCAGGTCGGGGTCGGACCCGATCGGGTTGAAGTAGCGCAGGATGATCGCGCGCAGCGGGGTCGCGGCCGAGACGTCCTCGATGACCTGCTCCATCATCCGCTTCGTCCGCGCGTACGGCGACATCGGCGCCAGCGGGTCCCCCTCGCGGACCTCGAAGCGCGGGCTGAGCGCGTAGAGCGAGGCCGTCGAGGAGAAGATCAGCCTCGTCCGGCCGAGCGCGACGAGCTCGTCGAAGAGCTCCAGCGACTTCGCGACGTTGTCGCGGTAGTACTCGTACGGCAGCTCGACCGACTCCGGCACCACGATCCGCGCGGCCATGTGGATGGTCGCCTCGATGTCCGGGTGCTCCTCGAAGACCCGGCGCAGCAGCCCCCGGTCGGCGATGTCGCCCTCGTAGAAGATCCGGTCGCCGACGAAGACCCGCGGTCCGCTGAGCAGGCTGTCCAGCACGACCGGCACGTGCCCGGCCTGCTCGAGCGCCTTGCAGGTGACCGAGCCGATGTAGCCGGCACCGCCGGTGACGAGGACCTTCATGGCCCCGACCCTAGTGGCGTCAGTCGTCCAGCAGGTCGAGGAGGTAGCGGCCGTAGCCGGACTTCACCAGAGGACGGGCCAGCTCGGCGAGACGGTCGTCGTCGATGAACCCCATCCGCCAGGCGACCTCCTCGGGCGCGCCGACCTTCATGCCCTGCCGCTTCTCCAGGGCCCGCACGAAGTTGCTGGCGTCGTTGAGGTCGTCGAAGGTGCCGGTGTCCAGCCACGCCGAGCCCCGCGGCAGGACCTCGACCTGCAGCCGACCCTCCTCGAGGTAGAGCCGGTTGAGGTCGGTGATCTCCAGCTCGCCGCGGTCGGACGGCTTCAGCGTGCGGGACTTCTCCACGACGTCGTCGCCGTAGAAGTACAGCCCCGGCACGGCGTACGACGACCGCGGGCGGCCGGGCTTCTCCTCCAGCGAGAGCGCGCGCCCCTCGTCGTCGAACTCCACCACGCCGTACGCCGACGGGTCGGCCACGCGATAGCCGAAGACCGCAGCGCCGTCGAGCTCCTCGAAGCGGCGCAGCCGGGTGCCGAGGCCGGCGCCGTAGAAGACGTTGTCGCCGAGCACCAGGCCGGCACCGCCGCCGTCGAGGTGCTCCTCGCCGATCAGGAACGCCTGCGCGAGCCCGTCCGGCGAGGGCTGCACCGCGTAGGAGATCGAGACGCCGAGCTGTGAGCCGTCGCCGAGCAGGCGGTGGAACTGGTCGGCGTCCGCGGGGGTCGTGATGACCAGAACCTCGCGGATCCCGGCCAGCATGAGGGTCGACAGCGGGTAGTAGACCATCGGCTTGTCGTAGACCGGCATCAGCTGCTTGCTGATCGCGTGGGTGATCGGGTGCAACCGGCTGCCGGTGCCTCCCGCCAGGATGATGCCGCGCATGGTCCCTAGGATGCCGCACGTGGAACGCATTCTGGTCACAGGCGGCGCCGGGTTCATCGGCTCCAACTTCGTCCACCACCTCGTCGACCGCACGGACGCCGAGGTCGTCGTGCTCGACAAGATGACGTACGCGGCCAGCCGCGACTCGATCGCGGGACTTCCCACCGACCGCGTGCGGCTGGTCGAGGGCGACATCGCCGACGAGGCCGTGGTCGAGCCGCTGGCGGCCGAGGCCGACGCCGTCGTCCACTACGCCGCCGAGTCGCACAACGACAACTCGCTCGCCGACCCGGCGCCGTTCATCCGCACGAACCTGGTCGGAACGTTCACCCTCCTCGAGGCGGTCCGCCGCCACGACGTCCGCTTCCACCACGTCTCCACCGACGAGGTGTACGGCGACCTCGACCTCAACGACCCGAAGCGCTTCACCGAGGACACGCCGTACCAGCCGTCGTCGCCGTACAGCGCGAGCAAGGCGGGCTCGGACCACCTCGTCCGTGCATGGGTCCGGTCCTTCGGCGTACGCGCGACGATCTCGAACTGCTCCAACAACTACGGCCCCTGGCAGCACGTCGAGAAGTTCATCCCGCGCCAGATCACCGAGGTGATCGACGGCCGCCGGCCGCGCGTGTACGGCGACGGGCTGAACGTCCGCGACTGGATCCACACCGAGGACCACTCCTCCGCCGTGCTGGCGATCCTCGAGCGCGGACGGATCGGCGAGACCTACCTGATCGGGGCCGACGGCGAGCGGTCCAACGTGGACGTCGTCCGTGCGATCCTGCGCCACTTCGGGCGCCCCGAGGACGACATCGAGTGGGTGACCGACCGGGCCGGCCACGACCGCCGCTACGCCATCGAGTCGGGCAAGCTGCGCCACGAGCTCGACTGGCAGCCCCGCTACGCCGACTTCGACGCGGGGCTGACGCAGACCATCGAGTGGTACCAGCAGCACCAGGACTGGTGGCGGCCCGCGAAGGCCGCGACCGAGGCGAAGTACGCACAGAAGGGCCAGTAGTGGACCTGACCGTCGAGACCACCCCGATCCCGGGCCTGCTCGTCCTCCGGCTGCCCGTCCACCGCGACGCGCGCGGCTGGTTCAAGGAGAACTGGCAGCGCGCGCGGATGGTCGCGCTCGGACTGCCCGACTTCGGTCCGGTGCAGAACAACATGAGCCTCAACGCCCGCCGCGGCGCGACCCGGGGCGTCCACACCGAGCCCTGGGACAAGCTCGTCTCGGTGGCGACCGGGCGGGTCTTCGCGGCCTGGGTCGACATGCGCGCCGGCGACACCTTCGGTACGACGTACTCCGTGGAGGTCGACGAGGGCGTCGCGGTGTTCGTGCCCCGCGGTGTCGGCAACTCATACCAGGCGCTCGAGGACGGCACGGTCTACTCCTACCTGGTCAACGACCACTACGTGCCGGGCCACGCCTATCCCGCGCTCGACCTCGCCGACCCGACGGTCGCCATCCCGTGGCCGATCCCGCTGGACTCCGCCGAGGTCGAGATCTCCGACAAGGACCGCGCCAACCCGCGACTGGACGCCGTCGTACCGATGGAGCCGCGCAAGACGCTGATCACCGGCTGCCGCGGCCAGCTCGGGCAGGCGCTCGCCCGCCTCTACCCCGACGCCGACCTGGTCGACCTCGGCCCCTCGACAAGCCCAGGTCAGCGCGAGCTGGACCTGACCGACCCGGACGCGCTGGCCGCCTGGTCGTGGCGCGACTACGGCGTCGTGCTCAACGCGGCGGCGTACACCGCGGTCGACAAGGCCGAGGGCGAGGGCCGCGCCACCGCCTGGGCGGCGAACGCGGCCGCGCCGACGGCCCTCGCCCGGATCGCGACCGAGCACAACCTGACGTTGGTGCACTACTCCACCGACTACGTCTTCGACGGCCAGGAGGTGCCCGGCGGTCACCGTGAGGACGAGGCGATGGCACCGCTCGGCGTCTACGGCCAGACCAAGGCGGCCGGCGACCTCGGCGTCGCCACCACGCCTCGCCACTACGTCCTGCGCACCTCCTGGGTCATCGGCGAGGGCAACAACTTCGTGCGGACCATGCAGCGGCTCGCGGCCGACGGCATCTCCCCAGCCGTCGTCCACGACCAGGTCGGCCGGCTCACCTTCACCTCCGAGCTCGCCCGCGCCACCCGGCACCTGCTCGACTCCGCCGCGCCGTACGGCGTCTACAACGTCACCAACGGCGGCGAGCCGCGCTCGTGGGCGGCGTACGCGAAGCGGGTCTTCGAGCTGTCCGGCCGCTCCCCGGACGACGTCACCACCACGACGACCGAGGAGTACGCCGCCGGCAAGGCGCTCTCCCCCCGCCCCCTCTTCAGCACGCTGAACCTGGACAAGCTCGCCGCCACCGGCTTCACCCCCGCCGACGCCGACGAGGCGCTCGCGGCGTACCTCCGGCTCTAGGTTGGTCGAGCCCGTCGAGACCACCAGCTGGTCGAGCCTGTCGAGACCGCAGAGGTCTCGACAAGCTCGACCGACCTAGGGTCAAGCTCGCGCCTGGGCGCAGGGCGTTATCCACAGCGCGCCAACTGCCGCTCGACAGCGTCGAGACATCGACGAACGATGAGGCAATGCGCGGCTACTGCTACATGCTCGAGTGCTCCGACGGCTCCTACTACGTCGGCAGCACCACCGACCTCGAGGCGAGGCTCTACCAGCACCAGGTCGGCCAAGGCGCCGAGTACACGCGCCGCCGTCTCCCGGTGAGGCTCGTCTGGGCCGAGGAGTACCCACGCGTTCGCCCGGGAGAAGCAGATTCAGAACTGGAGTCGCGCCAAGCGGAGCGCGCTCATCGACCTGAACTACGCCGATCCACCTCGGTTGTCCAAGAACTACACCGAGTTCGGCGCCCCCGACGGTTCTCGACAGGCTCGACCAACCTGAGGGCGCGGGCCAGCCGGGGTCAGCGGCGGAGGCCGGCGAGGGCGGGGCGTACGTCGGCGAGGTAGACGCAGGCGGCGATGGTGGCGGCGAGGTTGATGAGCGAGAGCGGCAGGGGAACGATCTGCAGCACCACGGCCAGGCCCAGGACGATGCACCAGGTGGCCTTGTTGAGCTTGTCGGCGGCGAGGTAGGACTCCGAGGAGTAGACCAGCGCGGTGACGAAGGCGTAGATCTTCAGCGCCAGCAGGACGAAGACCACGACCAGGTTGATCCAGGCCTCGATGTCGAAGACCAGCATCCCGGTGCCCGTCGGCAGGAAGAGGCTCCCGGCACCGATCGATCCGTATCCCACACGCGAATCCTAACGGGGACAGCGCGAGGGCCCCCGGGGAATCCCGGGAGCCCTCGTGGTGTGGACCTGTGCGGAGGTCAGGCCTTCTTGGCCGGAGCCTTCTTCGCGGTGGTCTTCTTGGCGGTGGTCGCCTTCTTGGCCGGGGCCTTCTTCGCGGGCGCCTTCTTGGCCGGAGCCTTCTTCACGGCCGAGCTCTTCTTGGCCGGAGCGGCCTTCTTGGCGGGGGCCGGGGCGTCGCCGTTGCGAAGCTTGACGACGACGGCCTCACCGCGCTTGGCGAGGTCGGCGTAGGTCGCGGTCACGGTGGCGACGTTGCCGTCGACGGTGCTCTTGACCTGGCTCTGGACCTTGGCCGGCAGGGCGCGGGCGTCGGCCTGCAGGTCAGCGATGCGGGCCTGCGCCTTGGTCTTGCTGCCGGCGTACGACGCGGCGGCGCGGTCCTGCAGCGACTTCGGCTCGGGCAGCTCGAAGCCCTTGACGACCTTCTGGACGTCGGCGATGCGGGCCTGCGCCTTGGTCTGGGCGTCGGTGACGTAGACCTTGACGCTCGCGTAGGCGAGGTCGACGGCGCCGACACCGGCGTAGATCGGCTTCTCGGCGACAGCGGGGACCTCGATGGCGCGGATGTCGACCTTCGGCAGGTCGATCTTGCGGAACTCGATCTTCGGGAGGTCAAGCTTCGGCATTCGGATTCACCCTTCGGTTGTGACGTGGTTGGGATCGTGCTCGGACTGGACGTCGGTGCCCTGCCCACTTTCGGTCGCCGGCAGCTCGGGCTCCTCGAGGGAGTCCGACTCGTCGGCGGCGTTGAGCGCCAGGAATGACGCATAGACATCGAGCAGCGACTGCTTCTGTCGCTCGGTGAGGCCGGTGTCGCCAAGGATGGCGAGCTCGACCGAACCCCCCACACCGTCCTCCGGGCTGAGGATCCCAGCCCGGATGTAGAGCTGCTCCGCAGAGATCCGCAGCGCCTTGGCGATCTGTGAGAGCACCTCGGCGGACGGCTTGCGAAGCCCTCGCTCGATCTGGCTCAGGTAGGGGTTGGACACGCCGGCCTGATCGGCGAGCTGCCGCAGGGAGAGGCGCGCCGTGGTGCGCTGCTCCTTGAGGTAGTCGCCGAGGGTCTCGACGGTCTTGCCGACCTTCCCGATTGCCATGCCCCTAGTCTGCTAACTCCTGCTAGCACTTGCAAGCGGAGTTACGGTGAGGCCCCTCACACCGCCCTCGGAACGCGTCCCACGAGTCGGTCCCACTTAACGGCTAAATCCAAGAGACTTGGATTTGTTTGGCAGGATGCTCCCGTGGCCGATCTGCAGCACTGCCCCAGTCCCCGCGAGCTCGACGACCTCGAGCTCCTGACCGGCGGCGCCCTCTCCCCCATCGAGGGGTACGACGAGCTGGGCAGCCCGGTCACCCTCGACCTCCCGGCCGAGGCGGACGCCGAGCTCGCCGCCGGCCGCAGCATCGAGCTGGTCGACCCCGAGGGCCTCCCTCTCGCCCGCGTCACCCGCGCCGCCGACCTGAGCCTGACCGTCACCGCGCTGACCCACGCGCAGTACGGCCCCTTCCGCCGACTCCACATGCCTCCCGACGTCGTCCGCGAGAGGTACGCCGGGCGCACGTTCGTCCCCGTCACCGACGCGCTCACCGACCAGCAGCTCGCGCAGATCCGCGCGGCCGGCCCGGTCGTCGTGCTGGCGCTCGTCGGCACCGGCACGGCCGCGATGTCGGGCGTCGGACTGCTGCGGGCGACCCTGCGAGCGGTCGAGGGACTCGACGCGGCCGTCGTCGCCGTGCCGCTGGCGGCGCACGACCCCGGGTCGGACGCGCGGATCCGCGAGATCGTGATCGGAAACTACGCCGACAGAGATCCGGTGCTCACGCTCACGCCGGCCGGCGCGCTGCTGCCCGAGCTCGCCGACATCGTCGAGCAGGAGCGGCCCCCCCGCGACAAGCAGGGCCTGGTGCTGTTCTTCACCGGCCTGTCAGGCAGCGGCAAGTCCACCCTCGCCCAGGCCCTCATGGACCGCATCCTCGAGCAGGGTGCGCGCAGCCTGACCAGCCTCGACGGCGACGTCGTACGCCGCAACCTCTCGGCCGGGCTGACCTTCTCCAAGCAGGACCGCGAGACCAACATCCGCCGGATCGGCTGGGTGGCGGCCGAGATCGCGCGGCACGGCGGGCTCGCCGTCTGCAGCCCGATCGCGCCGTTCGACGCGACCCGCCAGGACGTCCGCAGGTACGTCGCCGACGCCGGTGGCGCCTTCTTCCTGGTCCACGTCGCGACGCCGCTGGAGGAGTGCGAGAGGCGCGACCGCAAGGGCCTCTACGCCAAGGCGCGGGCCGGCGAGATCCCCGAGTTCACCGGCATCTCCTCGCCGTACGAGGTGCCCGAGGACGCCGACGTGCGCGTCGACACCACCGGTCGCACCATCGAGGACGCCCTCGACGACGTGATCCTCGCGCTGCGGCGCGAGGGCTACCTCGACCTGCCGACGTCCGAGAGCCCCGACCAGGCCGGCGAGCCCGGCGCGCAGCCGGGGCCGGCGACGCCGCCGCCGGGTGCGGCCGACGGGCGGCCGGTGAAGGTGCTGTTCGTCTGCACGGCGAACATCTGCCGGTCGCCGTACATGCAGCTCCGGGCCGAGCAGCTGACCGACGGCGGGAGCGCAGCGGAGTTCTCCAGCGCCGGCACCCATGGCTTCGACGACAAGCCCGCCGACGCGACGATGGCCAAGGCCATGGCCACGCGCGGCATCACGCGCGATGCCATCAGGGCGTTCCGCAGCCGGCCGGTGACCAGGGCGATGGTCGAGGACGCCGACCTGGTCCTGACCGCCGAGTCGGCGCACCGCACGTTCCTGCTCGAGGAGGTGCCCTCGGCGTTCCGCAAGACGTTCACCCTCGGGCAGTTCACCGAGTCCCTCGCGCGGGTCGGCGCGGACCTGACCGGTCACGACCTCGTCGCGGCGGTCGGCCACCAGCGCGCCGGTGCCGAGGCCGCCCACGACATCTCGGACCCCTACCGCCGCGGGCTCGAGGCCGCCGTGGACTGCGCCGACCAGGTCGACGGTCTGCTGCAGATCGCCCTGAGCCGCCTCAGCGGAAGGCCCCTCTGATGCACGACCTGCTGACCCACACCGCGCTGTCGGTGGTGATCGCCGGCTTCATCGTCGGCCTGATCGTGGGCGTGACCGGCATGGGCGGCGGCGCCCTCATGACGCCGACCCTGATCTTCCTGGGCGTCGGCGACACGACCGCGATCGTCACCGCCGACCTCGTCGCCTCGGCCTTCTCCAAGACCGGCGGCGCGCTGGTCCACGCCCGCGCCGGCTCGACGCACTGGCCGCTGGCCAAGTGGCTGATCCTGGGCTCGGTCCCGACCGCCCTGCTCGGGCCGGAGGTCCTGTCCCTCGTGGTCCAGCCCGGCCAGCTGGACCAGGTGCTGATGGTCGCCATCGGCATCGCGATGCTGCTCGCGGCCGCGACGTACGCCGCCCGCCTCTACCTCAACCTGCGGCGGGTCCGCGGTGGCGGCGAGGCCGCCGACCCCGACCCGCGGATCCTGCCGGTCGCGACGGTGCTGGTCGGCGCGCTGGGCGGTCTGCTGGTCGGCATCACCAGCGTCGGCTCCGGATCGGTGATCATGGTGGCGCTGCTGACGCTCTACCCCGGTCTGCCTGCCGTGCGTCTGGTCGGGACCGACATGGTGCAGGGCATCCCGCTGGTGCTGGCCGCGGCGATCTCCAACATCTTCCTGCACGGCCTGCAGTGGGACATCGTGATCCCGCTGATCGTGGGCTCGACGCCGGGCACGATGATCGGCAGCCGCGTCGCCCCGCACGTCCCCCAGTCGTTCGTGCGCCGCGCGATCGTGGTGGTGCTGACGATGTCGGCCGTCGCCCTGCTCGACAAGGCCCAGATCGGCCTCTTCGGGGGCGGCAGCCACCCGTTGGCGGCCGTCGCGGTGGGCGCGGCAGTGGTCATCCTGCTGCCGCTGGTCTGGGGCGCGATCCGGCGCCGTCAGGGCCTGCCGATGTTCGGCGCGCCCACGGTCGCGGAGCTCGAGCGGCTGCCCGGAGACCGTCAGCGCAGCAGGGGCTGAGCCTCGGCCGGAGGGCGGGTCAGCGACCGACGCGCGTCAGGACGGGCTCGTCGAGTCGCCACTGGTCGAACGGCTCGGAGGCGGACCGGCCGAGCGCGGCGACGACGGCGCCCGCGACCCCGAAGAGGACCACACCGCTGACGATCAGCATCGCCGACCTCCTTCTCGTCCGATGTCCGTACCCGGACCTCACGAGAATCATCCCCTCGGACGCGCGCTCCGCCCACGGGCGAACGGCTGGTTCACCGCTGGTCCGTTGGGACTAGTGACCCGCCCGGGAAGTCGTGGGTCGGTCGGCGTGCTCCAGGCGCGCGCATCGCAAGGCGCCGGCGCAATACCGGGGCGTGGCGTCCGTCAGGGCCGGCCCAGGGCGCGGTAGGTCCAGCCGGCGGCGCGCCAGACGGCCGGGTCGAGGCAGTTGCGGCCGTCGATGATGCGGGCCTCGCGGACCCGGCCCTTGAGCCAGGTCGGGTCGATGCCGACGTACTCGGGCCACTCGGTGGCGAGCAGGACGGCCTCGGCGCCGGAGACGGCGTCCTCGACGGTGTCGGTGAAGGACAGGTCGGGCCACTTCTTCGCGGCGTTGTCGATCGCCTTGGGGTCGGTGACCACGACGTACGCGCCCTGCAGCTGCATCTGCGCGGCGACGCTGAGCGCCGGTGAGTCGCGGACGTCGTCGCTGTCGGGCTTGAACGCCGCGCCCAGGACGGCGATCCGGCGACCGACGATGGAGCCGCCGCAGACCTCGCGAGCCATGTCGACCACGCGCACGCGCCTGCGCATGTTGATCGAGTCGACCTCGCGCAGGAAGGTCAGCGCCTGGTCGACGCCGAGCTCTCCGGCCCGCGCCATGAACGCGCGGATGTCCTTGGGCAGGCAGCCGCCGCCGAAGCCGAGGCCGGCGTTGAGGAAGCGGCGGCCGATGCGCGCGTCGTGGCCGATCGCGTCGGCCAGGCCCTTCACGTCCGCGCCGGTCGCCTCGCAGAGCTCGGCCATGGCGTTGATGAAGGAGATCTTCGTGGCAAGGAACGAGTTGGCGGCGACCTTGACCAGCTGGGCGGTCGCGAGGTCGGTCTCGATCTTCGGAGTGCCGCCGGCCAGCGCGGCGGCGTACACCTCGTCGAGGCGGGCGGCGGCCGCGTGCGCCTGGCCGGTGTCGGCGAGGCCGTAGACGAAGCGGTCGGGGCGCAGGGTGTCCTCGACGGCGAAGCCCTCGCGCAGGAACTCCGGGTTCCACAGCAGCTCGGCCTCGGGGACGGCCTCCTGCACCGTCTCGCGCAGGCGCTCGGCGGTGCCCACCGGAACCGTCGACTTGCCGACGACGACGTCGCCCGGCCCGAGGTGGGGTACGACGGCGTCGATCGCCGAACGGACGTAGGTCAGGTCGGCGGCGAACTCGCCGTGGCGCTGAGGGGTGCCGACACAGATGAAGTGCACGGTCGCATCGGCGGCCACGGCCGCGTCGGTCGTGAAGGAGAGCCGGCCGGTCGCGAGGCCCTCGGCCAGCAGCTCGTCGAGACCGGGCTCGAAGAACGGCGAGCGCCCGGCGCTGAGCGACTCGACCTGCTCGGGTACGACGTCGATGCCGACGACCTCGTGGCCGAGGTGGACCATCGAGGCAGCGTGGACGGCTCCGAGGTAACCGCAGCCGAAGACGGAGATCTTCACCCGCGAGAGCCTATCGCCTCGCCGACCGCGTCCCGGCCCGAATCCGGGACCCCGGGCGGGCCTCGCCGACGGTGTTCACGCGAACTTCGTCCGGCGGCCGTCTGCGCCCGTCTCCCGGCGAGGATCCTGCGTCCCGTGTAGCGTCCGGCCTCGTGTTCGCCCTCGACTGCGCCACCCAGGGATACGACTGGGGATCCACCGACGGAATCCCGCTGTTCCGGCGCAGCGCCGCGGATGGTGCCCCGCTGGCCGAGGTGTGGATGGGCACCCATCCGCTCGGGCCCGCGCAGATCGAGACCCCCGACGGCCGGCGTCCGCTGAGCGACGTCGCCGGCGAGCTGCCGTTCATGATGAAGATCCTGTCTGCGGCCCAGCCGCTGTCGATCCAGGTGCACCCCCAGGCCGCCCGCGCCCGGTCCGGGTACGCCGAGGAGGAGGCCGCCGGCGTACCGCTGGACGCGCCGCACCGGGTGTACAAGGATCCGAGCCCGAAGCCGGAGATGGTCTACGCGCTGTCGACCTTCGACACGCTCGTCGGCTTCCGGCCCACCGCCGAGATCCTGCGGGTGCTGTCGCCGATCGAGAACCCGACGATCCAGTCGCTGACGGCGTACCTGCGCCGCAACCCGGGCTTCCGCGGGATCGTCAACACGCTGCGGCGGCTGCTGGACGAGCCGCCCGCCGTCGCCGAGATCCACGACGTCGTCGAGCAGTGCGGGCGCGCGCTCGACCTCGGCATCGACGTCAAGAGGGCCTATGCGACCGCGCTGATGATCGCCGAGCACTTCCCCGACGACGTCGGGGTCCTCATCTCGCTGATGCTCAACCGGCTCACCCTGCAGCCGGGCGAGGCGGCGTACCTCGAGGCCGGGATCATCCACGCGCACCTCTCCGGCATGTGCCTGGAGGTCATGGTGTCCTCCGACAACGTGCTGCGGGCCGGGTTGACGACCAAGCACGTCGCGCCCGCCGAGCTCGTGCGCTGCCTGGCCGAGGGCATGTCGCGGGTGTCGCGCGTGACGCCGAACCTGTTCGGGCTCTCGACCGACATCTTCGCTCCCCGCCAGGGCGACTTCGCGCTCTCGCTCACGCAGTGCTCCCCCGCCGATCCCGACGGCCTGCTGCTGCCCGGCCAGGGGCACCGGCTGATGGTCTGCACCGGTGGCGAGGTCATCGTGACCAACACCGAGGGCGACGGCCTGCGACTGCAGCGTGGCGACGTCGCGTACGCCGGACCGGCGGACGGCGACGTCCACGTCATCGGCACCGGCGAGCTGGCCCAGGCCTACCGGCCGACCGACGACGACGCGGCCCGGATCGCGGTCCTGACCGACCTGGTCTGACTCACGACTGCCAGTCCCAGAGGGCGGAGATCGGCAGCACCCACAGGCCCGGGCGGTACTTGAAGCCGGCCGTGGCGGTGTTGAGCACGATGCCGCCACGGAAGCGGGACCCCGCCCGGGCGGCGAGCGCCTCCAGCGACCGGAACTGGTGGGGCCGGAAGGCGGCGGCGGTGCGGATCTCGATGCCGTAGACGGAACCGTCGGCCAGCTCCACGAGCAGGTCGACGGCGAGACCGTTGCGCTCGCGCAGGTGGGTGAGGTCGAAGTCGACCGTGCTGGTGGCCCGCTGCCGCATCAGCTCGACCGCGGCCATGCCCTCGAGCAGCGGGGCGAGCCGTGCCCGGCCGCTCATCTGCATGAGGTCGGCCGCGGTCGTGCCCGAGAGCAGGCAGGCCAGCGCCGGGTCGTCGAAGACGCAGCGCGGCCGGCCGATCGCCCGCTTCGCGACCGGGGACCGGGTGCCCGGCAGCAGCCGGACCACGCCGAGGCGCACCAGCGCGCCGACGTACGGCGGGATCGTGGTCGGCGCGATGTCGGCGGCGGCCGCGAGGGCGGTCCTGTTCAGCTCCGCGGACGGGCTCCGCGCCATCACCCGGAGCAGCGCCCGCATCCGCTCGGCGTCGAGCCGGCCGATGTCGTCGAGACGGGGCTCGGTCGCCGGCCCGGTCAACGCGGCGACGTACTCGGCGATGCTCCAGGCGGAGCGCACCTCGTCGGGGACGGACGCGCGCGACCCGAGCCTGGCGACGAAGTCGGTCACGCGACCACGGTAGGACCGACGGGGCCGAAACTCGTAGATTTGTCTACTCGCACCGCGGCGATGCCCCTCCCCGTTGACCCGCATGGCACCATGGGGCGACCTCAACCCCGGTTGGCATCGGTTGAAAGGAAGGCATCACCCCGCATGACACAGACCCATAGCGACTATCGGCTGAGCCAGCTGGACCAGCTGGAGGCGGAGTCGATCCACATCTTCCGTGAGGTCGCCGCCGAGTTCGAGAAGCCGGTCCTGATGTTCTCCGGCGGCAAGGACAGCATCGTGATGCTGCGCCTGGCCGAGAAGGCGTTCTTCCCGGCGAAGATCCCGTTCCCCGTGCTGCAGGTCGACACCGGCCTGGACTTCCCCGAGGTCATCGAGACCCGTGACCGCTGGATCGACCGGCTGGGCGTCAAGCTCGTCGTCGCCAGCATCGACGACGCGATCGCCAGCGGCGTCGTGGTCGACGACGGCAAGACCAGCCGCAACCGGCTCCAGATCGGCACCCTGCTGCACGCCATCGAGGAGGGCGGCTTCACCGCCGCGTTCGGTGGCGGCCGCCGCGACGAGGAGAAGGCCCGCGCCAAGGAGCGCGTCTACTCCCACCGCGACGAGTTCGGCCAGTGGGACCCGAAGAACCAGCGTCCCGAGCTGTGGAACCTCTACAACGGCCGCCTCCACGAGGGCGAGCACATGCGGATCTTCCCGATCAGCAACTGGACCGAGCTGGACATCTGGGACTACATCGGCCGCGAGGGCATCGAGATCCCGAACATCTACTTCGCCCACCAGCGCCGCGTGTTCGAGCGCGACGGCATGCTGATGACCGAGACCCCGCTCAACCCGTGCCGCGAGGGCGAGGTCGCCGAGGAGCGGACCGTCCGGTTCCGCACCTGCGGCGACATCACGCTGACCGGCTGCGTGGAGAGCACCGCCTCCACGATCGAGGAGATCATCGAGGAGGTCGCCGCGGCCCGGGTCACCGAGCGCGGCGCGACCCGTGGTGACGACCGGTTCTCCGAGGCTGCCATGGAGGACCGCAAGAAGGAGGGCTACTTCTGATGAGCACCGACAACGCGGTCATCACCACCGACATGGACCTGCTGCGGTTCGCCACCGCGGGCTCCGTCGACGACGGCAAGTCCACCCTGATCGGGCGGCTGCTGTTCGACAGCAAGTCGATCTTCTCCGACCAGCTCGAGGCGGTCGAGCGCACCTCGGAGCAGAAGGGCCACGGGTACGTCGACCTCTCGCTGCTCACCGACGGCCTGCGCTCCGAGCGCGAGCAGGGCATCACCATCGACGTGGCCTACCGCTACTTCGCGACGCCCAGCCGCAAGTTCATCATCGCCGACACCCCCGGCCACGTTCAGTACACGCGGAACATGGTCACCGGCGCCTCCACCGCCGACCTCGGCCTGGTCCTGGTCGACGCGCGCAACGGCCTCACCGAGCAGAGCCGGCGCCACGCCGTGCTCCTCTCGCTGCTGCGGGTCCCGCACCTCGTGCTGTGCATCAACAAGATGGACCTCGTCGACTTCGACCAGACCATCTACGAGAAGATCCACGCCGAGTTCACCCAGTTCGCTACGAAGCTCAACATCCCCGACCTCGAGGTCATCCCGATCTCGGCGCTGCAGGGTGACAACGTCGTCGAGCGCTCCGAGAACATGCCGTGGTACTCCGGTCCCACGCTCATGCACCACCTCGAGCACGTGCACGTCGCCTCCGACCGCGACCTCGTCGACACCCGCTTCCCGGTGCAGTACGTCGTCCGGCCGAAGTCCGACGAGCACCACGACTACCGCGGCTACGCCGGTCAGATCGCCGGCGGCGTGCTGAAGAAGGGCGACGAGGTCATCGTGCTGCCCAGCGGCATGACCTCGAAGATCGCGGGCATCGACCTGTTCGACAAGGAGCTCGACGAGGCGTTCCCGCCCATGTCGGTCACCGTCCGGCTCGAGGACGACGTGGACGTCTCCCGCGGCGACATGATCGCCCGGATCAAGAACGCCCCCACGCCGAGCCAGGACATCGACGCGATGGTCTGCTGGATGGCCCCGGGCAAGCTGCAGCCGCGCCAGAAGCTGGCGATCAAGCACACCACCCGCACGGGTCGCGCCCTGGTCAAGGACATCCAGTACCGCCTCGACGTCAACACGCTCCATCGCGACCAGGACGCCCAGGAGCTGGGCCTCAACGAGATCGGCCGCGTCCACCTGCGCACCACCGTGCCGCTGCTGTGCGACCCGTACTCGAAGAACCGCATCACCGGCTCCTTCATCCTGATCGACGAGGCGACCGGCGTCACCGTCGGCGCCGGCATGATCAACGGCTGATTTTCAACGGCACCTGACCGACGGCGCCCTTCCTGCTGGAAGGGCGCCGTCGGCATTCTCTGGGTGCCAGACTTCGGCCGTGAAGATCCTGGTGACCGGAGGCGCGGGCTACCTCGGCTCCCTCACCTGCACCGCGCTCGAGCGGGCCGGCCACGTGCCGATCGTGCTCGACTCGCTGGTCACCGGGCCGCGCGCGTTCGTCGGCGGGCGGGTGCTCTACGAGGGCGACGTCGCCGACCGCGCGCTGGTACGCCGGATCGCGGACGACCACCCCGACCTCGACGCCACCCTGCACATGGCCGGGCGGATCGTCGTACCCGAGTCGGTGGCGCAGCCGGTGCTCTACTACCGCGAGAACGTGGTGAAGTCGCTGGTGCTCTTCGACGAGCTCGCCTCGCTCGGGCTGCCGCGGGTGCTGTTCTCATCGTCGGCGGGCGTCTACGCGCCAACCACCACGATGGTGGTCGACGAGGACTCGCCGCTCGCGCCCGCGTCGCCGTACACACGGACGAAGGCGATGGCGGAGGCGGTGCTCGCGGACCTCGCCGCGGCCGGGCGGCTGCGGCCGGTGGTGCTGCGCTACTTCAACCCGATCGGGTCCGACCCGGGCCTGACCTCCGGCGTGCACGCGCGCGAGCCGTCGCACGTCCTGGCGCAGCTGGCGCGAGCCGCGCTCGGTCAGCAGCCGGCCTTCACGCTCGCCGGCACGGACTGGCCGACCCGCGACGGCACCGGTCTGCGCGACTACGTCCACGCGTGGGACCTCGCCCGCGCCCACGTCCGCGCCCTCGAGCGGATCGACGAGCTGACCTCGAAGCCGGCGGCCGTGACCATCAACATCGGGACCGGTGTCGGCGTCACCGTGCGCGAGCTGATCACGACGTTCGAGGAGGTCTTCGGCCGGCACGTCCCGGTCGTCGAGGGCCCGCCGCGGCCGGGCGACACCGCCGGCACGTACGCCGACGTCCGCCGCGCCGCCGACCTGCTCGGCTGGCGCGCGGAGCTCGGCCTCGCCGACGGCATCGCCTCGGCGCTCGCCTGGCACGGCGCACGTCGCGCCGTCCTGGGCTACGACTAGGTTCCCTGGCGGCTACGGTTCGGGGAGCACCACCACCTGGGGAGGAACGAGCTTGTTCATCACGCTGCGGCGCGCGTGGGCCCTCTTCGACGCGCCCACGCGCAAGCGGCTCGTGCTCGCGCTGCTCGGCTCGGCGTTCATCGCGCTCGCCGACCTCGCGGCGCTGTTCCTGGTGGTCCCGCTGATGCAGCTGCTGACGACGCCGACCCGCCACGTCGGCGCCGTCGAGACCGTGCGCGACTTCTTCGGACGGCCGAGCGACCACGACCTGGCGACGTACCTCGCGATGGCGATCTTCGGCGGGTTCCTGCTCAAGGGCCTGGTGGCGATGGCGATCCGGTGGTGGACCCTCGGCTTCCTGAGCGAGGAGATGGCCGTCGTGTCGGGGCGGCTGCTGCGCTACTACCTGCGCGCACCGCTGTCGCTGTCGTCCTCGCGCGGCACCGCCGAGCTGCTGCGGACCGCCAACGACGCGACCAGCCAGTTCTTCAACCAGGTCGTCATCGCCGGCACCTCCGCGACGACCGACGGCATCACCCTGATGCTGATCGCCGTCGGGCTGCTGGTCGTCCAGCCGCTGCCGGCGCTCGCGCTGATGGGCTACTTCGTCCTCTGCGGAGCCGTGGTGCAGCGCTACGCGCGCCGGCACGCGCGCGCCGCGGGCGAGGAGCTGATGACCGCGACGTACGACGCCAACCTGACCTCGCTGCACGCGCTGGGCGGGATCAAGGAGATCAAGCTGCGGCACGCGGGCGAGGAGTTCGTCGAGGAGTACCTCGCCTCCCGCCGCCGCGTCGCGCACTCGAGCCGGGTCACGGCCTTCCTCGGCGAGCTGCCGAAGTACACGATGGAGATCATCTTCATCTCCGGCGTCGCGCTGCTCGCGGCGATCGCGTTCCACGCGGGCGGCTCGGCGACGGCGCTCAGCACGCTCGCCCTGTTCGCGGCCGCCGGCTTCAAGGTGATGCCGAGCGCGGTGCGGTTCCTCGCCTCGATCAGCCTCGTCCGCAACGGCGCGCCCGCCCTCGACGTGATCGAGCCCGACCTGCTCGCCGACCGGGCGCTGCTCACGGAGCCGGCGACGAGGGCCGAGCCGATTCCCTTCACCGGTCACCTGCGCCTGACCGACGTCCGCTTCGCGTACGACGGCGCCCCGGCCGAGGCGCTGCGCGGCATCGACCTCGACGTACGACGAGGGCAGTCGCTCGCGCTCGTCGGGCCGTCGGGCGCCGGCAAGAGCACCCTCGTGGACCTCGTGCTCGGGCTGCAGCAGCCGACCGGCGGCCGGATCACCGTGGACGGCACCGACATCGCCGACCACCTGCGCGGCTGGCAGGACCAGCTGGCCGTCGTACCCCAGGACGTGTACGTGCTGGACGCGTCGATCCGCGACAACGTGGCGTTCACCCGGAGCGAGCCGGTCGACGACGAGCGCGTCTGGGAGTGCCTGGCGGCCGCCCACCTCGACGACCTCGTGCGCGGGAGCGGGCAGGGGCTCGACCTGCCCGCCGGCGAGCGTGGCGCCCGGATCTCCGGTGGACAGCGACAGCGCCTGGGCATCGCCCGGGCGCTCTACCGCCGCCCGGCGCTGCTGGTGCTCGACGAGGCGACCTCGGCGCTGGACAACCGGACCGAGCACGAGATCACCCGGACCATCGACCGCCTCAGCGGCTCGGTCACCACGATCGTGGTCGCCCACAGGCTCTCCACGGTGCGTCACTGCGACCAGATCGCCTACCTCGCCGGCGGCCGCATCAGCGCGGTCGGGACCTTCGAGGAGGTCCAGCGGCTCTCGCCGGCGTTCGCCGAGCTGGTCCGGCTCGGTTCGCTCGACCCATCGCCCGTATTGCCTACCGGCACCTGACCGACAGGCCGATGCGTCCGCGCACGATCCGGCGCAGACTGGCGGTGTGACCATCGGTACGACGCGCAGGGCGGTGATCGCCCTGGTCATCACGGCCGCGGTGCTGGGACTGGCACCGCTCGGGCCGGCGCACGCGGCGGACACGGTGACGTTCACGCCCGCGGCCATCCCGTTCTCGGCCGGCGAGATCGCCGGGATCGACCGGGGCCAGGACATGTGGCAGGGCATCGCGACCCAGCCCGCCGGGTGGCCGACCCACGACGTCTACTACCGCGACCAGGTCTACTGGGGACGCCTCGAGCGCACCCGCGGCCGCTACGACCTCTCCCAGCTCGACGCCGGGCTGGCGCAGGCGAAGGCGATGGGCGGCAAGCTGTCCTTCCGGGTGATGGCGTGGTGCCCCGGCTGCTGGATGGAGTCCCAGCCCGCGTCCTCGCCGAAGCCGCCGGCGACGCCGCGCTGGCTGCCGAAGCAGCGCGTGTCGGCGAAGGCCCCCGCGGTCTACCGGAAGTCGCCGCCGCCCGACTGGAACAGCCCGACCTTCATCAGGGCCTGGCAGCAGCTCATGGCCCGTCTCGGGCGGCGCTACGACCGCGATCCCCGGCTCGGGTACGTCGACGTCGGCGGCTACGGCAGCGCCGGCGAGTGGCAGACCGGCGGCTTCGGGAGGCCGATCACCGTCGCGAACGCGAAGAGGCTGGTGGCCGCGGTGCTGAAGGCGTTCCCGCACCACGAGGTGCTCATCAACACGATGATCCCGTCGTACGTGCTGCCGGCGCTGCGGATGAGCCCGCGCGTGGGTCTGCGGCAGGACTGCCTGGGCGCCAAGTCGTTCGGCTGGACCTTCGATGCCTACCCGGCGATCCGGACCAGGTGGCGGACCGCACCGGTAGTGAGCGAGTGGTGCCACAGCGGCACCAGCATCCAGCGGGGTGCGGCCCAGGTGTCGAGGTACCACGTCTCGGTGACCTCGAGCAGCAACATCCCGTGGACCTACCCGCAGCTGAGCGCGGCGCAGCGGAGCGCGTGGGCCGGCGCGGCCAAGCACGCGGGCTACCGCTACGAGGTCGCCTCCGTCACCGCCCCGAGGACCTGGACGGCGGGGTCCCCCTCCGACGTGACGGTCGCTGTGCGCAACGTCGGCTCCGCTCCGACGTACGACGCGTGGCGGGTGGAGCTGCGGCTGCTGCGGCCCGACGGCACCGTCGCGGCGAGCTCGGTGCTCCCGATCGACCTCCGCAAGGTGCTGCCCGGGTCGCGCTCGTTCCACGTCGCGGCGAGCTTCCCCGGCGTCGCGGCCGGCGACTACCGGCTCGCGCTGGCGGTGGTCGACCCCAGCGGGTACGCGGCGCCGATGGCGCTGGCGACGACCGGCCGGGACGACGGCGGCGACTACCCGCTCGGTGCCGTCTCGGTCGGCTGAACGCGGCCGGCGCCGGCGCTCAGCCTGGGTCCACCGGTCCCTCGCGTGGCGACCGGCACCAGACGGGTGTGATGGCAAGGCGGGCGCGCGACGGCGGTCTGGTTGCACCATCGAGCGTGCCCAACGTCGCCAGCGCGCCCGTGTGGTGCCGCGCAGTAGCGAGGGATCGGTGGATACAGGCTCAGAAGGACTTCGACGGCGAGTTGACCTTGTGGCCGTAGGTGTCGGTGCCGCTCGCGATCGCGCTGCGCGAGGTCAGGTTGAGGCTGATGAGCCAGTTGAGCGAGACCTGCGACGTCGACGCACCGGGCGCGAGCGTGCCGGTCCACGCGACGGTGATGGTGCCGAGGCCGACGAGATCGGAGAGCGAGGAGGTCAGCGTCCAGCCCGAGCCGCTGATGGACGGCAGGGCCGAGACACCCAGCCCGACGTTGAACGTCAGCACGATCGGGGAGACGAAGGCGACGGTGCCGTTGTTCTGCACCGTGCCGGTCGCGCTGGCGCCCAGGCCGAGCAGGCCGCCGTTCCAGCTCGCCTGCGACACGACGAGCGAGCCCACCGGGCTGCCGACCGCCGAGGCGGGAGCCGCGGTGGCGATGGCGATGACAGGCACGGCCCACACGCTGTTGGCGGCGACGCGGAGCGCGGTACGGCGGGTCGTGCCGTGTCCGCGCTCGTCGTGCTGGCCGTCAGCCACGCGCACTCCTCCCCCTGCCGGGCGCATCGGTCACCCACAAAACGAGCCACATCGTATGACGGTTACGTCCGCCGAGCCGCCTCGAGGCGTGCGCTCCCGGCCACGACCCCTCGGCACCGAGCGAGCAGGCGCGCCGTGCCTCTCGTGTCCGTGCTGCTCGTGCGGGCGCTCCAGCCATGGTCTCCCCCGCAATCTCCTCACTGACCATCCTAGTGTCCCGCGGAGGCCCCGACCGTCTCGCCGGGCGCTGGTCACTCCTCGACGCGCACCAGCCGACGCGCCACGAGCTCGGCCAGCAGCGCGCGCCACGCCGCCTCCGGGTCCGCGGGGACCCCGAACTCCGCGAAGACCGTCTCGCGCACGTACGACGCCGGCCGCTCCTCCGCCCCGAGGATCGCCAGCACGCGCGCGGCGAGCGGACCGAGCAGCATCACCTGCTCGTCCACCATCACGACGGTCTCACCGTCGACCACCACCTCGTCGACGACCGTTGTCCTGGTCAGCCTCATCGGTCCTCCAGCAGCCGGGTCACCAGCGGATCGAGGTCCGCGGTCTCGGCGTAGTGAGCATCGTGGACATCGACGCCCTCGAGGATCCCCGCCACGACGTGCAGCGGCCGCCGCAGCCGCGCGAGGTACGACGTGTGCTCGGCCAGCAAGGGCAGCGCGGCCGCGCGACGGACCGCGGTCAGCCCGGCCTCCCGGGTGCCGTCGCGGTGCAGCAGCACCACGGCCCGCAGGCTCGGGTCGGCGGGCGCGACGGCGAGTCCCAGCTCGTCGGGCGAGAGCTGCTGCTTGGGGTAGGTGCCGTCGACGATCACCGACAGGGGCTTCGCGTGCGGGACCACCCGGCCGGCGGGGTCGATGCCGACGGCCTCGTCGGACAGGTAGCCCAGCCGGCGGCCGAGCGCCCGGGCGGCCGTCGACTTGCCGCTGCCCGACGGGCCGACGAGCACCACGGCCCGGCCCGTCTCCGGGTCGGCCAGGCCGGCCGCGTGCAGCATCCACAGCGACCCCGCGCGTCGCTCGATCGCCGCGAGAGTGACCTCACTGGACAGTTGGGAGAGGGCGCCGGCATACACCTCGGGGACGGGGACCACGACCTCCGGCTCCGCGTCGACCATCGCCCTCGACCACCCCCGGCGGACCTCCGGGGCGAGGTCCTCCCCGACCTCGATGCCGACCGTCACGCCGAGCGCGCTCACCACGACGACCTCACGCACGGGCGGGCCCCAGCTCCGGCGCGATCTCGATCAGCGCCTCCCGCACCCTCCGCGCGACGTCCGACCAGTCCGGACGCGACCGCGCGACGCGCGGCATCGCCGCCGCGAGCCGGATCGCCTCGGCGTACGACGACGGGTCGGCCTCGCTCCCCACCCCATCGCTCCCGACGACCTCAGCGACCGCCGCGCAGGACCGGAGGTGGGCGACCGGGGTGCCGCAGCAGATCGCCTCCAGCGCGGTCAGGCCGAAGCCCTCCAGCGTCGACGGCAGGGCCAGCACCGCGGCGCCGCGGTAGCACGACGCCAGCTCGGCGTCGGCCACCGGCTCGACCACGCGGGCGCGCCCGCTGAGGTCCCTCGCCCGGATCATCCGGGAGAGCTCCTTGCCGTCCGCGGTGATCGCGACGAGGTCCAGGTCGGGGAGCTCGGCCAGGGCGTCCACCAGCAGGCCGACGTTCTTGTGCGGCTTGGTGGTGCCGACGTACAGGACGTAGGGGCGGTCCGCCGCGCGGGCCGGACCCTCGGGGGTGAACGTCTCGGAGCAGCCGTTGCCGGTGACGTGCACCTCGACACCGTCGCCGAGCCAGTCGCGGAGCTCGCCGGCCGAGGTGTCGGAGACCGTCAGCACGTGGCCGCTGCGCCGCGCGGCCGGGGCGACGAGTCGCTCGTAGTAGAGCCGCCGGGTGGTGCCGGCGCCCTCGCGGAGGTAGATCAGGTCGTGGACGGTGAGGACCTGCGGTGCCCGCGAGCTTCCGGTCCAGAAGGCCGGGCTGTAGATCAGGTCGCGGCGACGGGGTGCGCGCCAGCCCCGCTCCACCACGGACAGCGGCATCATCGGGTCGCGCGTCAGGGCGAGCGGACGGTGGTCGAGGCCCAGCCGCGGCAGCACCTCGACGGCGTACCGCCCGATGCCGAAGTGCCCGACGTGTCGCCGGTCGACGTACAGGGTCACCGCGGCAGCGTAGAGCAGGCAGACTGGACCCGTGATGAACCTGCTGCGGCGGATCGCGTGCCTCCCGGGGCTGCGTGCGGTGCTGCTGCGGCCGGCCGTGCGCCGCAGGGTGGCGGGCGTGCTGGCGCTGCGGTTCCTCGCCGTGGCGTGGTGCACCGACGCGCCGCTGCGGTTCCTCGCCGACGAGCTGGTGCTCGCGCGCGGACGCGCCCGCAGCCACCGGCTGCGCGACGGCCGGTCGGTCACGATCGTGCACGGGCGCGACACGCAGGCGTTCGACGAGATCTTCCGCGGCGGCGAGTACGAGCCCCCGGGCGAGCTGGCCGCACGCCTGGGCGCCGTACGCCGGATCGTCGACGTGGGCGGCAACGTGGGTCTGTTCGCCGCCTGGGCCGTGGGCCGCTGGCCCGGCGCGCACGTCATCTCGATCGAGCCCGACCCCGACAACCTGGCGCCGTTCCGCTCCTGGCTGTCGGCGTCCGGGACCCGCGCGGTCGAGCTGATCGAGGCGTGCGCGCTGACCCACGCCGGCAACGCGGTGCCGGCCGGCGGCTCGGGCGCGGGCAGCTCCTTCGTCGAGAGCGTCGTCGGCGGGGTGCGCGGGATCGACCTGTTCGAGCACCTCGACGGCGTCGACCTGCTGAAGATCGACATCGAGGGCGGCGAGTGGCCGCTGCTGGCCGACGACCGCCTCCGCGAGCTGCACGACCTCGCCCTCGTCATGGAGTACCACCGCCGGGGCGCGCCCTCCCTGCCCGCGTACGACGCGGCGCGGGACCTGCTCACCGCGGCCGGCTTCGAGATCCGCGGCCACCGGCCCAACCACTGGGGCCACGGTGTCCTCTGGGCGAGCAAGGGGGCGGCATGACCGGGCCCGGCGTCGTACGACGGGTGGCGGGGCGGGTGCGCACGCAGGCGCGGGAGCGCGTGCGGTCGGCGTACTACGCCGTCGGCCGCGACCTCCCCGGCAGCGATCGGGTCGAGGCGCGGGTGCGCCGCTGGGAGGCCGGGCGCGGGGACGTGCCCAAGCCGAAGGAGGCCTGGAACGAGCAGTACGCCGCCGGCGGCTGGGACTACCTGTCCGGCATCGGCGAGCTCTCGCACTACTCGGTGATCGTCGGCTACGCCCAGCACCTGCGACCCGGCGGGTCCGTGCTCGACGTCGGCTGCGGGAGCGGCGTGCTGCACGACCGGCTCAGGGCCGTCGGCTACGCGCACTACACCGGCGTGGACATCTCCGACGAGGCGGTCGCGGCGCTGAGGAGACACGACTGGGCCGACGCCGAGTTCGTCGTGGCCGACGCCGACGGGTTCGAGCCGGGCAGGTCCTACGACGTCGTGGTCCTCAACGAGTCGCTCACCTACTTCCCCGATCCGGAGGCGACGTTCCGCCGCTGCCTCGCGATCGCCGAGGACGGGATCGTGATCGTGTCCTGCCACGAGCAGTCGGCGCGGGCTCGCGGGATCCTGCGCGGGCTGGTGGCGCGCCACGACGTGCTCGACGAGACGGTCGTCCGCCAGGGTCCGAGCTCGTGGCGCTGCGTGGTGTTCCGCGGATGAGCGCACCGGTCGCTGCGTTCGCCTACTACCTGCCGCAGTTCTACCCCTCGGAGTTCAACGCCCGCTGGTGGGGCGAGGGCTTCACCGAGTGGGTGTCGCTGCTGCGCGCGCACCGCGGTCACCGCTCGCCGGCCGACGCGCTCGTCACGCCCGGCGAGCTCGGCTTCTACGACCTGCGCGACCGTGAGGTCCGTGCCCGGCAGGGCGACCTGGCCCGCGCCGGCGGTCTCAGCGCGTTCTGCCTCTACCACTACTGGTCCGGCGGCTCCCGACCTCTGCCGGTGGTGGAGGACCTCGTCCTCTCCGACGGGCAGCCGGACCTCCCGTTCTTCCTCGGCTGGGCCAACCACGACTGGTCGCTCGCCTGGAAGGGAGACCCGACCGTCACCCTGCGCCAGGAGTACGACGAGCGGCACGACGACCGGCACATCGGGTTCCTGCTCGAGGGCATGCGCGATCCGCGCTACTGGACCGTGGACGGACGCCACGTGCTCCTGGTCTACGACCCGATGAGCGTCCCGTCGATGGCCGACGTCAGCGCGCGGTGGCGGGCGGTCGCCAAGCGTGCCGGCGTCGACCTGATGCTGCTCGGCGCGACGCGCACCGGGGTGGTGCCGCCGCCCGGTGACCTCGGCCTCGACCGGTGGGTCGAGGGCACGGCCCACGTGCTGGCCGCGGGCGGCCGCTGGTCGCGGGCCGCGCACTCCCTCCGCTCGCCCGGATCGGCCTGGCGCCACCTCCGCCACCGCGACGTCTCGTGGAGCTACCCCGCTCTGGCCGGGAGGCTGCGCGCCACGCTCGCCGACTATCCGCCCGGCACCGTGCCGCTCGTGCTCAGCGGCTGGAACAACGTCGGTCGCCGCCACCGCCGGGCCAGCTCGACCAACGCCGATCCGGCGACGTTCCGCGAGGCGGTCGCCGCGGCCGCCGCCCTCGCGCCGGTGGTCGGCACCGGCCGGGACGCGCGCCGCCTGCTGGCCGTCAACGCCTGGAACGAGTGGGGCGAGGGCATGACGCTCGAGCCGTCCACCGAGTTCGGGCGCGGCATGCTCGACGCGCTGTGCGCGGGCCTGTCCGGTTGAACCTGTATCCACCTTGAAGTGACCCGGCGCGAACGCCTCCGAGCCGGCGGACACATCGGCTGCACCCGGACCGGCTGTTCCAAGTCGTGCGCTCGGTAGTGGTCAGGTGGCGGCCGCGGCGGCCGATAGGACGGGTGTTTGCACAGGAGTCCGGTCGCCGGTGACTCGCAGCCCAGCACCGTCCGATCCGGACGCGTCCGCACGCGAGCCGCCGGCTCCCGGTGACGGCCGCCCACCGTGAAGCCGTCACCACCACCGAGAGGCACCCCCTTGTCATCCTCAACCACGTCAGGCCGTTCAGCTCGTCGAGCGCGGCTCGTCGTTCTCGTTCCCGCCTTCGCCCTCCTCGGCGCCGCCCTGCCCACCCTCGCCGCGACCTCGCCGGCGCACGCGACCGGTCCCGGCCCCGACCCGGCCGTCATCACGTTCACCACCCAGCCGCCGGACCGAGGCGTCTACAGCGCCACGTACATCCCGCAGGTCACCTCGAGCGACCCGGCCGTGCCCATCGACATCACGGTCGACCCGACGTCGAACGACACCTGCGAAGCACACGACGGAACCATCGACTTCCTGGCGCCGGGCGTGTGTGTCATCAACGCCTCACAGACCCTGACCGACGGATCGAGGACCGCGCCGGCGCAGCAGTCCGTCGTCGTCGGCGATGCTCGCACGTGCGCCGAGGACGCAGCCGCGGGACAGATCACAGAGGACGGCACCTACGAGATCGACATGCTCGGCACACCGGCGCCCGTCTACTGTTCCGGAGTGTCGACAGGGAGCCCGAAGGGGTTCATCACGCTGCCCTACACCGGCGGCACGTCGAACTACAGCGGGCTCTACACCGACGGGAAGAACTACAAGGGCACCACGGTCCTGACCCACTTCACGAAGGTCGCCGTGAACACGCTCACCGGACAGATCGACCCGAACGACCTGACGTATGCCACCTCGGCCGGTGGCCCCGCGAACAACACCATCACCTCTGTTGCGTGGGGAACGGCTCGAGCATGCCTGTACAACTCCGGATCCAACGCGGATGCGGACCTGCGTGGCAGCGGGTTCACGTTCGTCAACGGTCCGCAGCAGTTCTCGGTGTCCGGCTACGACATGGGCGGACAGGCCACCTGGCCCTCCCCCGACCACGTGACCGCCAGCAACGTCACCGGACAGTGCGCGTCCTTCGCACCGAACACGACCGCCACCCAGGTCACCCCGACCGGACTGCCGGACACGATCGCCGGTGCTCCGCTGATCGATGTCGCGTTCAGCAACGATGGAGTCGGAGACCCGCTGTTCGGGCAGACCCTCACGTTCGCCCATGTCGCGGACCAGCCGGCCGGTGCGACGGTCGCCACCACCCTCACCGGTCTCGTGGCCGGCAACACCGCGACCTACACGACGTCCGGTGCCTGCACCGTCGACCAGGACGGTGTGGTGACCGGCACCGGAGCCGGTTCTTGCACCGTGATGGCTGACGCGCCCGCAGACGGTGACCACCTCGCCGCGATCCCCGCTGCGACCACGTTCCAGTTCCAGGCGCCGACCGACCTGACGCTCACCTCGACCCCCGCATCCCCGGCGACCGCCGGGGACACCTACACGCCCACGTTCACCAGCGGCGACACCAGCCCGGTCACGGTCACCGCGACCGGCGACTGCTCAGCAGCATCCGGAACGGTCACCTACACGGCCAAGGGCGACTGCACCATCACCGCCACCCAGCCTGCCGACGCGCTCCACCGGGGCGGCACCGTCACCCAGACCGCGACCATCCTCGGTGTCCTCAGCGCGGGTGACGTCACGCTCGACGGCTCCGCGACCGTCGGCGTGCCGTTGACCGCCACCACGACCGGTTGGGACCCGGCCGGGACCCTGTCGTATGCGTGGAAGGCCGACGGGACTGCCGTCGGCACCGACTCGGACACGTACACGCCCGTGCCGGCCGACCTCGGCAAGGCGATCACCGTGACCGTCACCAGCACCGCCGACGGCTACGTGCCCACGTCGGTCACCTCCGACGCGACCGACCCGGTGGCCGCCGGCACCCTGACCGCCGGCACCGCGACCCTGGCAAGCAACCCGCAGGTCGGCGACACCCTCTACCCGATCGCCAGCGGCTGGGACTCCCGCGTCACGTCGTGGAGCTTCACCTGGAAGGCCGACGGCCAGACCATCAGCGGAGCCGACACGACCAGCGGCACCTACCAGATCGCTCCCGTCGACGCCGGCAAGCGGATCACGGTGACCGTCACCGGCTCCGCGGACGGATACAACGATGTAGCCGCCACCTCGAACGCCACCAACCCGGTCACGAACGCGGCCGGGTTGCCCGCCGGCTCCGTCCAGATCGGACACGACCGCTCGGGAACCGGCACCGTCGTGACAGCCAAGGCCGGCCAGACCCTGTATGCGAACACCGACGGCTGGGACCCGCAGGCCACCCTCCATCACGCGTGGACCGTCGACGGTCGGCCGGCCGGCACCGACACGGCGACGTTCACGGTTCCGGCCTCGGCCGCCGGGAAGACGATCGGCCTGACCGTGACCAGCGACCGGGTCGGCTACGACCCTGTGTCGGCCACGTCGAGCACCGTGCTCGTCATCAAGAACCCGACCCTGACCGTCACCTACACCGTGGCTGGCCACCGGCGCTCAGCCAGCGTGGTCACCAACCCGAGCCACTGGTCCGCCGCACCGGTCGAGGTGAGGTTCACCTGCCGTCCCGGCACCAGCCCGATTGCTACCTGCCCGGCACCAGTGGCGCTCGGTCAGGGCCGTCACCGGAGCCTGTCGTGGACCGCGACCGGCGTCGACGGCGGCAAGACCGTCGCCCATGCCACCGAGGTCAACGTCGACACGACCGCCCCGGTCGCCGCGGTGTCCGGGATCCGTGACGAGTCGATCGAGCTCGTAGCGCCGAAGCACGTGTCCTGCAAGGGCCGGGACAACCTCTCCGGTATCGCGTCCTGCAAGCTGACCTCGAAGCGGACGAAGACGGCCACCGGCTGGAAGGTCACCTACACGGCGACCGTCACCGACCGGGCCGGTCACCGCACGCTGCGGCGTTCGTCGACGGTCGTGTCTCGTCTCGTCATCGTCGGAGCCAGGTTCGCTGGGGGCCGGTTCCACGTCACCGAGAACGACACCTACCAGGTGGTCGTCGCCGCGAGGACGCAGCCGCGTCTCGTGTTCGCAGCCCCGACGCCGGTCGCTCCGGCCGGCGGCTACGTCGCCTTCCACCGGGCCGGCGGCGCGGGTGTCGGCGCCGGCGTGCGCCGGTGGACGCTCCCGGTCGGGATGACGCCGTCGGTCAGGTACACGCACGACTGGACGATCGGCGTCCAGGTAGGCACGACGCTGACGCGCGCACCGATCTACGTGAGTCGCTGACCACCGGCACCAGCAGTGGTGCCGCAGCCGCCCCTCACCGAACGGGTGAGGGGCAGCTGTGCGTCACCTGGTCGGACGGTCTCGGGCGGGGGCCGCAGGAAGGAGACAGGCGGCTGATCAGCGCGGTCCGGCGACGACCACGAACTGGCAGTACGCCGCGTCGCCCAGCGCCCGTGCCAGCCCGCGCTTGAGCCAGCGGCGCGGCGCGAGCGGGTCGGTCGCCCAGCGGTCCACCACGCTGGCGATGCCGGCGGTGCGCTCGACGTCGTACCCGGTGGTCTCGAAGAGCTCGACCATCGTGGCGCGGGTGAAGAACCGAACATGGGTGCGGTCGAGGGTGCCGTCGTCGGTGTAGTCCCAGCGGCCGCGGAGCAGCTGCCAGACGACCGGGGCGTACTGGATGCTCGGCAGCGAGGCGACCACCCGGCCGCCCGGCGCGAGGAAGCGGTGGCAGCTCCGCAGGGCCGCCCAGGGGTCGAGCATGTGCTCCAGCACGTCGTTGACGACCACGAGGTCGAAGCGCTCCTCGGGCACCGCCTCGGGGAAGAACCCCTCGACGACCTCGTCCAGGTCGCCGGCCGCACGTGCCGCCGCGGCCGACTCGGCCACCGGCTCCACGCCGACCAGCCGCGCGTCGGGCCCGAGCAGCTCGCGGAGCGTGCGCGCGAAGCCGCCGCGACCGCAGCCGATCTCCAGCACCGAGCGTGCCGACCGCGGGACGTACGGCGCCACCTCGGGCCGGCGGTCGAAGCCGTAGACGTCCTGCTGCGGCGGATGGCTCACCGAGGTCTCCCGCCCATCGATCCGAGCGCGCGCCGCACCCGGGCCCGCAGGCCGGCCTCGGGCGACAGCCGGGTGCCGGTGCGGAGCGCGGCACCGGACGCGGCCGCCCCGAGGCTGCTGCCCACCAGGCCCTGCGACGCGGCCTCCCGCAGGACGCTCCGGGTCAGCGCCGGCCGGTCGAGCTCGGGCCGCCGGCCGTCGTACGAGCCGTCGGTGGCGTCGGCGAAGCCGTCGTGGAGCAGCACGACCTCGCCCGCGAGCGGACGTCCGCGGACCTCAGCCAGGTGGTCGTCGAGCGGCAGGGTGAGCCAGTCGCGGCAGACCACGCTCCAGTGCACCGGCACCATGCCCTCGGCGACGGCCGCTCGCCAGGAGGCCCGGCTCTGCGCGCCGTACGGCGCCCGGAACCACCGCACCGGCCGGGCGGTGACGTCCTCGAGCTCGCGGCGGCCGTCGCGCACCCAGCCCCGCAGCGCGTGGCGGGGCGTGGTCGTCAGGCGGCGGTGGTCGAGCCCGTGCAGGCCGACCTCGTGGCCGGCCGCGAGCACCTCGCGGAGCAGGCCAGGGTCGCGGCGTACACGGGTGAGGAGGGCGAAGAACGTGGCGGTGGCGTGGTGCTCGTCGAGCGTGGCGAGCAGGCGGTCGGTGATCCCCGGCGTGGGCCCGTCGTCGTAGGTCAGGACGACGGCGGCGCGGGTCTCCACGCCGACCACCGACTCCCCCACCCTCACGCGGCCTCCTCGGTCCAGCGACATCTCCGGACGAGGCTATCCGCGTCGTGCGGCTCGGACCGCCGATGCGTGGAAGACTGTCCGCTCCAGGACGACAAGGACCCTCGATGAGCATCGCGCGCCGCCTCGTGGAGGCGCCCCCGCGCTGGCGGTGGCACACCAGCCGGCTCGTGACGCCGGTCCGCCGCCGCGCGTTCGGGTCCTACGGCGCCGGCACCGTGATCGTCCGGCCGCTGATCCTGCGCGGGACGGACCGGATCCACCTCGGCGCCCGCATCGCCGTGTACGACGGCGCCTGGCTGGCCTGCGAGGACGCCGAGGGCCCGATCACGGTCGGCGACGACACCTACCTGGGCCATCGCGTGCACCTCCACGCGGGCGCGCCGCTGCGGGTCGGCGCCCGCTGCGTGCTCGCCGACGACGTGCTCGTGTCCACGACCGCCCACCACCGCGACGACCGCTCCGCGTCGGGCCCGACCGCACCGACCACCATCGGCGACGACGTGTTCGTCGGCCAGCGGGCGACCGTCCTCGGCGGGGTCCACATCGGCGCCGGCGCCACCGTCGGCGCCGGCGCGGTCGTGACCCGCGACGTGCCGGCCGGCGCGACGGTCGCCGGCGTGCCGGCGCAGGTGGTCGGATGAGGGTCCTGCTGACCGGGGGCACCGGCTTCGTCGGCCAGCACCTCGCCGCGGAGCTGGTCGGCGCGGGCCACGACGTCGTCGCCCTGGACTGCCTGCTGCCCCAGGTGCAGGACGACCCGGCGGCCGCGGTCGCGGCGTTCCCCGGCGACGTCGTCCGCGGCGACGTCGTCGACCCCGAGGCGTGGTCGCGTCTGCCCGGGGTCGACGCGGTCGTCCACCTGGCCGCGGAGACCGGGACCGCGCAGTCGATGTACGAGTCGGACCGCCACCGCCGCGTGAACGTCGGGGGCACCCGGCAGGCGGGTGCGTTCGCGGCCGCCACCGACGTACCTCTGGTGCTGCTGAGCTCCCGCGCGGTGTACGGCGAGGGTCGCCACCGCTGCGCCGACCACGGCGTCGTCTTCGGTGCGTCCTGCTGCCCGGGCGCGGTGCCGGAGGCCTCCACCGAGGACGACCCGCACCGGCCCGTCTCGGTGTACGGCGAGACCAAGTCGCAGGCCGAGGCCGCCCTCGCCGGCCTGCCGGTCCCCGTGACGATCGTGCGCCCGCAGAACGTGATCGGGCCCGGTCAGTCGCTGCACAACCCCTACACCGGCGTGCTCGCGGCCTTCGTCGCGCGGCTCCGCGAGGGCCTCCCGCTCCAGGTGTACGGCGACGGCGGCCAGACCCGCGACTTCGCCCATGTCCGCGACCTCGCAGCCATGCTTCGCTGGGCCGTCGAGAACCCGGACGACCGCGTGCTCAACCACGGCACCGGCGTACGCACCACGCTCCTCGACCTCGCCCGGGCCACGATCCGGGCGGCCCCCGCCGCCGACCCGGGGATCGAGCACGTGGCGATCACGCGCGCCGGCGACATCATGCATGCGTGCTCATCGCTCGACCGGCTCCGCGACGCCGGCGGACCGCTGCCCCGCTGGTCGACGTACGACGCCGTCACCGAGTTCGTCGCGTGGGCGTGGGAGCGGCCGGTCGCGCGCGCCGCGACCTGGGACCAGGCCCTCGGCGAGCTCGCCGACCACGGACTGGCGGGCCCCGGCTGATGCGGATCCTCCAGGTCTCACCGGGCTTCCACGGCTACTGGCGCTCGATCGAGCAGGCCCTGCGGACACGCGGCCACGACGTCGTGACCCATGTGTACGACGACCGCCCCTCGCTCCCCGCGCGACTCGGCCACAAGCTCGGCCACGAGCTGCCCGAGCGGCTCGGCGCCAGCCGCCACGACGCCTACGTCCGCGCCACCACCGCGCGCACGCTCGCCGCGCTGCGCGAGCACCGGCCCGACGCGGTGCTGGTGGTGAAGGGCGACGTGCTCGGCGCGGCGTTCTGGGCCGAGCTCGACCGCATCCCGCACGCCCTGTGGCTCTACGACGAGATCCGCCGCACCCGGCACACCACCGAGGAGCTCGCCCGCCTCGGACCGGTCGCGACCTACTCCGCCTCGGACGCCGCGGCGCTGGCGGCCGCCGGCGCCGACGCCCGGCACCTCCCGCTCGCGTTCGACCCCGGCCTGGCCACCGAGCCGAGCCGAGGCCGCGGCGACGCCGTGGTCTTCGTCGGCGCCCGCTACCCGTCGCGCGAGGCGCTGCTGACCGGGCTGGCGCAGCGCGGGGTCGCCGTCACGGCGTACGGCCGCGACTGGTCGCGGCACTGGGTCGACCGGCTGCGCAACTGGGAGCTGACCCGGCCGGAGGTGCCGTCGGGGCGCGACGTGAGCCGGGCGGCGTCGTACCGGCTGATGGCCGACGGGGTCGCGGCGCTCAACGTCCACGGCGACCAGGACGGCTTCACGATGCGCACCTTCGAGGCCTGCGGGGTCGGGGCGGTGCAGCTGATCGACCGGGCCGACGTGGGCGAGCTCTACGAGCCCGGCCGCGAGGTCGCGGTCTTCGACGGCCTCGACGAGCTGGTCGGCCTGTGCGAGCGGGCCTCCCGCGACCGCGTGTGGGCCGAGGGCCTGCGCGAGGCGGCGCGGCGGCGGACGCTGGCCGAGCACACCTTCGACCACCGGGTCGCCGTGCTCGAGGAGATGCTCCGGTGATCGACCACCCACGCGACCTCGCCGCCTGGCAGCGCTGGCAGGACGGCCGCCGACCCCTGCGAGGGGTACGACGCACGCTGACCCGGCCCGCCGAGGTGGAGCTGGTGTACGGCGGCCCCGAGCCCGACCTCGTCGTCGTGGTCGACGCCTGGCACGCGAGCGTGCGGGCCGCGATCGTGGCCGCGCTGCCGCATCTCGAGCCGGCGCGCACCCTGGTCGCCGGCCCCGCCGGCGTCGCGCGGCAGGTGCCCTGGCAGCCCGCGCGGGTCCGCTCGCTCC
>WQZX01000020.1 GCA_009780515.1 Nocardioidaceae bacterium | reverse complement strand
GCCAAGCGGGACGCGGCCGCCAAGCTCGACGCGTGCTACCACACCGGCGTCGCGAACCCGACCGCCAAGGCGACGCCGGCGTACCGCGCCGTCGACTTCGCCTTCACCCTGCCGAACACCAGCAACGCGAGCACCTCGCTCAGCGTCCGCACTCCCGACGGCAGCATCGCCAAGGTCGCCGGGGCGCACTACAGGGCCGACGCCGGCCAGGGCGGCCAGCAGGTCTGCGTGCAGGCGACCCTGAAGGCCCACTACGGCTGGGGATCGACGAGCTCCGGCTCCACCCGCGCCTGCGGCACGTCGAAGGCCAAGGGGTTCTACTGGTCGAGGCTCGCCAAGTGCACCGACGGCAGCGACTGCACCACGTGGGCACTGCACGCCAACGGCTTCAAGTCCTTCTCGACGCTCCGCGTGACGTTCTCCGACAACGGCGGCGACTGCAACTTCACCAAGCACGCCTGCACCGTCCCGCTCGCGGTCAACGGCGATGGCAGGGGCTTCACGGGCAAGGACATCCTGTTCCGCTACACGACCCCGAACGGCTTCACCGACCACTACACGGCCACGACCAAGGGCCTGACCGCGGTCATCCCCGACTGATCACGAAATAGAACAGGTTCTAGCCGTCGTGGCGGCCCGATATCGTGGGACGCGATGACTTCGCCGATCTCGCAGCCGACCCCCCAGCAGATCCGCCGCGCACTCGCACGCGTCGAGCGCGGAGCGGCCGTCGACGTCGCCGAGGCGACCGTGCTCCTCGCCGCGACCGGCCCGGACCTCGACCGGCTCACGGCCGCCGCCGGCCGCGTCCGCGACGCCGGCCTGACCGCCGCCGGGCGACCCGGTGTCGTCACCTACTCCCCCAAGGTCTTCATCCCGGTCACCAGACTCTGCCGCGACCGCTGCCACTACTGCACCTTCGTGGAGACGCCCGGCCAGGCGGCCCGGGAGGGGCGGGCGCCGTACCTCTCGCCCGACGAGATCCTCGACATCGCCCGCGAGGGTGCGCAGATGGGCTGCCTCGAGGCGCTCTTCACCCTCGGCGACCGGCCCGAGGACCGCTGGCCCGAGGCGCAGGCCTGGCTGGACGAGCAGGGCTACGACTCGACGCTCGCCTACATCCGGGCGATGGCGATCCGGGTGCTCGAGGAGACCGGTCTGCTGCCCCACCTCAACCCGGGCGTGATGTCGTGGGAGGAGCTCAACCGAGTCAAGCCCGTCTCACCGTCGATGGGGATGATGCTCGAGACCACCAGCAGGCGGCTGTTCGAGACCAGGGGCCTCGCGCACTTCGGGTCGCCGGACAAGGATCCCGACGTACGCCTGCGCGTCCTCGAGGACGCCGGCCGCCACTCGATCCCGTTCACCACCGGTCTGCTGGTCGGCATCGGCGAGACCCTCGAGGAGCGCGCCGAGACGATCTTCGCCCTCCGCGCGACGATGCGCGCGTACGGCGCCGTGCAGGAGGTCATCGTCCAGAACTTCCGCGCCAAGCCCGACACCGCGATGCGCCACACCGACGATCTCGCGCTCGACGACTACCGCGCCGCGATCGCCGTGACCCGACTGGTGCTCGGACCCAAGGCGCGCGTGCAGGCTCCGCCGAACCTCGTCGACCTCGCCGAGTGCCGCGCCCTGCTCGACGCCGGCGTCGACGACTGGGGCGGCGTCTCGCCGCTGACCCCCGACCACGTCAACCCCGAGCGCCCCTGGCCCTCGCTCGAGCGACTGCGCTCGATCACCGCGGGGTGCGGCTTCGACCTCCGCGCCCGGCTCACCGTCCACCCCGAGTACGTCGTCGGCGCGCTCCAGCGCGGCGAGGCCTGGCTCGACCCCCGCATCACCGGCCACATCGCGGCGCTGGCGGGGCCGGACGGGCTGGCCGTCCCCGGCGTACGTCCCGAGGGGCTGCCGTGGCAGGAGCCCGACGGCGGCTTCGAGTCCGCCGGCCGCACCGACCTGCACGCATCCGTCGACACCGAGGGCCGCAGCACCGACCGCCGCTCCGACTTCGGCAGCGTGTACGGCGACTGGGACGCGGTGCGCGAGGCCGCCTCACAGACCTCACAGGCCCCAGGAGTTGTAGTCCCTGACGAAAAGCACCGAAGTTCCGGAAATTCAGGTGCTTTTCGTCAGGGACTATCCGCCCTCAAGGCAGCAGAGGCCGACCCCGCCAACCTCTCCGACGAGCACGCGCTGACGCTGATGACCGCCGAGGGCGACCTGCTGCGCGAGGTCACCCGGCTGGCCGACGACCTCCGCAAGGAGACGGTCGGCAACGACGTCACCTACGTCGTCAACAGGAACATCAACTTCACCAACGTCTGCTACGTCGGATGTCGGTTCTGTGCCTTCGCCCAGCGCCGCAGCGACGCCGACGCCTACTCCCTCTCGTACGACGAGGTGGCCGACCGCGCGCAGGAGGCCTGGGACCTCGGCGCCACCGAGGTGTGCATGCAGGGCGGGATCGATCCCGAGCTGCCCTCGTCGGCGTACTTCGACATCGCGCACGCCGTGAAGCAGCGCGTGCCGGAGATGCACGTCCACGCCTTCAGCCCGATGGAGGTCGTCAACGGCACGGCCCGCACGGGCCTGTCCATCGAGGACTTCCTGATCAAGGCCCGCGAGTCCGGCCTGGGGAGCCTCCCGGGCACCGCCGCCGAGATCCTCGACGACGAGGTCCGCTGGGTGCTGACCAAGGGCAAGCTGCCGGCACGCACCTGGATCGAGATCGTCTCGACGGCCCACCGGATCGGGCTCCCGACGACGAGCACGATGATGTACGGCCACGTCGACAACCCGCGCCACTGGGTCGGCCACCTCAACGTCCTCAAGGACGTGCAGGACAAGGCACGCGAGCACGGCAACGCCGGGTTCACCGAGTTCGTGCCGCTGCCGTTCGTGCACACCAGCGCGCCGATCTACCTCGCCGGCGTCGCGCGACCCGGCCCCACCCTCCGCGACAACCTCGCGGTGCACGCGATGGCGCGGATCATGCTGCACGGCCGCGTCGACAACATCCAGACCAGCTGGGTCAAGCTCGGCGTCGACGGCACCCGCGCGATGCTCAAGGCCGGCGCGAACGACCTCGGCGGCACGCTCATGGAGGAGACGATCTCGCGCATGGCCGGCTCCGAGCACGGCTCCGCCAAGACGGTCGCCGAGCTGGAGGAGATCGGGGCGGGGATCGGCCGGCCGGTCCGCGAGCGCACCACCCTGTACGCCGTACCTCCCGCTCGCGGCTGACACACCCGACCGCCGACGGAGCCCGCGCGCTTCCGGCACGGAAGCGGACGAGGCCCGCACCGGTCGGTGCGGGCCTCGTCCGTCATGTCCCGGCGGCGTCAGAGCCGCGGTGCGCGCCTCCGCGAGATCGCGTCGACGCTGGCCGCGAGCAGCAGCACGATGCCGGTGATGACCTCCTGCCAGGCCGGGTCGATGCTCGGCTTGAGCGAGAGGCCGTACGGGATCACCGTGATCACCAGGGCACCGAGGATCGCGTCGCGCGGCCGGCCGCGCCCGCCGAACAGCGAGGTCCCGCCGATGACGGCCGCGGCGACGGAGAAGAGCAGCACGTTGCCGCTGCCCAGGTCCAGCGCCACCGACGACTGGTACGACGCCAGCAGGATGCCGCCGAGCGCCGCGAACATCGAGCACAGCATGAAGGCCGAGACCTTGATCTTGACCACGTCGATGCCGGCACGGTGGGCGGCCTCGGCGTTGCCGCCGGTCGCGTAGAGGTGGCGGCCCCAGGTCGTCTTGGTCAGCGCGAGCGTGCAGACGATCATCAGCACGATCGCGATCGCCGCCGGCACCGGGATGCCCTGGATGAGGAGGTACGACGCCGCAGACGGGTTGCGGTTGCGGACCGCCCACACCGTGACGACGATCGCGACCACCGTGAGCAGGCCGCCCCGGACCAGCACCAGGTCGAGCGCCTCGTGCGCGAGACCGGCCCGCGCCAGCCGGATCGAGCGGAACGTCGTCCAACCCAGGTAGGCCACCACGAGCACGATCGTGAAGATCCAGCTGATCGTCGGCGTGAGGTTGCCGTAGGTCAGGTCGTGCCAGAAGTTGTAGCCCGAGACACCGATCGGCTGGTTCTTGAGGCCGAACTTCACCACGCCGCCCCACGCGAGGAACAGCGCCAGCGTCGCGACGAAGCTGGGGATGCCGACCTTCGCGACGAGCACGCCGTTGAGGATGCCGATCGCCGCGCCGACGCAGATCGCCATGATCATCGCGACCACGAGGTGCTGGGTCAGGTTGGTCAGGATCAGGACCTCGCCGATCAGCGCGAGCGCCGCGCCCAGCCAGACCTTCAGCCATACCGCGACCCCGATGGCCGCGACCATGCCGATCACCAGGCACCAGTAGAAGAGGTCCGGCAGTCCGTGGTGCAGGTGGCCGCTGTTGACGGCCACCGCCGCGATGGTCGCGCAGGCACCGCCGGACGTGCCGGCCGACAGGTCGATCTCGCCGAGCAGCAGCACCAAGACCAGGCCCAGCGCGATCACCGCGATGTAGGCGCCCTGCCCGGGCACCGTGCCGAGGTTGTACGACGACAGGAACTGCGAGCTGACCGAGAAGTAGAAGATCGCGCCGAGCACGATCAGGCCGATGATCGATGGCAGTGCGCCGGGCTCGCCCGAGCGCACCTTGACCCACCACTCGGCGGCGGCCTCGCGCAGGCCGCGGCGCTCGAGGTCGAGGGAGAACTCGCTGGCGCGCTCCGGGCGCGCCTTGTCGAGGGAATCGGTCGAGGACATGCGGGCCACCTCAGATGTTCTCGCGGGCCTCGGCCGGGGTGAGGCCGATGTCTCCGCTGCGTCCGGACGTGATGAGCTCGACGATCTGGGTCGTGGAGGTCTCCCTGGTCTGCACCTCCGCGGCCACGCGGCCGAGGTAGAGCGCCGCCACGCGGTCGGAGACCTGCATGACGTCGTTCATGTTGTGCGAGATGAGGACGACCGCGAGGCCCTGGTCCGCCAGACGGCGTACGAGCGCGAGGACCTCGGCGGTCTGCGCGACGCCGAGAGCGGCGGTGGGCTCGTCGAGGAAGACCACCTTGCTGTTCCACAGCACCGCCTTGGCGATCGCGACGGTCTGTCGCTGGCCGCCGGACAGCCGGGCGACCGACTGCCGGACCGAGGAGACGGTCCGCACCGAGAGGCTCGCGAGGGTCTCGCGCGCCTTCTGCTCCATCTCGCCGTCGGAGAGGAACCATCCCAGCTTGGTGGTCTCACGGCCCAGGAACATGTTCTGGGTGATGTCGAGGTTGTCGGCCAGCGCGAGGTCCTGGTAGACGAACTCGATGCCCAGCGCGGTGGCGTGGCGCGGGTCGCTGATGGTGACCGGACGGCCCTCGAACGCGATCTGGCCGGTGTCGATGCTGTTGATGCCCGCGATGCACTTGACGAGCGTGGACTTGCCGGCGCCGTTGTCGCCGACGAGCGCGGTGACCTCGCCCGGGTACAGGCTGAGGTCGACGTCGTGGAGCACGTGCACCGGGCCGAAGCTCTTGTTGAGCCCGGTGATCTTGAGGATCGGTTCTGTCACGGTCGCCTCCCGGGCCGCGCGATGGTGGATGACGCCACGGTGGCGGCCGGACTCGATCGGGGTCCAGCCGCCACGCGCGGAATCGGTTGATGGATCAGCGGGCTACTTCACGCCCAGCTTCTGGCAGTCGCTCGTGATGCCCTTGCAGATCTCGGCCGCGGTCAGGGCCTTGGCCTTGACGACGTCCTCGACGTTGGCCTGGGTGATGACCTCGGGCGGGAGCAGCAGGGCCTGGATCTTGCGACCCGTGCCGTCGTCGAGCGGGGAGAGCTTCAGCCCGGCCTTGCTCGGGTTGGTGCCGTTGGCGAGCGCGGCGGCGAGCTGCGCGGTGGCCTGGGCCTCGATCGAGATGTTCTTGAAGATCGTCATCGACTGCTTGCCGGTGACGACGTTCTGCAGACCCTCGACCTGGGAGTCCTGACCGGTGATCGCGACGCGGCCGTCGAGGCCACGCTCCTTGAGCACACCGATGACGGCGTTGGCGATGTCGTCGTTGGCGGCGACGATGCCCTGCACGTTGTTGTTGGCCGAGCTCAGCGCGCCGTTGAAATCGGTCGGCGCCTCAGCGGTGTTCCAGCCCTTGACGGTGGCCTCGGCCGCGATCTTGAGCTTGCCCTTCTGCTGCAGCGGGTCGAGCACCTCGTGCGCGCCCTGCTTGAAGAGCACCGCGTTGTGGTCGGTGTCGGTGCCGCCGTTCATCATGATGATGTTCGGGTTCGAGACGTGCTGGGCGTCGAGGCAGTCCACCAGCGTCTGGGCCTGGAGGCGACCGACGTCCTCGTTGTCGAAGGAGACGTAGTAGCTCGCGCTGCCGCCACCGTTGACGCGGTCGTAGTCGATGACCGGGATGCCGGCCTGCTTGGCCTGCTGCTCGACGCCGGCGCCGGACGCGGCGTCGATCGAGTCGATGATGAGGACCTTCACGCCCTCACCGATCATGGTGCTCGCGATCTGGGCGAACTTCGCCTTGTCGCCCTGGGCGTTCTGCACGTCGGGCGTGAGGCCGACCGCGGTCAGCTGCTTGGTCAGCAGCGGCTTGTCGAAGAGCTGGTAGCGCGTGGACGAGGTCGTGTCGGGCAGGATCACGCCGACCTTGCCGGAGGCCTTGGAGACCGCGCCGCCGGACGGCAGCGAGGCGGCCGTGCTCTTGGGCGGGTTGCTCAGCGAGCAGGCCGCGGTCACATTCGCCGAGCCCGAACCCGAACCGGAGCTGCTGCTGTTGTTGTTGCTGCTGCCACAGGCGGCGAGGCCGGCGGTTCCGGCCAGGAGCGCGGCGGCCACGAAGGCGCCACGGCGGACGTTGTTGGACATGGTCCTCCTCATCGAGGGTCTGGGCTCGGGAGAGTCGAGCGTCGTGCGCCTCTGAGTGTCGGGTCTCACAGCCTTAGTGGTCAAGTGCCGAACACAAACCGTGACCTTTTCATGATCTTCGGATGCTTAATGGACACCACTTGACCATTCTTCGGTGGTGCGTGCACCCTTTGCCCATGACCAGCGGTGCCGCCGAGACCCCCGCGGGGTCCGCGGCAGCGCTGCGCCTCGCCAACGAGCAGCGCGTGCTCGACGTGCTGCGCCAGTCCGCCCCCGACCGGCCCGGAGGCCAGGCCCCGACCGCGCACACCCAGGCCGAGCTCGCCCGCGCCACCGGCCTGGCCAGGGCGACGATCTCGAACATCGTGCGCGACCTCGCCGCGCAGGGCCTGGTCGAGACCCGCGCCGGCTCCGGACGCCGCGGCTCCTCGGTCCGGCTGGCCCGCGACGCGGGCGTCGTCGTCGGCGTGGACTTCGGCCACCGCCACCTGTCCGTGGCCGTCGGCGACCTCACCGGACGGCTGATCGGCGAGGAGCGGCGGGTGCTCGCGGCCCCGCTCGGCCCGCGGGACGCCCTCAGGCAGGCGCGCGCGATCGCCGAGACGCTCGTGCCCGCGGGTGCGACGCTGCGCAAGGTCGGGCTGGGCCTGCCGGCACCGGTGATCCACGACACCATCGGTACGCCGGCCATCTTCCCCGGCTGGGAGAACACCGACGCCCGCGCAGTGGCTGCCGCCGTCTTCGACGCCCCCGTGCGGGTGGAGAACGACGCCAACCTCGGAGCGCTCGCGGAGCACCGCGTCGGCGTGGCCCACGGCTGCCGGCACGCCGTGTTCGTGAAGATCTCCTCCGGCGTCGGCGCGGGCCTGATCCTCGACGACCAGGTCTTCCACGGCGCCGAGGGCACCGCCGGCGAGATCGGCCACCTGACCCTCGACGAACAGGGTCCGTTCTGCCGGTGCGGCAGCCGCGGCTGCCTCGAGGCCTACGCCTCCACCTCGACGCTCGAGCACCTCCTCGCCGACACCCTGCCCGACGCGGACTTCAACGAGATCGTCGCCGCGGCCGACCGCGGTCACGTCTCCGCACGTCGCGCGCTCGAGGACGCCGGCCTGCACCTCGGCTGGGCGCTCGCCACGATCGTGAACCTCGTCAACCCCGAGGTCGTGGTCGTCGGCGGCGAGATGGTCAAGGCCGGCGACACCCTGCTCGAGCCCGCCCGGGTCGGGCTGCGACGCCACGCCCTCGACTCCGCCTCCGGCACCCCGATCAGGGCCAGCCAGCTCGGCGAGCGCGCCAGCCTGGTGGGCGCCGTGCTCCTGGCGGCGGAGAGCACCGACCTGCGCGCATCCCCCTGACCACCGGGCCTTTCGCGTGTCCGCGCCGCGCCGTACGTTGGGTGTCCCCGGCGGACGAGGAGGAGCACCGATGACTTCCAACGACAACGAGAGCTACGGCGACTACAGCGTCGACGACGAGGACCAGCTCGAGCCCGGGGACACGCTCGACGACCCTGATGTCGAGGACGAGCTCGACCGCGGATACTCCCCGCCCGAGCGCTACTCCGCCGGCCAGCGGTGGGGCAACACCGCCTGGGAGGCCGAGCACTCCGAGCCGCTCGACCGGCGGCTGGCCGAGGAGGACCCCGATCCCGACCCCTACGCCGGGGACGGCGAACCCGACGAGGCCGAGGCGGCCGGCGAGCACGAGGTCGGACGCCTGCGGGCCGGCCGGCTCGTCGACCCGGACGAGGGGCTCGGCGAGGACACCGAGAAGGATCTCGTGGGCGACGACGTCGGCATCGACGGGGCGGCGGCGAGCGCCGAGGAGGCCGCCGTCCACGTCATCGACGACGACACGGACTGATCGTCCACCTCCGATCCCGGACTCGCCGTGCGTGAAAGGCACGGATGCGGGTACCGAGGTGCGGGCCCACCGGCCCACTCAACGAGGAGGGAACGATGGACTTCATTCTGTGGTTGATCGCCGTGGTGTTGGTCATCGCGGGAATCGTCAGCCTGCTCCGAGGAGCGATCCTCTGGGGAATCGTGCTGATCGTGGTCGGTCTGCTGGTCGGCCCGGGAGGCGTCAGCATCTTCAAATGAGCTTCGTCGGAGCCGGCGGTCCGTCCTGACGGGCCGCCGGCTCCGACGATCTCAGGCCGGTCATTCGTCCCGAGCGTCCAGCAGCTCGCGGGCGGCGTCGGAGGCGTAGAAGTCGGCCAGGCGGGGCCGGACCAGCTCCTCGAGCAGGCCGGCGCGGTCGAGCCCGGCGACGACCGACGGCACGAAGCGCTCGGCCTCCTCGGCCAGGTCGGATCGCTGGATGCCGAACTCGGCGAGCAGGTCGCCCAGCGGCGTCTGGCCGTAGGTGTCGAAGAAGTGGTCGACACCCGCCTCCACCAGCGCGCTGATGTACGGCGAGGTCCGGAGGTCGAGCCAGAGGGAGTAGACCGCACCGCACATGTCGATGACCTGCTCGTCGGAGACGGCGTCGGTCAGCTCCCGGACGGGCCGGGTCGAGACGGCGTCCCAGACCTCCAGCACCGCTGCCCGCAGCTCCTCGTCCGAGACGTCGGGCAGCGCGCGGTCGCCGAGGTAGCCGAGCAGGACACCGGCGCCGTGCTCGGCGAGCTCGCGGCTGCGCCGGTCCAGACCCTCGACCAGGCCGCCGGCGGCCCGCTCCCCGAGGCCGATGCCCGTGCCGAGGCCCGGCACCCGTCGGGCGATCCGCAGGCCCTGCCGCACCCCGCCGGTGGCGACGCCGTGCACGAGCCCGCCCACCCCGGCGTGCAGCCCCGGACTGGAGACCAGCCCGCTGAGCAGCCGGTTGCGCAGGGTGCGGAGCTCGGACACCACGGTCACGAGCTCCTCGACCTGGCGCCGCTCGACGAGCTCGCCGAGCGGGATGTCGTTGGCCGGGTGGGAGCGCACGCGCCTGGCGATCTCGCCGGCGACCTCCGGGATCGCGCCGGGCAGGCGGTGGCTGGCGACGTACTTGAGCGCGACACCCTTGACCTGGTCACGGCCCAGCACGTCGTCGAGGCGTACGCCGCCGGCGAGCCCGAGCAGGCGGTCCAGCTCGGCCACGGCGAGCTGCGCCGGTCGCTCGCGCAGCGCGGCCACCTCGTGCGCGACGTGCGCCTCCAGCAGGCGGTCGGCAAGCCGCCCGGCCATCACGCTCACTCCCACTCGATCGTGCCGGGCGGCTTGGAGGTGACGTCGAGGGTGACCCGGTTGATCTCGGCCACCTCGTTGGTGATCCGGGTGGAGATGCGCTCGAGGACGTCGTACGGGAGGCGGGCCCAGTCGGCGGTCATCGCGTCCTCGGAGGTGACCGGACGCAGCACGACCGGGTGGCCGTAGGTGCGGCCGTCGCCCTGCACCCCGACGGACCGTACGTCGGCCAGCAGCACCACCGGGCACTGCCAGATGTCGCGATCGAGACCGGCTGCGGTCATCTCCTCGCGGGCGATCGCGTCGGCCTCCCGGAGGATGTCGAGGCGCTCGCGGGTCACCTCGCCGATGATCCGGATGCCGAGGCCGGGGCCGGGGAACGGCTGGCGCTGGACGATGACCTCGGGCAGCCCGAGCTGGGCACCGACGGCCCGGACCTCGTCCTTGAACAGCTCGCGCAGCGGCTCGACCAGCTCGAACTCGAGGTCCTCGGGCAGCCCGCCGACGTTGTGGTGGGACTTGATCGTCGAGGTGCCGGAGCCGTGGCCCGACTCGACGATGTCCGGGTAGAGCGTGCCTTGGACCAGGAAGCCGACCTTCGTGCCCTCGGGAGCGTCCTTGATGACCTCGATCTCGGCGCCCTCGAAGGAGCGGATGAACTCCCGGCCGATGATCTTGCGCTTGGTCTCGGGGTCGGAGACGCCGGCGAGCGCGGCGAGGAACTGCTTCTCCGCGTCGACGACGACCAGCCTGGCGCCGGTCGCGGCCACGAAGTCGCGCTCGATCTGCTCGGTCTCGTCCTTGCGCATGAGTCCGTGGTCGACGTACACGCAGGTGAGGCGGTCACCGATGGCCTTCTGCACGATCGCGGCCGCGACGGCGGAGTCGACACCGCCGGAGAGGCCGCAGATGGCCCGGCCGGCCTCGCCGACCTGCGCCCGGACGCGCTCGACCTGCTCCTCGGCGATGTTGCCGATCGTCCACGTCTGACGGCAGCCGGCGATGTCCCAGAGGAAGTGCTCGAGCACCCGCTGCCCGTGCTCGGAGTGGAGCACCTCGGGATGCCACTGCACACCCGCGAAGCCGCGCTCGACGTCCTCGAACGCCGCGACCGGGGTGCCGGCGGTCGACGCCAGCACGGTGAACCCCTCCGGCGCCTGGCTGACCGAGTCGCCGTGCGACATCCACACGTTGTGGCTGGCAGGTACGTCGGCCAGCAGCGTGCCGGGCGCGCCGACGGTGACCGGCGTCCGGCCGTACTCACGCGCACCGTTGTTGTCGACGGTGCCACCCATCCCGAGCGCCATCAGCTGGAAGCCGTAGCACATGCCGAACACAGGCGTGCCCGCCTCGAAGATCGCGTCGTCGATGCCCGGCGCGCCCTCGGCGTACACCGACGAGGGGCCGCCGGACAGCACGATCGCCTTCGGCTGCTTCGCGAGCATCTCCGCCACCGGCATGCTGTGCGGCACGATCTCGGAGTAGACCTTCGCCTCGCGCACCCGCCGCGCGATCAGCTGCGCGTACTGCGCCCCGAAGTCGACGACGAGGACCAGGTCGTGCTCAGGGACGCTCATGGCGCGAATCCTATCGGCGGGGGCGGGACGGGCGGACTCCCCGTCGTACCTGACGAGATCGTCGCTGATGTGCATTCAGCGACGACCTCCACAGGGGCTGCGCGGCGCTGCGTCGACTCCGCGGCCGCCCGAAATGCACGCCAGGGCCCGACCGGGGAGGGAGGGTGGTCGGGCCCTGGTTGTCCATGCACTGATGGACAGCGCCTGGACCGAGCCCGGGCGTCGGGAGGGAGCGTGATTCCCGGGCTCGCTAGGTCAACGAGACGTGAATCGGCGGGTTACGCCGGTCCCGCAGAACTTCCAGGCACCCCAATTGGATCAGTTGACCCCCACGATCGGCAAGCGCAGAGCCGCCGGAGCATCGTCCGGTACGACGGGCGCCTTCGGCGCCACGGGCTGGATCCGCTCGTAGCCCGCGCCCAGGCTCGGCCGGGTGTCGGTCTCCCCCTTGTTGGGCCAGAAGCTGAGCGCCCGCTCGGCCTGCGCGGTGATCGTGAGCGACGGGTTCACCCCGAGGTTGGCCGAGATCGTCGAACCGTCGACGACGTGCAGGCCGTCGTACCCCCACATGCGGTGGTAGGCGTCGACGACGCCGGTCTCCGGAGAGTCGCTGATCGTGCAGCCACCGATGAAGTGCGCGGTGAGCGGGACGTTGAACGGCTCGCCCACGGTGCCGCCGGCGATGCCGCCGATGTTCTCGGCGAGCTTGCGGACCGCTTCGTTGGCGACCGGGATCCACGACGGGTTCTGGCCGCCGTGCCCCTGACGCGAGGACATGTAGGAGAACCCGAGCGGCGACTTCTTGCGGAACGTCGTGATCGAGTTGTCCAGGGTCTGCATGACCAGCAGGATCACCGTGCGCTCCGACCAGTGCTTGAGGTCGTAGAGATCCGTGAGGTTGCTGGGCTTCTTGAACATCGCGGCGTAGTCGCGAAGCCACCGCTTGAAGCGGCCGGGGCCGCCGTCGCTGAGCACGGTCTGCATCAGTGACATCGCGTTGGAGCCCTTGCCGTAGCGGACGGGCTCGATGTGGGTCACCTCGTCCGGGTGCCACGAGGATGTGATGGCGACACCTTCGGTGAAGTCGGCGCCCGCCTCCTTCGGAGCGATGGCGCCGAGCAGCGACTCGGAGTTGGTACGGGTCAGCACGCCGAGCCGGTCGGAGATGTCGGGCAGCGAGCCCTCGGTCTTCAGCTTGTGCAGCAGCTTCTGGGTGCCGAGCGCGGCCGCCGAGAAGATGACCTGCTCGGCGCGGAACGTCTTCACGGCGCTCTTGCGCGACAGCTTGGCCTTGGTCCACCGCGCCGTGATCTCGTACCCACCGCCCGCCAGCGGCCTGACATCGGTGACGGTGGTGAGCGGGTGGACCACCGCGCCGTTCTGCTCGGCCAGGTAGAGATAGTTCTTGACCAGGGTGTTCTTGGCGTTGTGCCGGCACCCTGTCATGCACTCGCCACAGTTCCGACACGTCGTACGACGCGGGCCGACGCCGCCGAAGTACGGGTCGTCGTGCTCCTCGCCGCCGGCGCGGCCGTCGGGTCCGCCGAAGAAGACGCCGACCGGTGTCGCGTGGTAGGTGTCCTGCTTGCCGAACTGGCCGGCGAGCTTCTTCATCTCCTCGTCGGAGGGGGTCACGACGGGGTTCGTGACGACGCCGAGCATGCGCTTGGCCTGGTCGTAGTACGGCGCCAGCTCGGTCTTCCAGTCGGTGATGTGGGACCACGACGGGTCGGTGTAGAACGGGTCGAGCGGCTCGTACAGGGTGTTGGCGTAGACCAGTGACCCGCCGCCCACGCCGGCGCCGGCCAGGATCAGGCAGTCCTTGACCATGTCGATGCGCTGGATGCCGTAAGCGCCGATGGCCGGGTTGAAGAGGAACCGCTTGAGGTCCCAGGAGTTCGTGGCGAAGTCCTTGTCCTCGAACCGGGCGCCGGCCTCGAGGACCGCAACCTTGTAGCCCTTCTCGGTCAGTCGCAACGCGGAGACCGAGCCACCGAAGCCCGAGCCGATGACGACGACGTCGTAGTCGAAGGCGGCGTGCGAGCCCATCAGGCGCGACCCAGCTTCTTCAGGACGCGCAGGCTCAGCGTCATGAGCTTGGCATGCGCCTCGGCGGACATGCCGAAGTTCTGCGCCACCTTGATGACGCGCTGCGTCGCGACGGTCTGCGACTCGGTGTAGCGATGGATGCCCTCGGCGCCCTGTCGCCGGCCCATCCCTGACTCCCGCATGCCACCCATCGGGGAGTCGATGCTGCCGAAGGCCGACGCGAAGCCCTCGTTGATGTTCACAGTGCCGCACTTGACCTGCTTGGCCAGCTCGCGCGCACGCTTGCCGTCCTGGCTGTAGATCGAGGCGTTCAGACCGTACTCGCCGTCGTTGGCGCGCGCGATCGCGTCGGCCTCGTCGTGGAAGCGGTAGATCGACACGACCGGACCGAACGTCTCGTTGCCGAAGCAGGTCATCTCGGGCGTGACCCCCTCGAGGATCGTCGGCTCGAAGAAGTACGGCGCGATATCGGGTCGCGCGTTGCCGCCGGCCAGCACCCGGGCACCCTTCGCGACCGCGTCGTCGACGTGCGCGACGGCGGTGTCGAGCTGGTCCTCGGAGATGAGCGGCCCCATGTCGATCTCCCAGTCGAGGCCGGCACCGAGACTCATCGCCTCGGTGCGGGCGACGAACCGCTCGACGAACCGGTCGTAGACCTGGTCGGCGACGAACATCCGCTCGGTCGAGACGCAGAGCTGGCCCGCGTTGGAGAAGCTGGCCCGCACCGCCCCCTCGGCGGCCTTCTCGACGTCCGCGTCGCGCAGCACCAGGATCGGGTTCTTGCCGCCGAGCTCGAGCGAGCAGCCGATCAGCTGCTCGGCGCACTGCTTGGCGATGATCTTGCCGGTCGCGGTGGAGCCGGTGAAGCAGATGTAGTCGGAGCGCTCGATCATCGGCGTGCCGAGCTCACGGCCCGGGCCTGCGACGACGACCCAGAGGTCGCGCGGGAAGCCCGCCTGCTCGATCATCTCCGCACCCAGGAGCGCGGTCAGCATGGTCTGCGCGTCCGGCTTGGTGACGACCGCGTTGCCGGCCATCAGGGCCGGGAGGCCGTCGGAGATCGCCATCGTGAGCGGGTAGTTCCAGGGCGAGATGATGCCGACGACACCCTTGGGCACACGGTTGTGGTCGACGCGGGTCAGCACCGGGATGACGCCGGCGCGACGGCGGCTGTCGAGGTGCTGGTGGGCCTTGCGCGCGTAGTAACGGGCGGTGAGCGCGACGTGCAGCGCCTCGTCGTACGCGTGCTTGCGGGCCTTGCCGGACTCCAGCGTGATGAGGTCGAGGATCTCGGGCAGGCGGTCCAGGACGATGTCGTGGAGGCGGAGCAGGGCGGCGCTGCGCTGCTCGAGCGGCGTCCTCGCCCAGGCCTTCTGCGCGGCGCGGGCGCGGGCGTAAGCCTCGGCGACGTCCTCGGTGCTCGACTGCGGGATGTGCGCCAGCGGCGCGCCGTCCAGCGGCGAGGTGAGCGGCAGGGTCCGCCCGGTCGTCGACAGCACTCGGTCGGTCAGCCGCGCCACGTGGGCCGGCTCCAGCACGTACGCCGCGCGCGGGTCGTGCTCGGGGTCACGCGGACCTTCGACGAGGGGCTCGGGCGAGGGATTCGAGGCGCTCATGCCCGTGAGGGTACTCCCGGTTACCGGCCGGTAGAACCGGTATCAGGCGCGAAGTGCGACACACTGTCTCGACAGATGGGTGGTTGGTGTCAAACGTCCGCGGGCTGGCGCTGTAACACGTTGTTCGGGGATCTGGTCGGTGATCCGCTGCTGTAACACGTCGTCCGCTGAAGTAGTCGGTCGTTGACTGCTCTGGTACGCCGTTGCAGCGACGTACCAGAGCAGTGGACGGCTTACTAGGCACACCGACGGCGTGTTACAGCACCCGCCACCCACCAAAGGCACACCGACGACGTGTTACAGCACCCGCCGCCGCCCAACAACCGGCGACCAGCGACCAGCGACCGGAGGACCTAGGCTCCGGGGCCAGGCAGGTAGACCGACTTCAGCTCGGTGTACTGCGACAGCCCCTCCGGCCCGAACTCCCGACCGACACCGGAGGCCTTGAAGCCGCCGAAGGGCGCGGCGAAGTCCATCGTGTAGGTGTTCACGCCGTAGGTGCCGGTGCGGACCTGACGCGCGACGTCGAGCCCGGCCTCGGTGTCGGCGGTCCAGACGGTCCCGGCCAGGCCGTAGTCGGAGTCGTTGGCGATGCGCACGGCGTCGGCGACGTCGTCGTACGCGATCACCGACAGGACCGGGCCGAAGATCTCCTCCTGCGCGATCCGCATCCGGTTGTCGACGTTGCCGAAGACCGTGGGTCGGACGTACCAGCCCGACGAGAGCCCGTCCGGCATGCCGGGGCCACCGGCGAGCAGGGTCGCGCCCTCCTGCTCCCCGATCGAGATGTACGACGCCACCCGCTCCTGCTGCCGCTTCGCGACCATCGGGCCGATCTCGGACGCCGGGTCCATCGGGTCGCCGACCCTCATCCCGCCGATGCCGTCGGCCAGCGCCGCGGCCACCTCGTCGTGGCGCTCGCGGCTGACCAGCACCCGGGTCTGGGCGACGCAGGCCTGGCCGGAGTTCATCACGCCGAGGAACTTCATGCCCTCGACCACCGTCGGGAGGTCCGCGTCGTCCAGCACGATCGCAGCGCTCTTGCCGCCGAGCTCGAGCGAGCAGCGCTTGAGCTGCTCGCCGCAGATCGCGCCGATCCTGCGACCGGCCGCGGTCGAGCCGGTGAACGCGACCTTGTCGACGCCGGGGTGGCGCACCAGGTGCTCACCGACCTCACGGCCACCGGCGACGATCGACACCACTCCCTCGGGCACACCGGCCTCGACCAGCAGCTCGGCCAGCAGGTAGCAGTCCAGCGGCGTCTCCGGGGCGGGCTTGACCACGACGGTGCAGCCGGTGAGCAGCGCCGGGACCACCTTCGACAGCACCGTGAACTGCGGGACGTTCCAGGGTGGGATGGCCGCGACGACCCCGACCGGCTCGTGCCGAACCACCACGTCGGACCCGAGCGACCCGGGCCGCCTCGCCTCCCACGGGAACTCGCGTGCGATGGCGAGAAAGGCCTCGATCTGCATCCACGGCGCGGGGGCCTGGGCCAGCGAGCTGAACGAGATCGGCGAGCCCATCTCGGTCGAGATGACGCTGGCCATGTCGTCGAGGCGGGCGGCGTACAGGCCGGAGAGGGTCTGCACGACCTCGATCCGCTCCTCGGGCCGCATCCGCGGCCACGGGCCCTCGTCGAAGGCCCTGCGGGCCGCCGCGACGGCGGCGTCGATGTCGGCGGCCGAGCCCTCCGGCACCCGCGCGACCACCTCCTCGCTGTGCGGGCTCACCACCTCCAGCACGGCGTCGGTCGCGGGCCTCGTCCACGTGGTGCCGATGAAGAGGGTGTCTCTGTCGAGGGTCATGTCTGGGCCTTTCGTTGCCTGGTCTCGAGATGGTTGCCGCGCAACCTCCTCGACCATCGGGGGTCAGGGTGCGAGGTCGAACCAGTCCTCGAAGCCCGACGGGTCGTGGCGGCCGAGGGCGCCGTGCTCGAAGAGCCCCCAGCCCTCCGACCCGTCGGGTACGCCGGCACCCGGGCCGTGCACGGTCGCGGACCCGACGTGGTCGATCACGCCGAACATCACGCGGCCGGCGACGGCGGGGTCGTTGATGTCGTAGGTGACCCGCTCGGCGAAGGCCGGGCCCGACCACTTGCCGTGGGCCCAGTCGGAGTCGCCGCCGTACCCGCCGCCGACGTGGATCGGGACGGGCAGGTGCGAGGTCACCTCGAAGCGGACCTCCTCGCCGCGCGGCGTGGTGCACAGCAGCGTGGCGCCGGTCGGCACGCGCGTGCCGGAGGCGTAGCGGACCGTGATGCGCGGCCAGCCGAGCTGCTCGACCCGGCCGTCCTTCCAGACCCGGGTGGCGTCGTTGACCGTGCGGTAGCCGTCCGGTGCCTCCTGCACGATCACGCAGAGGCAGAACTCCTCGAAGGCGATCGGGACGTAGAGCCACCACATGCCGTCGAACGGCGGGTCCGACGGCTTGCCGGCCGGCACCGGCTCGGCCTGCGGGCGGATGCCCCAGGACCGGTCGCGCGAGCCGGTCCAGACGTCCGGCGTGACCGCGATGTCCTCACCGTCGATGTGGATCGTGCCCTCCCAGGTGCCGACCTGGGCGAAGCGCTGCGCGTCGAGCACGGTGCCGGAGCCCTGGCGCATCACGTGCGGCAGCTCCTGGATCGGCGGGAAGAGCCCGCGCCAGGTCAGGTCGACGGCGATCCCCTCGGTCTCCTCGAGCACGACCCGCAGCTGCTGCAGCGGCTCGACGACCTCGATCCGGTAGCCGCCGACCTGGTGCTGCATCCGGTCGGCGGCGCGCGGGTCGGCCGCGTCGGAGAGGTGGACCGCGGTCTGGGTGTCCCCGCGGCGCACCAGCACGAAGGCGTCCTTGGTGCCGAGGTTCGGGTAGAAGCCCATCCCGGAGATCAGGAAGATGTCGCCGGTCCGGTCGTGGCAGTTGAGGTAGCTGCGGTCGTAGAAGTGCCGGTCGCTGCTCCCCGCCCACGCGACCGGCCGCGGGAGCTGGTGGACTGCGTACTCGTCGAGGGGGCCGAGGCCGACGTACTCGCCGTGGCTGCCGTGCGACCCGGCGACGTCCGTGGGTCTGCTCATGCACCGACCTCCTGGAGGAGCTGTTCGATCAGGGGCTTGCAGTGGAAGAGGCCCTCGATGTCCTCGGGCCGCTCGATCTCGCCGAAGTGGATCTGGCGGACGCCGGTGCGCATGAAGACCACGCACCAGATCACGCCGTTGTAGAGGTGGAACCAGGTCAGGTCGCCGAGCGGCGCCCCGCCCGCCCGCTCGTACGACGCCCGCACCGACTCCTCGTCGAGGAAGTCGGGCATGCCCGGCAGGCCGAGCATGTCGGTGATCGTCTGGAAGACCCGGTGGGCGAAGACCAGCCACGAGACGTCCATCTCGCGCGGACCGAGGGCGACCATCTCCCAGTCGAGAACGGCCGCCGGCTCGAAGTCCTGGTACAGCACGTTGCCGATCCGGGCATCGCCCCAGCAGAGGACGGCGTCGTCCGTCGCCGGCAGGTGGGCCTCCAGCCAGGCGAGCGCGCGATCGACCAGCGGGGAGCGGGCGAGGTCGGCCGCCGCCCACTCGTACCAGCCGCGCAGCCAGGCGAGATTGCGCGCGAGCGGCGTCGCTCCCCCGTGCTCGCGCTCGAGGAAGCCGAAGGTCGTGGTCGGGTCGGGGATGGCGTGCAGCCTGGCCAGCACCTCGACCGTGGTGTCCTGCAGTCGGCGCCGGTCGGCCTCGGGAGCGTCGAAGAGCCAGTTGTCGCCGAACGTGTAGGGCAGCACGTCCGGCGGGACGATCCCGTCGACGCGCTCCATCAGGAAGAACGGCGACCCGATCACCTCGCCGGTCGGCTCCATCCAGCTCACCGCCGGCACCGGGACGTCGGTCAGCTCGCCGACGAGCCGGATGACGTCGTACTGCGCCTGCAGGTCGTAGGAGGAGAAGACCGGGATGTCCTGCTCGGCGGGTGCGACCCGGGCGACGTACTCACCGGTGCGCTCGGCTCCGTCCTGGGTCCAGGCGACGCCCAGCATCACGGTCTCCGACGACAGCCCGTTCGCCTCGATGCCGGCATGGAGGGTGACCCGCGGTGACGCACCGGACGGCAGCCGCGTGGCCAGCCAGTCCTCGAGCCGGCCCTTGAACGCCTCGACGTCGCGGCTGGAGCGCTGCATGTGGAAGTCGGTCGGCGGCGACGCCTCGGTGCTCATGGGTCCTCCCGTCCGGGCCGGCGCGTGTGAGCGCGGCCGCAACGGCAAGACTGTTAGAACGTGTTCTAGTTGTCAATCAGTCCGGCGCCGGAAGATCGACCAGCCGACCGATCGCGTCGCGGTGCGCGCCCGCCGCGCCGAGCGCGATCTGCGCCGACTTCGCCCGCTTGAGGTAGAGGTGCGCCGGGTGCTCCCAGGTCATGCCGATGCCGCCGTGCAGCTGGACGGCCTCCTCCGCCGCCTGGACCGCAGCATCCCCGCAGTACGACGCGGCGAGGTGCACCGCCAGCTCGGCGTCCGCGTCGTCGGCCGCCAGCGCGGCGGCGGCGTAGCGGGCGGCTGCGTTGGCCGACTCGACGGCGACATACAGGTCGGCGAGGCGGTGCTTGAGCGCCTGGAAGCCGCCGACCACACGCCCGAACTGCCGGCGCTCCTTGAGGTAGGCGACCGTGGTCAGCAGACACCACGCGGCGACGCCGACCTGCTCCGAGGCGAGGAGACCCGCCCCGGTGAGGAGCGCGCGATCGATCGCCGCGGCCCCCGCCCCGGCAGGTACGACGACCTCCCCGGCCGCGCCTTCGAGGCTCAGGTCGGCGAGCTGCCGGCTCATGTCCAGCGACTCCACCGGCACGACGGTCGCGTCCGCGGCCCGCACCGCGAGCACGGCCACGCCCCCGTCGGCGGCGACCGGCACGAGCAGCACGTCGGCCTCGAGAGCCCCGGCGACGCTGGTCGCCTGGCCGCTGACCCGGTCGCCCTCCGCCGCCATCGTCGGGACGGCGCCGCCGCTTCCGGCGCTGAACGGCACTGCCAGCGCGGCGGTGCGCTCCCCCGCGGCGAGGCCGCGGAGCAGGTCGCGCGCAGCATCCGTGGCATCCGCCGCGAGCAGGACGGTCGTGGCGACGACGGCGCTGGTGAGGAAGGGCGCCGGCGCGACGGACCCGCCGACCTGCTCGAGCACCACGGCCGCCTCGCGCGCGGACGCGCCGGCGCCGCCGAGCTCCTCGGGCACGAGCAGGGCCGCCAGGCCGAGCTCACCGGCGAGACCCCGCCAGACAGGGCCGGCGGCCGAGCGGTCGCCGTCGTACATGTCGCGGATGGCGGCGGTGTCGCAGCGCTTCGCGAGGAAGCCGGCGACGGTCGACCGCAGGTCGTCCTCGTCCGGCGTGGGCAGCAGGTTCAGCTCGCTCACCTGACGGACTCCTTCCACGGGACGTCCTTGTCGGTGCGCGGCTCCGCGGGCAGGCCGAGCACCCGCTCCGCGACGATGTTGCGCAGGATCTCGGAGGTGCCGCCCTCGATGGAGTTGCCTTTGGCGCGGAGGTAGCGGTAGCCCGCGTCGCGCCCGGTGAAGTCGACCTTGTCGGGCCGGACCATCTCCCAGCCGCGACCGCTCTCGTAGCGCAGGCCCTCCTCGCCGAGCAGCTCCAGCTCGAGTCCGGACAGATGCTGCGCCAGCCGCGCGAACGTCAGCTTCATCGCCGCGCCCTCGGGGCCGGGCCGGCCGACGGCCAGCTTCTGGCGCAGCCGCATGCCGCTGATGCGCGCGACCTCCGCCTCGACCCAGAGCCTCAGCAGGCGCTGGTGGAGGTCGTGGGTGCGGGCCTCGGGATGCGCGCGCCAGTCGGCGGCGACCTTGCCGACCATGCCGCCCTCGCGCGGCATCGGGGTGCCGCCGATGGCGACCCGCTCGTTGTTCAGCGTCGCGGTCGCGACCTTCCACCCCTCGCCCTCGGCGCCGAGCCGCTGGCTGTCGGGGATCCGTACGTCGGTCAGGAAGACCTCGTTGAACTCCGCCTCACCGGTCAGCTGCCGCAGCGGTCGTACGTCGACGCCCGGGTCGGTCATGTCGCACAGGAAGTAGGTCAGGCCGCGGTGCTTGGGCGCGTCGGGGTCGGTGCGGGCGACGAGGATCGCGAAGCGGGCGGTGTGGGCGCTGGAGGTCCAGACCTTCTGCCCGTTGACGATCCAGCCGTCGCCGTCGCGCACCGCCCGCGTGGCCAGCCCCGCGAGGTCGGAGCCGGCGCCGGGCTCGCTGAACAGCTGGCACCAGACCTCCTCGCCGGTCCACAGCGGGCGCAGGAAGCGCTCCTGCTGCTCGGGCGTGCCGAACGCGAGGATGGTCGGCGCAGCCATGCCCAGGCCGATGCCGATGCGGCGCGGCTCGTTATCCGGCGCGCCGGCCTCGGCCAGCTGCCGCTCGACGTCGCTGTGCCACTCGCGTGGAAGGCCCAGCCCGCCGCGGCCGACCGGGTAGTGCACCCAGGCCAGCCCGGCGTCGTACCTCGCGCGGAGGAAGGCCAGGCGGTCGGTCGCCTGCGGGTCGTTCTCGGCGAGGAGGCCCGCGACGCGCCGACGCAGGTCCTCCCTGGTCAGCTGCTCCGTCATGGGCTTCCTCTCGGTCCGGCGGGCTACGCGGTGACGACCTCGACGCGCTGGAACTCCTTGACCTCGGTGTAGCCGGTCGTGGCCATCGAGCGCTTGAGCGCGCCGACGAGGTTCATGGTGCCGTCGGCGACGCGCGAGGGCCCGAACAGGATCTCCTCCATCGTGCCGACCTGGTCGAACTGCACCCGCTCGCCCCGCGGCAGCAGGGCATGGTGGGCCTCGGCGCCCCAGTGGAAGCCGTGGCCGGGCGCGTCCGTCGCACGCGCGAACGGCGATCCGACCATGACGGCGTCCGCACCGCAGGCGATCGCCTTGGCCAGGTCGCCGGAGGTGCCGATGGAGCCGTCGGCGATGACGTGCACGTAGCGGCCGCCCGACTCGTCGAGATAGTCGCGCCGGGCCGCGGCGACGTCGGCCACCGCGCTCGCCATCGGTACGGCGATGCCGAGCACCGTGCGGGTCGTGTGCGCGGCCCCGCCCCCGAACCCGACGAGCACGCCGGCCGCGCCGGTGCGCATGAGGTGCAGCGCCGCCTGGTGGGTGGCGCAGCCGCCCACGATCACCGGCACGTCGAGCTCGTAGATGAACTCCTTGAGGTTCAGCGGCTCGGCCTGGCTCGAGACGTGCTCGGCGGAGACGGTGGTGCCGCGGATGACGAACATGTCGACGCCCGCGTCGACGACCGTCTTCGCGAACTCCTTGGTGTGCTGCGGGCTCAGCGAGCCGGCCACGGTGACGCCGGCCTCGCGGATCTCGCGCAGCCGCTCGGTGATCAGCTCCGCCTTGACCGGCTCGGCGTAGATCTCCTGGAGCCGGCGCGTCGCCTCCACGCCCTGCAGCTGCGCCACCTCGGCGAGCAGCGGCTGCGGGTCGGAGTAGCGGGTCCACAGACCCTCGAGGTTGAGCACGCCGAGACCGCCGAGCCGGCCGAACGAGATCGCGGTCTCGGGCGACATCACCGAGTCCATCGGCGCGGCCACGACCGGGATCTCGAACCGGTAGGCGTCGATCTGCCAGGCGGTCGAGACCTCCTCGGTGTCGCGCGTGCGCCGTGAGGGCACGATCGCGATGTCGTCGAAGGAGTAGGCGCGGCGGGCCCGCTTGGCACGGCCGATCTCGATCTCGCTCACCGGAGCAGTCTAGGAGAGTCGCCGTCGTCGTACCGAGGTCGGCGTACCGGACGCGGTCAACGGCCGTCGCGCAGCCGGTCGAGGAGGCGACGGTCGCGCTTGGTGGGCCGCCCGCTCCCCCGCTCGCGCTGGAAGACCGGTGCCGCGCGCTCCGGCTTCGGCGGCAGCGCGGGCGTGCGGTCCTCGTAGGCGAGCGCGGCGAGCGGCGCGCCGACCCGCTTGGCCAGCAGCTCCTTGACGATCACGACGTGCTCGCGGTCGGTGTACGCCCGGACCTCGTCGCCGACCTTCACCGGCTGGGCCGGCTTCGCGCGCACGCCGTTGATCCGGATGTGCCCCGCCTTGGCGCCGGCCGTCGCCTGCGAGCGGCTCTTGTAGAGCCGGACCGCCCAGCACCACGCGTCGACCCGCACCGTCATCCCGATCCTCCTGACGAGGACAGTATGGCGGCGCGGGCCGGCGACTCAGCTCCTGGCTCAGGTGCGGTCAGGGACGACCGCGGTGCTGCGGCGCGTCGGCGACCGCGGGGTCGGCGGGCTCGGGCGGCCCGGCCGGGTCGCCCGCTCGGTCTGCGACCGGTTCGGCGGCGTCGGCCTCGCCGTCCCGCGACGTCCTGGTGACGTGCGGGTCGAGTCGGTCTGCCTCCCGCAGGCTCGACTCGTGCGCGGCCTTCTCACGCTCGAACTGCTCGCGCTCCTCGCGCGCGACGGCCTCCTGACGGTCGGCCTCGGCGCGGGCCTTGTCCGACTCCGCCTCCAGGCGACGGGTCTCGGCCTCGCGCTGCTCCAGGCGCGGCTCGTTGCGCCGTGCGTTGAGGCGCATCGACTCCGCGTGCAGGTGGTCGACCTGGCGCTTCTTGCGCCGGCCCGCCATGACGATGGCCCCGATCACGACCAGGGCGACGATCACGTAGACGATGATCCAGCCTGTGTCGTTCCACGCTCCGAACCAGTTGTTGTTCATCATCGGCTCCTCTCTCCGATGATGCAGGTACCCCTCCGGGGTTCCCTCATCCCCGTCACCGTGCGACGAGGCCGCGCCGCCCGCTCAGCGGCCGGTGTAGTTCGGCGCCTCGACGGTCATCTCGATGTCGTGCGGGTGGCTCTCCTTGAGCGAGGCGGAGGTGATCCGGATGAACCGGCCCTTGGCCTGCAGCTCGGGGATGCTCTGCGCGCCGACGTAGAACATCGACTGGGAGAGGCCGCCGATCAGCTGGTGGGCGACGCTGGCCAGCGGACCCTTGTAGGCGACGCGTCCTTCGATGCCCTCGGGCACGATCTTGTCGTCGCTGGCGACCTCGGCCTGGAAGTAGCGGTCCTTGGAGTAGGACTTCTTGCCGCGCGAGGACATCGCGCCCAGCGAGCCCATGCCGCGGTAGGCCTTGAACTGCTTGCCGTTGTGGAAGACGACGTCCCCCGGGGCCTCCTCGCAACCGGCGAGCATTGAGCCGATCATCACCGACTCGGCGCCGGCGACGAGCGCCTTGGCGATGTCGCCGGACTGCTGCAGCCCGCCGTCCGCGATCACCGGTACGCCGGCGGGCCCGGCCGCGAGGGCCGCCTCGTAGACCGCGGTGACCTGAGGGACGCCACAGCCGGTGACGACGCGGGTCGTGCAGATCGAGCCCGGGCCGAAGCCGACCTTCACCGCGTCGGCGCCCGCGTCGACGAACGCCTGGGCGCCCTCGCGCGTGGCGACGTTGCCGCCGATCACCTGGACGTGCCTGGTGGCCGGATCGGACTTCAGCCGGCGGACCATGTCGAGCAGGAGGGTGACGTGGCCGTGGGCCGTGTCGGCGACGAGTACGTCGACGCCGGCCTCGACCAGCTTGGTGGCGCGGTCCCACGCGTCGCCGAAGTACCCGACCGCGGCACCGACGAGCAGCCGGCCGTCGGCGTCCTTGGAGGCGTTCGGGAACTGCTCGGACTTCACGAAGTCCTTGACCGTGATCAGCCCCGCGAGCCGCCCCTCGTCGTCGATCAGCGGGAGCCGCTCGCGCTTGTGCTTGCGCAGCAGCATCGTGGCCTCGTCTCGCGAGATGCCCGCGGCGCCGGTGATGAGCGGCATCGGCGTCATGACCTCGTCGACCTTGGTGCTGCCCCACTCGGCGACCGGCGTGAAGCGCAGGTCGCGGTTGGTGCAGATGCCGATCAGCCGGTTGCCGGCGTCGACGACCGGGAGGCCGGAGACGCGGTACTCGCCGCAGATGCGGTCGAGCTCCTCCAGCGTCGCGTCGGGCCCGATCGTCACCGGGTTGGAGATGATGCCCGTCTGGGTGCGCTTGACCAGGTCGACCTGGTAGGCCTGCTCGTCGGAGGACAGGTTGCGGTGGAGGATCCCGATGCCGCCCTGGCGGGCCATCGCGATCGCCATCCGCGACTCGGTGACGGTGTCCATCGCGGCGCTGATCAGCGGCGCCTTGATGGAGATCTCGCGGGTCAGCCGCGTGGTCGTGTCGATGTCGTCGGGCACCAGGTCCGAATGGCCCGGGAGCAGCAGCACGTCGTCGTAGGTGAGACCGAGCGGGGCGAACTTCGCGGGAACCTCATCCATGGCCAGATCCTACGGCGCGACCCCGGACCGGACCGAACCGCCAGGTCAGGTCATCACATCGCGCCGCGGTCGAGCCGCGCCACGAACCAGCGCGTCCGGGCACCGGTGCCTCGCGTCCACGTGATCAGCCGGCCATCGCTCGTGCAGCCGGCCGGAGAGACACGACCGGACCGGCGGACCGTGGCGTGCGTGGTGTCGATGAGCACGTCGGGTGATCCGTTGCCGGAGACGCTCACGTACGTGCCGCTCGCCCGAAGCCGAGCCGCCTCCATGCGTACGCCGACGAGCCGCACCCCACGCAGGTCGTAGACCACCACATGACCGACGCCGTTGCAGTCCATCCCGAGCGCGACGACCCGGCCGACCGCGCCGGAGTTGAACTCGCAGCCCTTCGGCGGCTGGAAGGTCGTCACCGCTCCGGTGTCCAGGTCGCGGAGCCGGGCGATCTTCTGGTCGCCGGACATCTCGAGCTCGTGGTCGCCAGACACGTCCAGTGGCCAGGCCCGTCCCTCCGAGCGCCACCCGCCGTGCCTCGAAAGCGGGTGCGACCAGATCCGTTCGGTGCCGGATCCGTCCGCGAGCCACAGGCGGTCGCCGCCGAGCGCGATGTCGATCTCCCCGTCGATGCCGCTGGCGCCATGGCCGTCCATGGGGATCCGAATCTTCCGGTAGCTGTTCCCGCGCAGGATCCAGAAGGTGCTGGTGGGCACCCGGAAGCGCTCGAGGACCACGCCACCGTCGGGCAGCCTCCCGGCGTAGCCGCTCGCCTGTGCTCCGCCAGGAAGCCGCGGCCACCAATGCCGGTGACCCCGGCCGTCGACGTACCCCCACTGGGCGCCGCCGTGCCTGCTGACCAGGGCCCTGCCGTGCGACAGGAAGCCGGCGACCGCCGGCGCCCCGGCGCCTGCACCCGCCGAGGGCGGGGAGGTGTAGACGGTCGTGTACGCACGCCTGTCGAGCTGCGGCGCGCGACTGGCCCGGACATCTGACGGCGAGAACCGCAGCTGGACCGTGCGCCCGGCGGGGCGGATGTCGTGGGCCGCCGGGGTCGGGCGCCCGATCACGACGCCGGCGATCACGACCGCAGCGACGACCACACCGACGCCGCCGGCGACACCCACGCGCCGACGCGTGCGCCGCGCCCGCGCCACGGGCATCAGGGCGGCCGGGTCGAACCTGTCGTCGGGCGCCTCGGCGGTGAGCTGCTGGAAACGGTCGCGAAGATCGGTCATGACGCCACCTCGGTGTCGGCCAGGAGGGTTCGGAGGGTGTCGAGCGCGCGGGCCGTCTGGCTCTTGACGGTGCCGGTGCTGCAGTCGAGCGCGGCGGCGACCTCGGCGACCGACATGTCCTCGAAGTACCGCAGCACCACGCAGGCCCGCTGCCGCGGGCCGAGGGCCTCGAGCGCGGAGAGCAGCTCGGCGCGGGAAGTCAGCTGAGCGGTGAAGCCATCGTCCGCCTCGGCGACCTCGGGCACCGTCTCGAGCGGGCGCTCGTCGTTGGAGCGCTTGCGGCTCTGGTCGATCGCGATCGTCACCAGGGCCCGGCGCGCGTAGCCGACGAGATCGGTGCCGCGACGCTCGAGCCGCGGCCAGCGGAGGTACACGCGGATCAGCGCCTCCTGCGCAAGGTCCGACGCGCGGTGCCAGTCGCCGCACATCAGGTACGCCGTACGCCGCAGCCTCGGCTGGGCGACCGCCGCGAAGTCCGCGAAGGACTGGTCTCTCCTGCTCACAACCCACCTAACGAGGTGTCCATGCCGAAGGGTTGCATGCCGACACGAGGAAACTCGACGAGCGGGCCGAACGGGTCTTGGCACAGGTACGGTCGAGGCACGAATCGGGTCGCGGGGGCGGGTGGTCCGATCCGGCTCACCACCTCTCGGAATCTCGGAAGGACACTCCCAGTGGATACCTCCGCTGCACCCACCACTGCCACCGCGCCCGGCTCCCTCGGCACCAGCCTGAAGCCACGCCACATCACGATGATCTCGATCGCGGGCGTGATCGGCGCCGGCCTCTTCGTCGGCTCCGCCACCGCGATCGACCAGGCGGGCCCGGCCGTCCTCATCTCCTACCTCCTGGCCGGGACACTCGTCGTGCTCGTCATGCGCATGCTCGGGGAGATGGCGACCGCCGACCCCGACACCGGGTCCTTCTCGGTCTACGCCGACCGCGCCCTGGGCCGGTGGGCGGGCTTCTCGGTCGGCTGGCTCTACTGGTGGTTCTGGGTCCTCGTGATCCCGACCGAGGCCACCGCGGGCGCGACGATCCTCACCGACCTGCTCGGCGCCCCGCAGTGGATCTGGGCGCTCGCCATCACGGTCCTGCTGACCGTCACCAACCTTGCGAGCGTCGGCAACTACGGCGAGTTCGAGTTCTGGTTCGCCCTCATCAAGGTCGTGGCGATCATCGCGTTCATCGTGCTGGGCGTGCTGGCCATCGTCGGCGTGCTGCCGGGGTCGAACGTCAGCGGCATCAGCCACCTCTGGAAGCCGGACGGCTTCATGCCGAACGGCTTCGGCGCAGTGATCTCGGCGATGCTCGTGACGATGTTCTCCTTCATCGGCACCGAGATCGTCACCATCGCCGCGGCCGAGTCGCCGGACCCGGCGAGCGGCATCAGCAAGGCGGTCAACTCCGTCATCTGGCGGATCTCGCTGTTCTACCTCGGCTCGATCTTCGTGGTCGTCGCCCTGCTGCCCTACAACCACGTCGGTCGCGGCTCCTACCAGGCGGTCCTCGACGCGATCGGCGTACCCGGCACCGCCACGATCATGGACATCGTCATCCTCACCGCGGTCGCCTCCTGCCTGAACTCCTCGCTCTACACCGCCTCGCGGATGCTCTACTCGCTCGGCGCCCGCGGCGACGCGCCCCGCGCCGTACGTCGTGTCACGCCCAAGGGCGTGCCGTGGATCGCGATCCTCGCCTCGATGGTCGTCGGCTTCCTCGCCGTGATCGGCAACTACGTGCTGCCCGGCAAGATCTTCGGCTACCTGCTCGCCACCAGCGGCGCGCTCGCCCTGTTCATCTACCTCGCTGTCGCGGTCAGCCAGGTCGTCCTCGGCCGGCGCATGCGTGCCGAGGGCGAGCATGCCGCGGTCCGGATGTGGCTCTTCCCCTACCTGACCGGCGTGGTGATCGTCTTCATCGTCGCGGTGCTGGTGCTGATGGCCTTCGACAAGGCCCAGCAGCAGGCGATCGGCTTCTCGCTGGCATCGGCGGCGGTCATCGTCGCCCTCGGGGTCTGGCTCCAGCGCCGCCGCTCGTCGACGGCCGCCTGAGACGCACCGCGCCCCCGACCGCTGCTGCGGTCGGGGGCGCGGTCGCGTCGGAGGACGGCTCAGTGACCGTGGCCGTGACCGTGCCCGGCGGCAGCGGTCTCGTCCTCCTCCTCGGGCTTGTCGACGACCAGGGTCTCGGTCGTCAGCAGCATGGCGGCGATCGAGGTCGCGTTGACCAGCGCGGAGCGGGTCACCTTGACCGGGTCGAGGACCCCCTGGGCGACCAGGTCGCCGTACTCGCCGGTGGCGGCGTTGTAGCCGCTGCCGACGCCGGCCTCGCGCACCTTGGAGACGATGACGTAGCCGTTCTCGCCGCCGTTCTCGGCGATCCAGCGCAGCGGCTCGTCCGCGGCCTTGCGCACGATGCGTACGCCGGCGGCCTCGTCGCCCTCGCGGCCGAGGTCGCCCTCGAGCACCGAGACGGCGTGGACCAGGGCGGAGCCACCGCCGGGCACGATGCCCTCCTCGATCGCGGCGCGCGTGGCGGAGACGGCGTCCTCGATGCGGTGCTTCTTCTCCTTCAGCTCCACCTCGGTGGCGGCGCCGACCTTGATGACGCAGACACCGCCGGCCAGCTTGGCCAGGCGCTCCTGCAGCTTCTCGCGGTCCCAGTCGGAGTCACTGTTCTCGATCTCGGCCTTGATCTGGTTGACCCGGCCGTCGACCTGGGCGGAGTCGCCCGCGCCGTCGACGATCGTGGTGTTGTCCTTGGTGACGACCACGCGACGGGCACGGCCCAGGACGTCGAGGCCGACCTGGTCGAGCTTGAGCCCGACCTCGGGGCTGATGACCTGACCGCCGGTGAGGACGGCGATGTCCTGCATCATCGCCTTGCGGCGGTCGCCGAACGCCGGGCTCTTCACCGCGACGGCGTTGAAGGTGCCGCGGATCTTGTTCACGACCAGGGTCGAGAGCGCCTCGCCCTCGACGTCCTCGGCCAGGATGAACAGCGGCTTGCCGGCCTGGATGACCTTCTCCAGCAGGGGCAGGAGCTCCTGGATCGAGGAGATCTTGCCCTGGTGCAGCAGGATGTACGGGTCGTCGAGGACGGCCTCCATGCGCTCCGGGTCGGTCACGAAGTACGCCGACAGGTAGCCCTTGTCGAACTGCATGCCCTCGGTGAACTCGAGCTCGGTGCCCATGGTGTTGGACTCCTCGACCGTGATCACGCCGTCCTTGCCGACCTTGTCGAAGGACTCGGCGAGCAGGTCGCCGATGTGGGCGTCACGGCTGGAGATCGTGGCGACCGAGGCCATGTCCTCCTTGGACTCCACGTCGCGCGCGGCCTGCAGCAGCGCGTCGGACACCGCCTGGGCGGCGGCGTCCATGCCGCGCTTGATGCCCATCGGGTTCGCGCCGGCGGCGACCGCCCGCAGCCCCTCGTGGACCATCGCCTGGGCGAGGACGGTCGCGGTGGTGGTGCCGTCACCGGCGACGTCGTTGGTCTTGGTCGCGACCTCCTTGGTGAGCTGGGCACCGAGGTTCTCGAACGGGTCGTCCAGCTCGACGTCGCGGGCGACGGTCACGCCGTCGTTGGTGATCGTGGGGGCGCCCCACTTCTTGTCGAGGACGACGTAGCGGCCCTTGGGGCCCAGCGTCACCTTGACCGTGTTCGCGAGCGCGTCGACACCGCGCTCGAGCGAACGACGGGCGTCCTCGTCGAACTCCAGGATCTTCGGCATTGCTTCTCCTTAGGGAACGAGACCGGGTCGTGTGCCTGAGACAGCGCTAGTGCGATGCGTCAGGCACACGACCCGGATCAAGGCGATGGTCTATCAGGAAATGACCGCGAGGATGTCGCGGGCCGAGAGGATCAGGTAGTCCTCGCCGGCGTACTTGACCTCGGTGCCGCCGTACTTGCTGTAGATGACCTTGTCACCCACCGCGACGTCCAGCGGGACGCGGTTGCCGTTGTCGTCGACACGGCCCGGACCCACGGCCAGGACCTCGCCCTCCTGGGGCTTCTCCTTCGCGGTGTCCGGGATGACCAGGCCGGAGGCCGTGGTCTGCTCCGCCTCGACCTGCTTGATGACGATCCGGTCCTCGAGAGGCTTGATGTTGATCGACACGATGTCGACCTCCCCTTCACATGTTGATGTGGTGGCTCACGTCTTCCGCCTGCTCGCAGAGGTACGTCGTCGCGGGTGCCGCACACCGCTGCAGGCGCTGGCAGACTCCGGTGGAGAGTGCCAGCCCAGACGTTAGCACTCACCCGAAGGGAGTGCCAGGGAGGTCGACGAACCCGGCATCGGCACGGGCCTCAGCCCAACGGGATGACTCTCGTGACCGTCACGCTCGCACGGGGCGGGGCGGTCGGGTCGATGGGATGCGATGCCCTGATCCGGAAGGTGAGCTCGGCCTGGTGCCGGCTCGCCGCCGGGACCTCGGCGACCACCCACCTGTCCAGCTTGGCGACGGGCACGCGTTGCGAGGACCGGCCGTCGACCGAGACGGTCGCCGTGCTCGAGACGGTGCCGTAGGAGATCCCGCGCCGCTCGACCTCGGGACGGTGGACGGTGACGTCCAGGAGGACGAACTCGCGTCCTGCGCTCGCCCATCGACCGAGCCAGGGGACGGTGGTGGAGGTGAGAGAGCAGTCCGTGAAGACCAGGAGTCCGCGGCTGCTCGCCGGGGACTTGGGGCAATGCTCGTGACGGGTCGGGGTGGAGCCGTAGAGCGGGTCGGCTCCGCCGGGCGCCCGCCTGCCGGACGGAAGGTCGAAGACCTGGCTCAGCCCGTCGAAGGTGACCACGAGCTGCGCGCCACCGGTCGCCGCCAGCGCGACCGCCTTCGGGGCCGAGCCGGTGACGTCGATCGGGGTGTCGTGGCCGGCAGATCGGATGGCGGCGGTCCAGTGGACCCGACCGGTGGCTGCTCGGCTGACGGGGAGCGGGGCGGCCGAGTCGGGACCGGCATCGAGCGTGAAGGGGAGGATCGCCCCGCCGGACGGTGCGTCGACGGCGGGGGTCGAGGAGGCCGAGTCGCCGACGCGGGCCTTGGCCAGGAAGCCGCCGTAGGTCAGCTCGATCACGGTGCCGGGGACCTTGGCGGTGAGGTGGTGCAGATCGGCGTTCTCTCCGGTGGCGCCGTAGACGTGGCCGACGGACGCGCGAGCCTGCCCGCAGGCGCTGAGCGAGCCGAGCAGCCCCAGCGCGGTCACGAGGAACAGCAGGGCGCGGCGTGGCACGCTCACTTCGCCTTCGTGTCGTGCTCCAGGGCCCGCAGACCGTTCGCGCTGGACACTTGGGACTGACCGACGCCGTACAACTCGTTGATCTCCTTCTGGCTGAGCTTCCCCCGCAGGGTATTCAGGTTGCCGGCGGCACCGCTGTCGGTCTCCTCGAAGTCCTGCCAGGTCTTCCACAGGTTCAGCGCGCCCTCGTCCATCAGGGACGCGTGGTTGCGCAGGCGGAGTCGCAGCTCGCCGGCCGCTCCGCAGATCATGTAGCTCGGATCGTCGCCGAGGCCCGCAGCGCGCGAGAAGCCGGAGGCGTCGACGTAGGCCTTGTTCGACGCCGAGTAGATGTGCTCGGCGATGGTGGTCAGCCAGTCCCTGGCGTTCGCGACATCACCCTCAGAGCCCTGGATCTCGGTCGCGGCGTACTTGTCGGGCGCCGAGGGCGCCATGACCACGCTGTTCTGCTGGAGGGTCCCCAGGCCGTCGTGCTGACCGGTGATCACCGTCCGGGTCGTCGGGATGTCCCACCCGAACGGGAGGTGGAGCGTCGTCGTCTGCTTGGCGAGAACACCGCCCAGCTTGTCGAGCGTCTCCTGCGCCTGGCTCGAGAGCTGACCCTCCGCATCGGCGTAGTTGGAGTCGAGCGTGTCGAGCTGCGTGGTCAGGTTGGTCCACACGCCGTCGGGGGTGTCGGCCGCGAGCGACGGAACGGCGGCCTGGGTGTCGGCCACGAGGCCCTTCAGGCTGGTGAGGGCGGTGAGTCCGGTGCCGGCGACCCCGGCCAGCACAGCGACAGCCGTCCCGCCCGACGCGACGGCCGCCACGGTGCCGACGACGGCCCCGGCCACGGTGAAGAACAGCGTCTCGATCGTCTTGCCGCGGCTGGCTGGGTCGATCAGACCGTTGGCGATGTCGGTGACTCCGGGGATCCCGAGGTCGCCGAACCCTCCCGTGCTCGCTGCCATCGCGTCCGCGGTCTTGCCCAGCAGCGCGTTCACGCTGGAGCGGACCTGTTGGCAGAGCACCGCGTCCCCGCTGGTGGCACAGGCGATCTCCAGCATGTGCAACCGCAGGTCGTGCGTGACCACGTAGCCCTTCTCGGCGTACGTGCTCTGGAACGCCTCGAACGCGTGGCCGGTGAGGTTGAACCTGCTCTTCAGGTTGTGGACGGCGTCCTCGTAGTCCTGGTCGACGAACTTCTTCTCGTCCTCGGTGCTCGTGGTGATGCTCGAGGCCCCGTCGGTCAGACGGGTGGACTGCTTCAGAAGTCCCGCCGGGTCGGGCACGCTGCCCCACGTCGCCGAGAGGTCCCGCATCCTCCCCTCCCACTTGGCGAGCTTGTCCGAAGGAGTCGTCGAGTCCGTCTGGATGTCCCAGCCGATGCCGTTCATGTCGAGCCAGTCGCTGGCCGGGGTCGCCCCCGTGTAGGGCGAGGTGAACTTGCGGACGTATCCCATCGAGCCGGTCGCGGCCCCCGCTCCCTTGACGACGTCGCTGAGCAGGCCGCCCACCAACGGGACGTGGTGCGCAGCCCCGGCGACTCCACTGGTGAGCTCACCCTGGGGGTCGATGTACCAGACCATCCACCCGCGGTCCGGGTCGCCGACGAAGGACAGGAGGGCGTTGGGGAACGCCGTCAGGCAGTGATCCTTCATGTAGTGGAACATGTCGGCGTCGAGGGCCGCGCGCACGATCGCGTCGCTGTAGCCGTCGACCGTGGTGGCGAAGTCCGGACCAAAGTCCCCTGCACCGGTCATCGGTCTCTTCCCAATCTGATCTCGTCGGAGCCATTTCTCTGAGGTAGCTGCGCTCGAGCCTTGCCGGCGGACCGGCCGGCGAAACCTCGTCGGCACTCAGGGCCCGCGACGGCGGCTCCGGTCCCGGTCGAGCACCTGACAGGATGGACGCGTGGACCTGGACGCCTTCGAGTGGCTGCTGAGCGACGAGGGGCAGGCCCGGCTCGCCCAGGCGACCACGGCGACCGTCGCGGGCGAGTCCGAGCTGCAGGTGCAGTCGATCCTCCGTCGTACGACGACGGCCGAGCGCGCTGCCGCCGTGCTCACCCAGGTGGAGCTGCGGGAGCGCGCTGCCGACAAGCTCGGCGAGCTGGCATCGCGGCTCTACTTCACCCGCGACGCGCTCGAGCAGGCCACCCGGCTGCGGGTCGCGACCCATCGCGCGGGCCGCATGCGGGCGTTCGGGACGAAGACGATGATCGACCTCGGCTGCGGCATCGGCGGCGACCTGATCGCCGCCGCCCGCGCGGGGATCATCTGCGCCGGCGTCGACGCCGAGCCGCTCCGCGTCGCCATCGCCCAGGCCAACCTCGACGCGCTCGGGCTCCCGGGCGCGGTCAAGGTCGCCGACGCGACCACGGTCGACCACACCCCCTTCGACATCGCGTTCGCCGACCCGGCCCGACGTACCGGCGCGGGGCGGACCTTCAAGGTCGACGACTGGACCCCTCCCTGGTCCTGGGTCGAGGGGCTGCTCTCGCGCGACTCCTGCGTCAAGGTCGCGCCCGGCATCCCCCACTCGCTGATCCCCGACGGGGTCGAGGCCGAGTGGGTCAGTGACGGCGGAGAGGTCAAGGAGGCCGCCCTCTGGTCCGGCCGTACGGCGACCGCCGACCGTCGCGCGACCGTCATCGAGCCCGCGGGTGGCCTGATCACCCTCACCGACGAGGACGACCCCGGGGCCGACGCTGTCGGCGTGCGGGACGTCGCGGCGTACCTCTACGAGCCCGACGGAGCCGTCATCCGTGCCGGCCTGGTGACCGCCGTCGCGGCCGGCGTCCAGGGTGGGCTGATCGACCCGAGGATCGCCTACGTGACGTCCGACCGGGCGCTCGTGACGCCACTGGCCCGCGGCTACCGCGTCATCGAGCCGCTCCCCTATCGCGAGAAGCAGCTGCGCGCCGCGCTGCGCGCGCGCGGCATCGGCCGGCTGACCATCAAGAAGCGCGGGGTCGACGTCTCCCCCGAGCAGCTGCGCAAGCGTCTCGACCTGGGCGGCGACGGCGAGGCGACCATCGTCCTCACCCGGGTGGCCGACGAGGGCACCTGCCTGCTCGTCGAGCCGATCGGCGCGGCGGGCGCATGAGCGAATCGGCGTACGAGCCGTCGCCGCAGCGGTGGATCGCACTCATCGTCTGCTGCAGCGCGATGTTCATGACGCTCCTCGACGTGAGCGTCACCAACGTCGCCCTCCCGTCGATCGGGCGCGCCACCGGCGCCGGGCCATCGGGCCTGCAGTGGGTGATCAGCGGCTACACGCTGGCCTTCGGGATGGTGCCGGTCCTCGGCGGCCGGCTCGGTGACGACCACGGCCGCCGGCGCATGTTCCAGGTCGGCGTGGTCGGCTTCGTCGCGACGTCGGCGATGTCGGGCCTCGCCCCTTCCGTCGGGCTGCTCATCGCCGCGCGCGTGCTCCAGGGCGTCTTCGGCGGCCTGATCAACCCGCAGGTCTCCGGCCTGGTGCAGAACCTCTTCCGCGGAGCCGAGCGCGGCCGCGCCTTCGGCGTCCTCGGCACCACCGTCGGCGTCGGTACGGCGCTTGGCCCGATCGTCGGCGGCACCCTCATCGCGCTCGGCGGACCCGACTGGGGCTGGCGACTCGTCTTCTTCGTCAACGTCCCGATCGGGGTGCTCGTCATCGCGCTCGCGCGCCGGCTGCTGCCGGCCGACCAGCCCAGCGGCAAGCACCGCCTCGACGTGCTCGGCGCGCTCAACCTGGGCGCCGCGACCTTCTGCGTCCTCTTCGCCGCCGTCCAGTACGACGCCGTCCACGACGCGCGGCTCGCCTGGCTGGTCCTGCCCGCGATCGTGCTCCTGGTCGTCTTCTGGTTCCGCGAGCGGCGGCTGACCGAGCAGCGGGCGGACCCGCTGGTCGACATGCGTCTGTTCAAGCAGCGCTCCTACACGCCCGGCATCCTCCTGGCGATCACGTTCTTCCCCGCGCAGGCCGGCCTGCCGCTGGTGATGGCGCTCTACTACCAGGACGGGCTCGGCTACAGCGCGCTGCAGTCGGCGCTCGGCGTCACCGCGTTCGCGGTCGGCAGCGCGGTCGGTGCTCCGACCGCGGGGCGCTTCGTTACCCGGCTCGGCCGTCCGCTGGTGGTCGGCGCCGCCACCGCCTTCGGGCTCGGGGCCGCGGCGCTCGCCCTCGTCGCCTGGCACGCCCCCCACACCCATGCCTCGCTCGCACTGGCGCTGCCGCTGTTCGTGATGGGCTGCGCGTCGGGATGCCTGATCACGCCCAACCAGACCCTCACCCTCGCCGACGTCGACCCCGTCGTCGGCAGCACTGCGGGCGGGGTGCTGCAGACGGCGCAGCGGATCGGGCTCGCGATCGGCCAGGGCGTGATCGGCGCGGTCTTCTTCGCCGCCGTCGGCGGCCGGAGCGGCCCGACGGCGTACGGACACGGCGTCGCAGCCGCCGTGGTCGCCGCGCTCTGCTTCGTCGCGCTCTCGATCGTGATCGGCGCCGGCGACCTGATCCGCAACGGACGCCGTGCTCCGCGTCGTCGGAGCGACGTGGCTCACGTCACCCGACAGCCATGACAAACTGCATGACGAGGCGCTGCCACCGGCGGATAGGTTGGCGCACATGTTCGCTGCCCTCGGACGTTTCGTCACTCGTTTCCGCTGGTTCGTCGTCGTGGCGTGGATCGCCGTCGCGGTCGTGTGCGCGCTGTTCGCGCCCGGCCTGAAGGCGACCACCGACCAGTCGTCGTTCCTCCCGGCCCACTACGACTCGATCCAGGCCCAGAACATCCAGGCGAAGCAGTTCCCGAGCAAGACCCAGCCGGGCGCGATCATCGTCTTCCAGCGCTCCGACGGCCACGCCCTGAGCGGCGCCGACCTGGCGAAGGCGACCGGCGTCCTCACCAAGCTGAACGGCGAGCTCGGCAAGACCTTCCAGTCGCTGCCGCCGTCGGCCGTCCAGCTGCAGCCGTCCAAGGACAAGATGGCGGCGCTGGGCGGGTTCGGCCTGGCCAAGAACGCCACCGGCTACGACACCCAGGCGACCAAGGACGCCAAGAGCCTCCGTGACGACGCCAAGCCGCTGCTGAAGGGCTCCGGCCTCACCATGCTGGTCGGTGGTCCCGCGGCCCAGCAGCTCGACAGCCAGAACTCGATGAGCACGACGATGGCGATCGTCGGCGGCGCCACGGTGCTGCTGATCATCGTCCTGCTCTCCCTGATCTTCCGCAGCGTGCTCATCACCATCATGCCCGTCGTGATCATCGGCATCGTGTCGGTCGTCGCCAACGGCGCCATCGGCTGGGCGGCCAAGACGTTCGACCTGAAGGCCGACTCCTCCTTGCAGGAGATCCTGATCGTGGTGCTCTTCGGCGTCGGCACCGACTACATCCTCTTCTTCCTCTTCCGGCACCGCGAGCGCCTGCGCCAGGGCGGCGACGTCACTTCGTCGGTGATCCATGCGCTGGAGCGCGCGGGCGAGGCGATCGCCTCCGCCGGTGGCGCGGTCATCGTTGCGTTCAGCACGCTGCTGCTGTCCTCGCTCGGCATCTTCAAGGCGATGGGCCCCGCGCTGGCGATCGCGGTCGCGGTCACGCTCGTCGCCGCGCTGACCCTGGTGCCCGCGGTTGCCACGATCCTCGGGAAGGCGCTCTTCTGGCCGTCGAAGGGCTGGAAGAAGGAGCCCACCGGCAACCGGTTCGCCGCCATCGGCAACGCCCTCGGCAGGCGCCCGGCCGTGTTCGCCGCCGGATCCGGAGCCGTCCTGGTCGTGCTGGCGGTCTTCGCCCTGGGCTTCCACGCAAGCTTCGACTTCAGCTCGAGCATGCCCAAGAACCTCGAGTCGTCGAAGGCGACCGCTGCCATCCAGCAGCACTTCGCGGCCGGCGCCAGCGAGCCGGCGACGGTCGTGCTGCAGGCGAACAGCGGCAAGCTCACCCAGGCAGAGGCCGACGGCTTCGCCGCCAAGTTCGTCGGCGTGCAGGGTGTCGACTCGGTGCAGCCGGCGGTCGATCCCGCCGTTGCAGCAAAGGCGACCGCCGCCGCCAAGGCAGGACACCCCCAGCTGCTGGAGCAGCTCAAGAAGCACCCCCACCTCGCCCAGCTCTCCGCCGACGGCACCACCGCCATCGTCAACGTGGTGCTCTCCGACGACCCGGGCTCCGACGCGGCGGCCGCCGCTGTGCGCGGCCCGATCCGCGACACCGCACACTCCGCGGCCGAGGCGGTCGGCGCGACGGCGTACGTCGGGGGGACCACCTCGGTGTTCGTCGACATCGACGCCGCCATGAAGCACGACTACAAGGTCGTCTTCCCGGTGGCGGCCGGGATCATCCTGATCATCTTGATGCTGCTGCTGCGCAGCCTCGTGGCGCCGTGGTACCTCCTCGCGTCGGTCGGCCTCGGCTTCGCCGCGACGCTGGGCGCGACCGTGCTGGTCATCCAGCACATCAAGGGCGACAGCGGGCTGATCTTCATGCTGCCGATCTACATCTACCTCTTCGTGGTCGCGCTCGGCACCGACTACAACATCTTGATGATCGCCCGACTACGCGAGGAGGCCCGCGAGGGTCGCGACCCACGGAGTGCTGCGGCCGAGGCCATCAAGCACGCCGGACCGACCATCGCGGCCGCGGGCCTGATCCTCGCCGGCACGTTCGCCTCGCTGATGCTCGGCGGCAACTCGCTGATCGTGTCGATGGGCTTCGCGCTCTCGTTCGGCATCTTCACCGCGGCGTTCATCATGGCGATGTTCTTCACCCCGTCGCTCACCGCGCTCATCGGGCACGCCGCGTGGTGGCCGGGCCACGGCGACGAGAAGAAGGAGCGCGAGCTCGCCCGCTGACCGAGCCTGATCAGGTGCGCCCCGGCCGTTCGGCCGGGGCGCACCTGCATCTCCGGTCCTCACGCACGGCGGCGGTAGACGCCGTCGTCGCGCAGGTCCGGGTCGAGGATCTGGTCGTCGCGGCCGTAGACCGGGGTCGGGCCGTGCACCGACGCGGAGGGGAAGCCGGCGCAGACGGGCTCGAACCCGGCAGCCACGGCCGTGTCGCCGAACCGGAAGTTGGCGTGGCGGATGACGAACAGGCCGCCCGGTCGCACGGTCCGGCACAGCCCCGCCACGGTGCGCTCGAAGTCCGCGAACCGGATCCGGTCGTCACACCGCCCAGGTGCGGTGTTCAGGTCGCCGTGGCGGAAGACGGCCAGCGCCAGCACGACGTCGTACGACGCCGCGGGCCGGCCCTCCGCGTCGCCGGCGCGCAGCACGTCGATGCGAGCCTGCGCTCCCGCCCTGCGCACGTTGCGGCGGGCGGCGCGCACCGCAGCAGGATTGATGTCGATGCCGGTGATGGAGGCGTCCGGGAAGTGCTCGTGCAGCGTGAGCAGCTCCTCGCCCGAGGAGCAGCCGAACGACAGCACCCGTGGCTCGGTCGCCCCGTCAGCCGCCAGCGCCGCCGCGACCGCCGCGAGCTCGTCGGGGTAGCGCTCCCGGGCGGTGGTCGTGAACGGCTGGAACAGGTTCCGCGGGCGCAGCGCCAGGGCGACGGCGGTACGCCGAGACTCCCCACCGGCGAGCAGCAGCCGCAGGACGACCCACCAGCGGAAGCCCGGCAGCCGCCTCAGCAGACTCCTCACGCCGGCGAGTCTCGCAGCCCGCTACCTCTTCCAGTGGACCGACGCGAGGATCGACTCGATCCACTTCGTCGCCGCGTCATTCTTCTTGGGCGTCTGGAAGGTGAGGTAGGTCCACTGGTGCCCCACGACGGTGCCCCACAGGTAGACATAGCCCTCCGGCTCCGGTCCCTGCGACACGATCACATAGCCGGCTCGACCGTCGACCACACGGTCGGCGAGCATCCTCGTCGTGCCGTTGGGCCAGTCACCCGCGGTGGCGTGGAGCGCGCTACGAGCCTGCCCGGCCAGACCGTTCTCCGCGACGTAGGCGCCACCGACGTGCACGGACCACAGACCTCCGTCGGCGAAGTACTCCGCCGAGCGACCGCCCTCGTCGAAGACCCATCCGCCGTGGGTGGGCAACCGGTAGGTCATCAGGTCGGTACCGATCTGCCGACCCGTCGCGGGCGCGACGCCCGGAGACCGGCCGGCGCCCACGCTCGAGGACCCGGCAGCCGTCGGAGTCGCGGTGGGCGAGGCAGAGTGGCCACCGCTCCCGCACGCCGCCACCAGCATGAGGCCAACCAGGAGTGTGCTCCACCGAAGGGCCCGAGATCCCATTTCCAGCTCTCCTACCAAGGTCGTCCGAGGTCGCCGTTTGGCATCCCGAAGGCAGGGGTATCAGGCTGAAGCCAGCACGGCACGACCTCCATCCAAGCAAACTCGGGACCAGGACGAGCACATGTCTGCCTCCACCAAGAACAACACCGGACCGAACGCCACGATGAACGGGACGACGGTCCTGAACAATCTGGCCACCTTCTTCGGCGGTGGCATCGTCACCATGGGAGAGCTCATGGTGATCGAGTCCGAGGTACACGACATCATCAAGTCGATCGACGATCACCTCAACGGCGTCAAGCCCGACCACTTCAAGACCCATGGGTACATCGCACCGACCTCGTTCGGCGGTGGCAGCTCGGCCCAGAACCTCGCCCTGCACCACAGCAGGGCGCACGCGGTCATGACCGACACCCTCAAGGGCGTCAAGGCGGACCTTCAGAACTTCCAGGATGCATGCCGCGACGCCAAGAAGTACCTCAACGATGCCGACCTGACCTCGGCAGGCGACCTCAACGCCGTACGCAACGCGGTCAGCTCGATCAGCACCGGAGCCCAGTCGAACCAGGGTGGCGCCGACTACACCGCCGCGCAATATCGCCACCGCGATGACGGCGCCGGCTCGGACAAGGGAGACGCCTGATGTCTGGAGAGAACTTGCACAAGTTGTCCGGGATGACCGCGGGCATGGACATCACCCAGGTCATGAAGTCCCAGCAGACGTGGGATGGGGGCGCGCAATCGCTGCAGGACATCCACAACTCGATCACCCACCTGAGCCCCAAGACCATCGCCGCCTTCGGCGACAGCCAGACCGGCAACGGCGCGAAGTCCGCCCTTGACCTGATTCGGCAGAAGCTGCACGCCCGCCACGTGCAGATGAAGGATGCGTCGGAGGCGCTGACGACCGTGATCACCGCGATGGGCAACGCGCAGAACACCCAGAGTGGTGCCGCGCCCGCACCCGGCGCCGCCCCGAAGTACAACTACTCCGGCGACCCGGCCAGCGCCGAGGGCGTGAAGTACCAGAAGCAGTTCAACCAGGCGACGACGAAGCACAACAGCGCGGTCTCGGCGTACAACAAGTCCGACACACAGGCGGGCCAGGTCGTCGGCAACGTCGACGCGACGTACGCCGCCGCAGCTGCTGTGTTCGCCAAGATCCACGGCGATCCGACCGTCCCCGGCACCGGTGGCAGCACGTCCGGGACCACGACGCCCGGCGCCGGTACGCCGCCCCGCGCCGTCGGCGTGACGCCGACGAGCCCGCCGAGGCACCACTCGACCTCGACGCCACCGCCGCCGCGCCCGCCCGCGGTCACCCCGATCGGCCCGACCGGCCACGGCAACCCGCCGCCCCCGGTCGAGCCTCCTCCGCCCGCTGTCGGCCCCGGAACCGGCGTTCCCCCGACCCCAGGTCCGGTGCCGGCGGGTCCCGGTGGCGGCGGCCCGAGCGGCGGACCGAGCGGCGGTCTGCTCTCGTCCCCGATGACGGCCGGCGGAGTCGCCGGAGCCGGGATCCTCGGCGGCGCCGGGCTGCGCGGGATGCTGGGCACCGTACGTCCTGCGAGCGTGTCCGTCCCGGGCGAGCCGACCGTGAACGCGCTCGGCGAGACCGAGCGCACCGGCGACACCGGCGTCCTCGGACGAGGCGCGGCCGGCCGTGCCATCCCCGGTCAGGCGACCAGCCGTGGCGGCTCGCGTGGCACCGCCGGCGCCGCGGGCGGCCGCCGCAAGCGCAGGGACAAGCGCGCCGTCGACGGCGACGGGTACGACGTCGAGGAGGACTGGACCGACGACGACGGCCAGTACCCCGGCGTCATCTCCTGACGACCCCGAACCATGACCAACCTGCTCACCGACATCCCGGGCCACCCAGCCGACTTCACCACCGCCGAGCACTACCTCCGCAAGAACCTCGCCGGTGGTGCGGGCACACTGGCGAACAACGTTCACTCCGAGAAGAGCCAGCTCAACGGGCTCTTCGAGGGGGACAGCGCCACGGCCTTCCGCGACCGGTCGAACAATCTCGTGAGTGCCGCTGACACCTACGAGACCGAGACCAAGTGGTCGGTGTGACCGAAACCCACATCGTGCGGCCCGGCGACAGCGCTCCGACCCCGGCGATCGAGAAGTGGAACGACCTGTGCCCACGGCACACGGCCGCGATGAAGCATTGGTGGAATGTCCTCGAGCAGACCGGCTCGTTCCTGAAGGGACAGTCGGCCAATCTGCTCGCCCTGACCAACGGCCTGCTCGTCGCCGGGTACACGGCCCGGATGCTCTCCTCGATGAGGTCGGAGCTGATGGACTCTGCCCAAGAGAAAGCGGCGAGAGCAACCCGCTTCCGTGAGTACGCCGCCGAATACTCCAAGCTGCTCGAGGAGGGAAAGATCCCTGGTGGCGCTGCCGGGCGCGAGGCCTACTACGGCCTGCTCGACTACGGCAGCGAGACCGCCAGGGATGCCGGAGTCGATGCCGCGGCCGCTGCGCATCCCACCCTACCTAAGGGCGTCGGTGCCGCCGGTGATCTCCTCGGGAACCTCGCGCTGGGTTACGGCATCTACGCGGACATCCGCGACGGTGAGTCCGTCCCGCAGGCGGTCACCTCGGAGAGTGGCGGCATGCTGGCCGGGATGCTGGCCGGCGGCGAGGCCGGCGGCGCGATCGGGAGCATGGGGTTCCCGGTGGTCGGCACCATCATCGGCGCCATCGTCGGCGGCCTAGTGGGCATCAGCACCAACATGCTCATCGACGACCTTTGGCCGCACCATGATCACAAGACGGTGGCGTTGTCCGGCGAGGAGGCAGCCCACCAGCAGGCTTCGATCGAGGGCCTGCTGTCGACGTACGGCAGCACCGCACCCCGCGAGCTGATCATGTCCCACGACGACATGAAGCGAGCCGAGGGCAAGCTGATGCTGGCAGGACAGACCTTCGACTCCGAGGGCCGACGCTCTCCCCACGGACAGTACGGCGATGCACAGTCTCTGGTCGAGCTGCTCATCGGTATCCACGAGGAGGCGGCCGCCGCACTCGCCGAGGAGCCGAGGCTCATCGGCGTCGCCGTCGGCATGTGCAGCGCCGACGGCCAGCGGACCGACGCGGACACCGCCTTCACCATGCTCTCGATGACGAAGACGACATGACCACCAACCCACGTCTGGCGCCCCTGCTCCTCACGGCGGTCGGTGCTTTCCTGGTCGTTGGGGTGGGCATCGTTCAGCGCACGCCACCTATCGTGTTGCCCGGAGTCACGCTGTTCCTCGCGGGCCTTCTCACGTGGCTGCGCCACGCCGGCTCGTCGTGGGCCGGCGTGCGCTGGCACAGGACTGACGACGGCGCTACAGGGCTCCTGCACCCCCTCACCTGTCGGATGTGGCCGATCTTTGCGCTCGCGCTGCTGTCGACGGGCGTCCAGCTGATCGTCGCCGGTCACGGTCCAGAGCGAGCCGGGGGCCTCGTCATGGCCCTCGCAGGGATGCTCCTGCTTCCCGATCTCGTCAGGACCGCACTCCGGCCGCCGGTCGTGACGCTGAGCTCCGAAGGGATCGCCGCCCGCAGCAGAACTGACCGGTGGTCGGTCCCGTGGTCCGAGGTCCGATCCGTGACACTGGTGCCGTTGCTCGGGACGCCGGGTGTCGCGGTCGAGACCAGCGGGGATGCGACGGTACGCCGCACCTGGCTCCTACTCCCTCTCGGGTCGCGGTCACGCGCCAGCCGGGTCATCATCCCGGCCGCGCTCGCCGACGGACCGGGAGCGATCGCCGCCGCTCTGGAGTCGGTCGCGAGCGCGCCCGCCCCTGTCCGGCCCGCCCTCCTCAGCGACGTCGCCACCGATCTGGCAGCCGACCCGATCGGACGCACGACGATCTGACAACTTCTTCGGAAATCGCGTGATGTTCGGTGATCCCGCGCGTCTGGATGGGTGAAACCTCTCGGGATCACAAGGAGAAATCATGTCGAACCAGATGTCCGTGAAGCACCGCGCGACCGAGCCGATCGCCGCCGTCGAGCGCGTCGAGACCGCCGGCAGCCACCGCGGTGGCCGCAGCACCGACCTCCCCATCGCCGCCGCACTGGGCCTGATCCTGCTGGTCGTGGCCGCGATCCTCGCCGTCCGGCACTGACGATGAAGATCTCGTTGTCGTCGCTGGCCGCGGCCCTGATCACCATCGTGGTCGAGCCGCTGCGCCGCCAACGGCACTAGGGCATGTCTCCTTATCCGGCGGCGTAGCGAGCGGGCTTTCGCGCCGATCTGGCGAGGCGGGGACGCGAAGGCATGCTGGATCGCACGTCGAGCGGCCCCAACGCAGCGAGATCGGAT
>WQZX01000019.1 GCA_009780515.1 Nocardioidaceae bacterium | reverse complement strand
TACGCACTCCGGCGGCGTTGCCGATGCTCGAAAGACGTCCAGTCTGCCAGCGCATCGGCGCCTTGCCGGCGCACGCACATCGCGACGCTCGCGACGGCCCCGGCTTTACCAACGCGGCCTAGGTCGACTGATCCGATCGAGATATCTGACAGACTGATCCCGTGCGAGTCTCCACCAAGTCCGACTACGCGCTGCGCGCCCTGATCGAGATGGCGGGCCGGGCGGACGGCCGCGCGGTCAGCGCCGAGGAGCTCGGCCGGCTCCAGGAGATCCCGCACGGCTTCCTCCAGGCGATCCTCGCCGACCTCCGCCGCGCCGGCATCGTCATCTCCCAGCGCGGCCAGTCCGGCGGCTGGCGGATGGCGCGTACGCCGGACGGCGTCTCGGTCGCCGACGTCATCCGCGCGGTCGACGGCCCGTTGGTCTCGGTCTACGGCCTGCGGCCCGAGGCGGTCAGCTACAACGACTCCGCCGAGGTGCTCCAGCACGTGTGGATCGCCGCCCGCAGCTCACTGCGCGAGGTCTTCGAGCGGGTCTCGATCCAGCAGCTCGCCGACGGCGAGCTCCCCGACGCGGTCAAGGCCCGCACCGCCGACGAGGACGCCTGGACGTCGCACTAGTGACGATCTCAGGCGGCCTGGTCGGTCTTGCGGAGCCGCCGCTTGAGCTTGCGTCGCTTGCGATCGACCTCCTCCAGGCGGACCTCCAGCGAGGCGTTGCGCCGGGCCAGACGCTCGATCTCGCGGTGGGCCTCGGCCAGCGAGTCGCAGGAGCCGCCGATCGCGGGGACGCCGTCGATGGGCAACGAGCTCGTGCCGAAGCCGACCAGCGCGCCGAAGGACCTCCACACCGCCTTCGGGCTCGCGCCCTCGACCTCCAAGACGTGCAGGCGCTCGGGCTTGCGAACCGCGAAGCCCCAGGCGTCGACGGCGGCGGCCAGCGCCTCGTCGTACCCACCGGTGGTGAGGACGACGTGCACCTGGTAGCCGTGGAGCGCGTCGGCCAGGAGATCCGCCTGGTCGCGGGTCGCGCCGGCGAGCATCGGCTGGCTGAGCACCAGGTCGCACCGCGCCCCGCCCGCCCGGTGGACCAGACGGGTCCAGCGGCCCTCGACGTCGGAGCGCTTCATGCCCCAGTCCTTGTGGGTGCGCAGGATCTCGACCGCCACGCAGAAGGACTCCGAGGTGGTGTGCGCGATCGGCTCGACGCCGAGCTCGACCAGCGCGCCGTGGTGGTGGGCGAGGGCGGACTCCAGCACGTCGCCCGCCCCCGGTACGCCGACGTGGATCCATGCCTTGCGCTTCTTGGCCATGGCGCCAGCGTGGAGGGCCGGGGTGAGCGGGACGTGAATCGCAGATGACCTACCGTCGGCGTACGACTAGAACACGTTCTAGACAAGGCCTACGATGCGGGGATGATCTCCTCCGACGCCGTCAAGTGGAACGCACCGAACGACCCGCACCCCGCCCGCGAGGCCTCCCAGCGCTCCTACTCCGCGGTGGCCAAGGGCGACCTGGCCGAGTGGCTCACGGTGTACGCCGAGGACGCGGTCATCGAGGACCCCGTAGGGCCGTCGATGTTCGATCCCGAGGGCAAGGGCCACCGCGGCCACGCGGGGATCAGCGCGTTCTGGGAGAAGGCGATCGCGCCGATCGCGCGGTTCGAGTTCGACATCCACGACTCGTTCGCCAACCCGGGCTCCAACACCTGCGCGAACATCGGACGGATCAGGACGTCGTTCCCCGACGGCTCCTACACGACGACCGAGCTGATCATGGTCTACGAGGTCCACGAGGACGGCCGGGTGCGGTCGATGCGGGCGTTCTGGGAGCCCGAGCGCGCGATGGCGACCTTCACCAAGCCGTCCTGAGGCTCAGCTCTTGGGGTCCGGCAGCAGCGCCTCGAGCACCATGCAGGTGATCGAGATCACCAGGCCGCCGCCGACCGCCGTCCAGAAGCCGTGCACGTGGAAGGTCAGGTTGAGCGCCTGGGCGATGCGGCTGGCCAGCAGCAGCATGAGCGCGTTGATCACCAGCAGCCCGAGACCGAGCGTCAGGATCACGAACGGCAGCGCCAGCACCTTCACGAGAGCCCCGAGGGTCTTGTTGAGCAGGCCGAGGATCACCCCGACGATCGCGACCGTCAGCCAGTGGTCGGCCCGCGGCGAGTGCAGGATCCCGCTGCCGCTGACGGTGATCCCGGCGAACATCCACGCCGCCACGGCCACCGCGGCCGCGTTGACGACGACGAACAGCACGTACTTCATGCGGTCAGCCTAGGCGGGTCGCACGCGGCGCCGACGTACGGCACGCTTCTTGCGGAGGTCGCCGGCAACATGCCGTGCGCCGCGGCGTGTCGTCGCCGGATGCAGCAGGAACGGTCTCGCGATCACGCACGGGCGTGGGTGGCGACCCACTCGACGAGGGGGCGCAGGCGTCGCCAGTCCTCACGGACCCGGTCGAGCAGCTCCGCGGTGTGGACGAACGGCTCGAAGCCGTAGGAGCGCATGCCGAGCACCGTCTTCATGCGCAGGAGCTCGATGCGCGGGTGGTCCTTGTCGTAGCCGCGCGGCGCGGACTTCAGCCGCTCGCCGGCGACCTCGAACCCGCCGCTCTCGAGGTCGCGGAGGATGCGCTCGAGGACCTTCGCGGTCTTCTCCTCGGCCATCGCCTCCCGCATCGCGGTCAGCTGCTCGCCCTCGGAGTGGTAGATCCCGCCGCCGATGCGTACGCCGGGCGCCGCGACCTCGAGGTACCAGCCCGTCCGCGGCGCCACACCGACGAAGGCGCCCTGGTGCGTCTTGTACGGCGTCTTGTCCTTGGCGAACCGGACGTCCCGGTAGGGCCGGAAGACCTTTGCCTCCCCGAACTCGTGGGCCAGCGCGTCGGTCAGCGCCACCACCGGTCCCCGCACCTGCTCGAGGTACGTCGCCTTGTGGGCGTCCCAGAACGACTTGGTGTTGTCGACCTCCAGGTCGTCGTAGAAGTCGAGCGCGGCGACCGGGATGCCTTCGAACCTCACCCGACCAGCCTAGGCGCCCCGGCGACCACGTGCCGCGCCGCTTGAGGACGGACTGGTCTACGACTAGTCTGAACACATGAGCACCGTCGGCGCGTACGACGCGAAGACCCATCTGCCCCGCCTGCTCGCCGAGGTGGAGAAGGGCGAGATCGTCACCATCACCCGCCACGGGACCGCCATCGCGAGACTCGTGCCGGTCGCGGGCACGCCCGCCGGTGGCGCCCTGGCCGACGAGCTGCGGCAGGCTCGTCGAGGGGTCCGACGGGGTGACGACACCATCGCCGACATGCTCGCCGAGGGTCGGCGGTGACCGTCGCAGACCTGGTGGTCGACGCGTCGGTGACGATGGCGTGGTGCTTCGAGGACGAGGCGACCCCCGAGACCGATCAGCTGCTCGACCAGGTAGCCACGAGCGGCTGCATGGTGCCGGCGCTGTGGCGCGGGGAGGTCGCCAACGTCCTCCTGGTCGCCGAGCGCCGCGGACGGATCAAGCCGGCACAGCGAGACCGCTTCCTCGCTCTGCTCGACCGGCTGCCGGTGATCGTGGAGATCACCTCACCCGACAGCGCCGCACTGGTGTGGCTCGCGGACAAGCACGCCCTTTCGTCGTACGACGCGTGGTACCTCTGGCTCGCCATCCGCACCGGCGCACGCCTCGCGACGCTGGACCAGCGGTTGCTCGGTGCGGCCTCGAGCGCCGGTGTCACCACCCTGCCCTGAGCCCGCCCTCCTGCGCCGCACGTACCTCGCCCGCCCTTGGGCTCGGCGGCGATACTGGTCCCGACCCCACCCATGTCGAAGGAGCACACCATGGCCAAGAAGCGCTGGAGCGACCTGAGCCCGCGGACGAGGAAGCTGATCCTGGTCGGCTCCGCCATCGACACCGGCCTCAAGGCGGCCGCGTTGATCGACCTCAAGAAGCGCTCGGACGACGAGATCAACGGCTCGCGCCGCAAGTGGGGTCTGGCCCTCACCTTCGTCAACACCGCCGGCGTCCTGCCGGTCGTCTACTTCGTCAAGGGTCGCCGCACTGCCTGACCGGGTGCGTGGGGTAGCATCCATCCCGCCCCGGCGGTCCATGCCGACCGGTGCGTGCGGATGTAGCTCAGTTGGTAGAGCGTCAGCTTCCCAAGCTGAATGTCGCGAGTTCGAGCCTCGTCATCCGCTCCATCCTCCCGGCGCGAGCGACGCTACCCGATCCCGTCGAGGGTCGGACGCTTCGGCTCGATGCCGTCGCCGGAGGAGCGGCCGGTGAGGCGGCGACCGACCCACGGGAAGAGGAAGGTCCGCAGCCACTCGACGTACTCCTGGCGCTCCTCGCGGCGCGACAGGGGCGCGAGCGGCAGCGGGTCGGGGAGCACCACGCCGTGGTCCACCCCGATGGCATCGAGGACGTGCAGCGCCATCGAGGTGTGGCCGAGGGGGCTGAGGTGGAGCCGGTCCCGGTCGAGGTAGAGCCTGCGGTCGAAGTCGTGCATCCGCCACGGGTCGGCGAGGGCGGTGCCGCGGCTGTCGGCGATCTCGCGGACGAACTCGTTGAAGAGCGCGACCCGGCCACGGATCACCTTGAAGGCCGCGTTGGAGCGGGTGTCGGGCAGGGTGAACAGCACGACCGACGCACCCGAGGCGACGAGCGTCGCCACGGCCTCGTCGAGCGATCCGGCGAGCGCGTCCATGTCGACGCTCGGGCGCAGCACGTCGTTGCCGCCCCCGGACAGCGTGACGAGGTCGGGACGGAGCTCCAGGGCCATCGGAACCTGCTCGGTCAGGATGGCCGGCAGCTTGCGGCCGCGGATCGCCAGGTTGGCGTAGCCGAAACCGGGGTTGCCGTCCGCCAGGGCCTCGGCCACCCGGTCGGCCCAGCCGCGCAGCCCGTTGGGGCGCGCGGGGTCGGGATCGCCGACGCCCTCGGTGAAGGAGTCGCCGAGGGCGACGTACTTGCTGAAGGTCACGGTCGCATTCTGCTCCCGCTCCAGGCACGCACGAGCACTCGGGGCGCAGTGCTCGCTAGGGTGACCCCGTGCTGCTCAGCGACCGCGACATCCTCACCGAGATCGGCAACGGGCGGATCGTCATGGATCCGTGGGAGCCGTCGATGCTGCAGCCGTCGTCGATCGACGTCCGCCTCGACCGGTTCTTCCGGGTCTTCGACAACCACAAGTACGCCGCCATCGACCCGGCCGCGGACCAGTCCGACCTGACCCACGAGGTCGAGACCGAGGGCGACGAGCCGTTCATCCTGCACCCGGGCGAGTTCGTGCTCGGGTCGACGTACGAGGTCGTCAGCCTGCCCGACGACGTCGCCGCGCGGGTGGAGGGCAAGAGCTCGCTGGGTCGGCTCGGGCTGCTGACGCACGCGACCGCCGGGTTCGTCGACCCCGGCTTCTCCGGCCACGTCACCCTCGAGCTCGCCAACGTCGCGACGCTGCCGATCCGGCTCTACCCGGGCATGAAGATCGGCCAGTTCTGCTTCTTCCGGCTCACCTCGCCCAGCGAGCACCCGTACGGCTCGGAGAAGTACGGCAGCCGCTACCAGGGCCAGCGCGGTCCGACGCCGTCGCGCAGCTTCCGGAAGTTCCACCGCACCCAGATCTGAGGCGTTCACCCGGCGTACGCCGGAAGCCGGGACGAGTGTCGGTGGCGAGTGCTTGAGTCGCACCATGAGCACCGACACCACCATCGCTGTAGCGATGTTCGCCATCGCCGACCAGGACGACGCCGTCGCCTTCTACACCACCACCCTGGGCTGGGAGGTCCGTTCCGACGTCTCCTGGGGCGAGGGCGACACCGCCGGCCGCTGGGTCGAGGTCGCCCCACCGGCTTCCACCGCCCGCCTCGCCCTGAACCCGCCGATGAACGGCGAGCCCGGTGGCGGCTCGATCGGCGTCGAGACCGACGACCTCGCCGCCGAGAAGTCGCGGATCCAGGCCGCCGGCATCGAGATCGTGAACGAGATGCCCGGGGGTGGTCCCGTGCCTGCGATGTTCGCGATCAACGACCCCGACGGCAACTGGATCTGGGTGGCCCAGGCCGGGGCGATGTGACCGGTCGCCCTGCCGGCGCTCAGCGCGTCGGCAGGGTGACGTACGACGTGTGCGCTCCGCCGCTGTAGATCGTCAGCGGGCCGAGCTGGCCGACCAGGTCGGGCAGCGGGGCGAGCAGGTGCGGCACGTCGAAGCCCTCCACCGCCACGCGGAGGCGGTGGCCGGGCTTGATCGCCGCGCCCGTCGGGAAGACCTCGACGTCCACCGGGGCGATCGTTCCCGGCTTCAACGCCTTCCTGGTCGACTTCAGGAACGGGTGGAACGGCTGGATCATCCTGCCGTCGAGGTAGCGCGACCTCGACTTGTCGAGCGCCCGCTGCGACACGACCTGCCAGCCGCCGGTGAGCCTGCTGACCGTGCCGTTCGGGGCGACGTCCTCGACGGTCACCGCGAGCAGGCCGTCACCAGTGGAGGTCGAGACGTTCAGGTGGGCATCGATCGGCCCCTGGATCCGAACCGTCCGCTTCACCGGCGCGGTCTGGAAGACCAGGCCGCTCTTGTCGTTGAGCCTGTTGTCGGTGAAGCACGGCATCTTCGGCATGAGCATGTTCGGCAGACCCGCGGTCCACTGGTCGCTGGAGCGGGTGCAGAGCCCGCTGACGGGCAACGGCTGCATCAGCGACTTGCCGGCCTTCGGCCTGCCGGTGGTCAGGCCGCCGTTGTCCGAGCCGAGGGTGGCGCTGCCGCTGAGCTTGTAGGTCGCCGGGCGCTCCTCCTTGCCGATCCAGGTCTTCGACGTCGCCCACCTGCCGGTGCCCTGCTCGTAGTAGGTCAGCGGCGAGATCCTGCCGAGCTGGGTGTCCTTGCCCTTGAGGTAGTGGTCGAACCAGCGCAGCTGCAGCTGGGCCAGCGACCCGTAGCCGGCGTTGCCGACCTGTGCCCCCGACGAGCCCTGCAGGTGGTCCCACGGCCCGAGGATCATCTTCGTCGCGACGCCCTGCCTCTGGAGCGCGTCGAAGTCCATGCCGGTGCCGCGCTGGAAGAGGTCGTACTCACCGCCCACGAAGAACGCCGGGGTGTGGATCCGCTTGATGTTCGTGATCGGCGAGCGCTGTCGGTAGAACGGGCCGTCGTACGCCGGGTAGCCACCGAGCAGCGCCTGCAGCATCAGCGGCGTGGTGAACGTCGCGCCGGCCTCGATGTGGTCGAGCGCCATCTGCAGCGCCGACTGCGGGTCGCTCAGGCTGTACGCCGGCGGGATGGCTCCGGTCGCGCTGACCAGGCCGAGCCACAGCGGGATGAAGCCGACGTCGATCTGGCCGCCCGACGCGACGACGTCACGGTAGACGTCGGCCGCCGGGACCTGCGGGAAGATCGCCTTGAGCCCCGGCGGGTCGTCCTCGGCCGCGAAGAGCTGGTCGATGCCCATGTACGACGCCCCGGTCATGCCGACCTTGCCGTCGCTCCACGACTGGCGGTGCGCCCAGGCGACGATCTCCCCGGCGTCCTTGTCCTCGCGGGTGCAGAACGCGCACCAGCGCCCCGGCGAGTCACCGGTGCCGCGGGCGTCCACGTCGAGCTGCGCGTAGCCGCGCTTGACCAGGTAGCTCGGGTCGGCGCCGGCCAGCACCGCACCTCCCGCACCCTCGATCACCGTCTTGTTGTACGCCGTGATGGTGAGGATCACGGGCAGCCTCTGCTGCACGGCCCGACCGTCGGCGGTCGCCGGCAGCGTCAGGTCGCCGCGCAGCACGGTGCCGTCGCTCATCGGGATCTCGAGGTCCTTCTCGGTCACCGTCTGGTGCCACTGCTCCGGTCGCGGCCTCCAGGTCGTGCTCGCCCGGGGGGCCGACGCTCGCGCGACGACCTGACGTGCGGCCGGCTGCGCGTCGGCATGGCCCGCGGTCGCGGCGAGGCCCGCGGTCATCGCCAGCGCGACGACCGGTGCCAGGTGCAGTGGACGGGCAAGAAGCTTCATCGATCTCCCTCACGTTCGACCCACAGGGTAGAACGAGTTCTCGGCCGCCAGGACACGGTCTGCCCGTCGAGAAGACCCACGCCGGCGACGCGTCTCACGCCGGACCGAGGACGACGTGGCCGGTCGCGGTGATCGCCCGGATCTCGACGTACGGCGCCCCGCGCTCCGGCTCGCCCATCCGCGGCAGCGTCGAGGAGATCCGCCCGATGTGGGCCGCGATGTCGGTCCAGACCGCGACGCCGTCGGCGACACCGATCCGCACGTCGCCCGAAGCACCCTTGCTGGTGATCCGCCCACCACGGCTGCGTCGTACGACGATGTCGCCGGAGCCGGTCGTGAAGGCGATCTCTCCCTCGGCGTCGTCCACCTCGAGGTCGCCGCTGCCGCTCTTGACGACGAGCCGGCCGACGAGCCGGCCGACCCGGACGTCGCCGGACCCGGTGGAGACCGCGGCCTGCGTCGCGGCACCGACGGTGACGCGCCCCGAGCCCGTGCGGACTCTCAGGCCCGCGGCTACCTCGCCGACCGTGATCGAGGCCGAGCCGGTGGAGACCACGCCCGCTCCGCTCAGGTCGTCGAGCACGATCTCACCGGAGCTCGCCTTCACGCGGGCGGCGCCGAGACGCCCGACCGACGCGATCGTCGCGCTCGCGCTGTGCGCCACGAGCTCGCTGTCGAGCGGCGCCCTGATCTCGTAGTCGACGTCGGTCGCACCGGCGAGACCGCGCGGCTTGGGACCGATCACCACGATCCGGTCACCGCGCTGCTCGACCCGCACCTCGTCGGCCCGCGGCCCGCTGAGGTGGACCGTCGTCGTCGTGACGTCGGCGGCCGTGACGACGACGCGGCCGTCGCGCACGGCGACGACGAGGGTGGGCGGCTTCGGGGTGTCGAAGCCGTGCTCGGCGGCCGTCGCCTCGTCCGCGACGCGCCCGCTCACTGCCACCCACTCATCCGGTTGCCGCCCCGACCGCCGGGGCCTCGGCCACCCGGACCCCGGCCGCCCGGTCCACCGCGCCGCTGCCCGAACGGGAAGTCCGGCCCGAACGGGATGTTCGACCAGTCGACGTCGATGTGGATGGCCCGGTCGTTGGTCGCCGCGCGCACGAGGTTGACCAGCCAGGTGTTCACCGACTGGCCCGCCTTGGCCGCGGCCTCTTCGGCACGGGCCTTGACCGACTCGGGGATGCGCATCGTGATCCGCGCGAGGTCCCCCTCGTCCTCCTGCTCGGCGGCGTCGTCGGCGGGGGTCGGCCCGGCCTCCGGCTCGGGCGTGGGCTCGTGGACCAGGAAGTCCAGGTCGCGGCCGTCGAGACGTACGTCGACGCCCCCGGCCGGCATGGCTGCGGTGATCTCGGCGCAGGCCTGGCTGATCGCCTCCATCAGGGCGAGCCGGGCGGAGGGGTCCAGTGCGAAGCCCAGACGCTCCGCGATGTCCCGCGCCTGCTCGCCGGCGCTGTCCGCGGCCGCGAGCAGATCGCGGCGCAGGCTCTCGACGTACGGGGTGATGTCCATGTGCATCACTATGACATCATAATGACGTCATAGTCAATGTCTTACGACATCGCGCCTCACGCGGCGGTCTTCCCGCCGTCCACCGGCAGCACGACGCCGGTCACGAACGACGCGGAGGGGCCGGCCAGCCACGCGACCGCGGCCGCCACCTCCTCAGGGCGCCCGATGCGGCCGAGTGGCAACGCGGCGCCGACCGCCCGGCGCACCTCGGCCGGCTGCGCATGCAGCCCGCCCGAGTCGACCGGCCCGGGAGCCACGGCATTCGCCCGCACCCCGCGGGAGCCGTGGTCGATGGCCGCCGTACGGGTCAGGCCGACGACCCCGTGCTTGGCGGCGACGTACGCCGACATGCCCGGCGCGCCGTGCAGCCCGGCCGACGACGCGACGTTGACCAGCGCGCCGCCGTCGACGAGGTGCGCGAGCTCGTGCCTCATGGCTACGGCGACACCCCGCAGCGACACGGCGACGACGCGGTCGAGCTCGGCGATGTCCAGCTCGGGCAGCGGTGCCGGGCGGTGCACCGCGCCGACGTTGTTGACCGCGACGTCGAGGCCCTCCTCACCGGCAGCGTTCGCCACCAGGGCCTCGACCGCCGCCTCGTCGCGCACGTCGACGGGCACGGCCCGCACCTCGATCCGGTCCCGCAACCGAACGACGATCCGGTCGAGCGCGGCACCGTCGCGGGAGGCGACCGTCAGGACGCCGCTGGTCGACGCCAGCGCGTCCGCGATCGCCGCACCGATCAGGCCGTTGGCCCCGACCAGCAGCGCGCGGCTCATCGAACGGCTCCGTTCCCGCGCGGCCGCTGCTGCGGCAGCAGGAACCCGACCGCGACCAGCCACAGGCCGCCGCCGAAGCGCGCGACGGGGATGAGGTACTGCAACGGGCCGACCAGCATCCCGAGCCAGGCGAGCTCCGAGAGCAGCGCGACGAGCAGGCCGGCCGCCGCGAGCCAGCGCGGCACCAGCCGGAGGATCAGTGCAGGTACTGCGATGCCGGCGACCAGCAGCCCGATGCCCAGCGCATAGCCGAATCCGCCCGCGGCGAAGGCGAGGAACGCGAGGGCCTGCACGACGTGCGGGTCGGCGGCGAGCTCGGGCCGCGACTCGGCGTACGTCGCGAAGGCCGAGACGAACAGGGACGCGGCGGCGAGCAGGCCTCCGGTCAGCGCGATGACCGGCCCGGCGACGCGGATGCCGAAGCGCTGCAGCCGGGCCGAGGCCGCGGCAGCGAGGATCGCCAGCGGGACCGCGGAGCCCAGCTGGAAGAAGGCCAGGACGCGCACGGCATCGCGATGGTCGCGGACACGTGCGGCGACGACGGCGGTGTGCGCGAGCGGCGAGGCCAGGGCGTCACCGCCCGACATCGCCCCGGCGACCGCCAGCCCCGCCACCGTCAGCACGAGGGCGACGAGCGCCAGCGGCCCCGGTGGCGGGCCGTCGTGGCGGCGAGGGCGTATTTCATTCATAGACATGATCGTTCTCTTGATGAACGATTCTGTCAAGACGCTATCTTGGGCGCCATGACAGACCGGCCCAGCGGTACGGCGTACCTGCTCAGCCAGCTCGGCATCCTCTCCGCGAGCAGGTTCGGAGCCCTCCTCGAGCCCCTCGGTCTCACGCCGCCCCAGGCGGGCGTGCTCCGCCTGCTCGCCCGCGAGGGTGGCATCAGCCAACGCGCCCTCGCCGCCCGGCTCGGGACCGCGCCCAGCCGCGTCGTCGTACTCGTCGACGCGCTGGAGGCCAAGGGGCTGGTCACCCGGCAGCGCAGCGAGACCGACCGGCGCAACCACGAACTGCACCTGACCCCCGCCGGCACCGCGATGATGCGGCGGCTGGGGCGGGTCGCCGGTGCGCACGAGGCCGACGTGCTGGAAGGCCTGACCGCTGCCGAGCGCTCGGCGCTGCGCGGGCTGCTCGGCAAGCTCGCCGACGCCCACGATCTCGACCCGCAGGTCCATCCCGGCTACCGGGCGCGCCCGTAGGCGGGGCGCTCACGCCAGGCCGAGCGCCTTGGCCGACTCCTCGCGCATCTGGACCTTGCGGATCTTGCCGGTGATCGTCATCGGGAACTCGTCGACGACCATGACGTAGCGCGGGATCTTGTAGTGGGCGAGCTTGCCGGTCGCGAAGGAGCGGACCGCGTCGGCGTCGAGCGGGGTGGCGCCGGAGCGCATGCGGACCCAGGCGCAGAGCTCCTCGCCGTACTTCTGGTCGGGGACGCCGATCACCTGGACGTCCTCGATGTCGGGGTGGGTGTAGAGGAACTCCTCGATCTCGCGCGGGTAGATGTTCTCGCCACCGCGGATGACCATGTCCTTGATGCGGCCGACGATGTTGCAGTAGCCGTCCTCGCGCATCACCGCGAGGTCGCCGGTGTGCATCCAGCCGTCGGCGTCGATGGCCTCGGCGGTCTTGGCGTCGTCCTCCCAGTAGCCGAGCATCACCGAGTAGCCGCGCGTGCAGAACTCCCCCGGCTCGCCCCGCTCGACGGTCTCGCCGCTGACGGGATCGACGATCTTGATCTCGACGTGCGGCGCCGCCCGCCCGATGGTCGCCGTACGACGGTCCAGGTCGTCGTCGCTGCGCGTCTGGCAGCTCACCGGGCTGGTCTCGGTCATGCCGTAGGCGATCGAGACCTCGGCCATGTGCATGTCGTTGACGCAGCGCTTCATCACCTCGACCGGGCAGATCGAGCCGGCCATGATGCCGGTGCGCAGCGTCGACAGGTCGTAGGCGCCGAAGTCGGCAGCGTTCTGCATCGCGATGAACATGGTCGGTACGCCGTACACGCCGGTGCACCTCTCGTCCTGGACCGTCCTCAGCGTGATGGACGGGTCGAAGCCCGGCGCCGGGATCACCATCGTGGTGCCGTGGGTGACGCAGCCGAGGTTGGCCATCACCATGCCGAAGCAGTGGTAGAAGGGCACCGGGATGCAGAGCCGGTCGTTCTCGGTGAGGTCGATCAGCTCGGTCACGAAGTAGCCGTTGTTGAGGATGTTGCGGTGGCTGAGCGTGGCGCCCTTCGGGAAGCCGGTGGTGCCCGAGGTGTACTGGATGTTGATCGCGTCGCCGGGCTCGAGGGTCGCCATCCGCTCGGCGACCGCATCCGGCGCGAGGCCGCGGCCGGCCTCGGCCAGGTCGGTCCAGTCGTCGGTGTCGACGTAGATCGTGCGCTCCAGCCCGGGGACCTCCCCCGCCCCGCTCACCTGATCGACCATCTCACGGTAGGCGCTGGTCTTGAACGAGGTCTGGGTCAGCAGCAGCCGCATGCCGGACTGGTTGATCGCGTAGGCCAGCTCGTGGGTGCGGTACGACGGGTTGACGTTGACCAGCACCGCGCCGATCTTCGCGGTGGCGAGCTGCGCGATGGTCCACTCCGCGCAGTTGGGCGCCCACATGCCCACACGGTCGCCCTTGGCGATGCCGCCCGCCATCAGGCCCCGCGCGATCGCGTTCACCGCGTCGTCGAGCTCGCGCCAGGTCCAGCGGCGGCCGCTCGCGATCTCGACCAGCGCCTCCCGGTCGGCGTGGGCGGCGACGGTGCGCTCGAGGCTGGCCCCGATCGTCTCCTCGAGCAGCGGGGTGGTGGTCTCGCCGGCGGCGTAGGACTCGGTCATGGAGTCATCTTGACCCATCGGTGAGCGGGATCACAGCGTCGTGTCGGCGAGCGCCCCGGTCGCTGCTGCGGGCGGCCGCGCCAGGGTCACGGCAGGCGTGCCTCGACGTGCTCGGCGAGCAGGGTGAGGGGCAGGGCGCCGGATCCGAGCACCACGTCGTGGAAGTCCGCGATGTCGAAGCGGTCGCCGAGCCGCCGCTGCGCCGCCTCCCTGATGCGGAGGATCTCCAGCCGGCCGATCATGTAGGCCAGCGCTTGGCCCGGCATGACGACGTACCTGTCGATCTCCGCGGTCGCGTGGCCCACCGAGCGGGCGGTGTTCGCGAGCATGTAGTCGATCGCCCGCTGCCGACTCCACCCCAGCGCGTGCATGCCCGTGTCGACGACCAGCCGGCAGGCGCGCATGGAGTCGGCGGTGAGCATCCCCATCCGGTCGGTAGCAGAGGCGTAGAGGCCCATCTCGTCGGCCAGCCTCTCGGCGTACAGCCCCCAGCCCTCGATGTACGCCGTCACGTGGGCCGTCCTGCGCACGTCGGGCAGACCCTCGAGCTCCTGCGCGATCGCCAGCTGCAGGTGATGCCCCGGGATGCCCTCGTGGTAGGCCGTGGACTCGACGTCGTACCGCCCCCAGCCGGTCGGGTCTGTGACGTTCATGAAGAAGGCGCCGCCCCGGCTGCCGTCCAGGGCGGGCCGGATGTAGTACGCGACCGCGCCGCTGGTCGTCGCCTCGACCTCGCAGTCCGCCTGCGGCAGCCGGCCGAACCACTCGCCCATCACGGCCCGCGCCTTCTCCATCGCGGCCTTCGCCGCATCGACGACGCCGGCACCGTCGGTGTGGTGCAGAGCGGGGTCGTCGCGGAGGGCGGCGAGGATCGACGGCACGTGGTCGGTGCCGACGACGTCGGGGCCCAGCTCGGCGTACTCCTCGTGGAGCGCGGCGACCTGCCGCAACCCGATCTCGTGGATCTCCTGCGGCGTCAGATCGGTGGTCGTGTAGAAGCGCGCGAGCGTCTCGTACGCCGCGGCACCGTCGGGCACGTGCAGCAGCCCGACCCTGTCGTCGGGGCGCGCGTGCGGAAGGACCGCGTCACGGAGCACGTCGCGGTACGTCGCCAGCGCCGGCCGCACCCGCTCGGAGACGACGTCGCGCAGCCGGCCGAGGAGCTCCGCGCGGTCGACGTCGGCGGGCGTCGGCGCGATGTCGAGCAGCCGGTCCTCCGACAGCGGCGAGGCGAGCCAGCCGTCGAGCTGGTCGATCGTGTCGACGACGGCGCGCGCCGCCGGCGTACGGCCGGAGGCGACGCCGTCACCGTGCCGCTCGGCGAGGTCGGTGAAGTACGTCGCCACCGAGGCCAGCTTGTCGACCATCGCCTCGGCGACCTCGCGGGTCGGCAGCGGGAACCTCGAGATGTGGGTGCCGAGGGACGCCTGCGCGCCGAAGACCGGGTCGGCGCCGAAGTCCGCGGTGCGGAGGGCCGTTCGCTCGGCGGTGGACGCGGCGTCCCAGCCGATCATGGTGCGGGTCAGACGCTGCTCGGCGTCGAGTCCGGCGGGGTCGATGGACGATGCTCGGTCCGCGAAGGCACGGGCCGCGACGATCCGCGCGTCCTCCGCCGCCCGGCTGATGTCCGTGTAGGACCCCGCCGAGGCGTACCGCCCGGACAGGTGCGCCCACACCGGGTTCTCACGCTCGCAGAAGGATTGGTAGTCGCCGGCCAGCGCCTCGAGATCGTCGGTCACCCTGCCGTTCTATACCCGGCCCCGAGGACAGTCACGGCCGCCATCGCTCCGCGTGCGGGCGAGGGCGGCCGTGACCGGTCGCGGATCAGAGGTCGAACAGCGACCCGGTGTTGTGGATGTCCGCGTCGGTGCGCGGCTCGTGCTTCTCGCCGGACGACGCAGGCGCGGTCTTCTCCTCCGGCTCGGGCTCCGCCTCGGTCGGCTCCTCCGCAGCAGCGTCCTGCTCAGCGGCCGGCTCCTCCTCCGGGGCCGCCTGCTCGGCAGCCTCGGGCTCGGCCGGCGCCGAAGCAGCCGGCGCCTCCTCCGACGGTGACTCCGACGGTGACTCCGACTCCTCGGCGTCCCCGGTGAAGGCCTGGGAGACCGCCGTGGGGTCGGGGGCGGACTGGACCGCCTCGGACTCCTCGGCGCGCTCCTCGGCCTGCACGGGCGCCGCCTCGGCGGAGTCCGCCGGGGCGGAGGCCGGCGCCTCGGTCTGCTGCGGGGCCTCGATGTCGAACAGCGACCCGCCCGACGACAGGTCCACGTCGGAGTGCGGCTCGCTGGCCGCGCCCCCGCCGGACGACGCGGGCGCCGACTCCTCGGGCGTCGCGGAGGCTCCGCCCTCGGTCTCGGCCTCGACGGCCTGCTCCTCGGCGGGCTTGTCCGCAGGCTCCTCGGCCGCAGGCTTCTCGGCAGGCTCGTCCTCGGTCGGAGCGACGTCGAACAGCGAGCCGCCCGAACCCAGATCTGCTGCGGGCTTCGCCGCAGGCTCCTCGGCTGCGGGCTTGTCGGCCGGCTTGTCGGCCGGCTTCTCGGCAGGCTCGTCCTCGGTCGGCGCGACGTCGAACAGCGAGCCACCGCCCGACGTGGTCTCGGCCTTCTCGGCCTTCTCGGGCTTGTCCTCGGCCGGTGTGTCGAACAGCGAGCCTCCCTCGGACTCGGCCGAGGGCTTCTCGGCGGGCTCGGCCTTCTCCGCAGGGGCGTCGTCGAACAGCGACGATCCGCCGGAGGCCTTGGCGGCGGGACCGGCGTCCTCGGTCGCGACGACGGTGTCCTCGGTGACCGTGACGTCGCCCTCCTCGGGTTCGGCCTTGGTCTCCACCGACTTCTTCTTCGCGGTCGCCCCGGCAGCGGCCCCCTCGCCCGGCCTGAGCTTGGTGGCCTGCTCGCCCTTGACCGACGCGAGCAGCATCTGCGCGACGTCGAGGACCTCGACCTCCTCGCGGGCCTCGCCGTCGGCCTGCATCTTGGTCAGGCCGTCGGAGAGCATCACGCGGCAGAAGGGGCAGCCCACGGCGATCTGGTCGGCACCCGTGCCGACCGCCTCGTTGGTGCGGTCGAGGTTGATCCGCTCGCCGAGCTTCTCCTCCATCCACATCCGGGCACCGCCGGCGCCACAGCAGAACGAGCGCTCGGCCGAGCGGTCCATCTCCTTGTACTCGGCACCGGGCAGGATCTGCAGCAGGTCGCGCGGCGGGGAGTACACCTGGTTGTGGCGACCGAGGAAGCACGGGTCGTGGTAGGTGATCGAGCGCTTGTGGGCGCCGTCGCCGTCCTTGACGGGAGTCAGCTTGCCCTCGCGCACGAGGCGGTTGAGCAGCTGCGTGTGGTGAACGACCTCGAGCTCGATGCCGAAGTCCTTGTACTCGTTCTTGAGCGTGTTGAAGCAGTGGGCACAGGTCGAGACGACCTTCTTGACCTTGTACTCCTTGAACGTCTCCACGTTCTGCTGGGCGAGGCCCTGGAAGACGAACTCGTTGCCCGCGCGACGGGCGGAGTCGCCGGTGCAGGTCTCGCCGTTGCCGAGCACGCCGAAGGAGACGCCCGCGATGTCGAGCAGCTCGGCGACGGCACGGGTGGTCTTCTTCGCACGGTCCTCGTAGGCACCGGCGCAGCCGACCCAGAACAGCCAGTCGACCGACTCGAGCGACTCGATGTCGTCGCCGACGACCTTGACCTCGAACGGCAGGTCCTTGGCCCAGTCCAGTCGCGCGTTGGGCGACATGTTCCAGGGGTTGCCCTTGTTCTCCAGGCCCTTGAACAGGCCGTTGAGCTCGGACGGGAAGTTGGACTCGACCAGCACCTGGTAGCGGCGCATGTCGATGAAGTGGTCGACGTGCTCGATGTCGACCGGGCACTGCTGCACGCAGGCACCGCAGTTGGTGCAGGACCACAGCGCGTCCTCGTCGATGACGAAGTCGCCGCCCTCGGGGTTGTAGAACCACTCGCCCTCGCCGGCCTTGCCGACCAGCGCCTTGTCCTCGGCGCCCTCGACACCGCCGGCGGCGGCGTACGCGTGCTCGCGGAGGCCCATCATCATCAGCTTCGGCGACAGCGGCTTCTCGGTGTTCCACGCGGGGCACTGCGACTGACAGCGACCGCACTCGGTGCAGGTCGTGAAGTCGAGGATGTCCTTCCAGGAGAAGTCCCAGATGGAGCCGACGCCGAGGACGGAGTCCTCGTCGAGGTCGTCGATGTCGTCGAGGGTGATCGCCTTGCCGCCCGAGGTGAGCGGCTTGGCCGCGCCCAGCGCGGTGGTGCCGTCCTGCTCACGCTTGAGCCAGATGTTGAACCAGGCCAGGAAGCGGTGCCAGGCGACGCCCATCGTGAGGTTCGTGGAGATGACGATCAGCCAGATCATCGCCGAGACGACCTTGATCGTCGCGATGACGAAGATAATGTTCTCGAGCGCGCCGATGTTCTCGTGGCCGGTCGGGTAGAGGTGGCTGAAGAGCTGCGAGATCGGGAAGTGGAAGCCGGTCGCGCCGTGCGCCTCGTCGCCGCCGTGCGCCAGGCGGAGGTTCTTCTCCGCGCCGCGGATGAAGAGGATGGCGATGCTCTCCAGGAGCACCATCGCCTCGACGAAGTACGCCTGCCACATGGTCGAGCCGAAGAAGCGGCTCTTGCGGCCGAGGCGCTCGGGCAGGTGGGTCAGGCGGTAGATGATCAGCGGGATGATCGCGATCGAGCCCAGGAGACCGAGGAACTCGCAGACCCACTCGTAGAGGAAGAACTTGCCGAGCCACGGGATCGTCCACGTGGGGTCGAAGAGCTGGAAGAACGCCGACCCGACCGCGGTCGAGAGCACGATGAACGCGGCGAACGCGAACCAGTGCAGGATGCCGACCCAGCTCCACTGCAGCATGCGCGTGTGGAGCACCGTCTCCTTGAGCATGGTCAGCGTGCGACCCGCCGGGTTGCTCGTGCGTCCCGGGGCCGGCTGACCGCGCCGGATCACGCCGAGCATCATCCGCACGGCCCGCACGACCAGTGCCACGGCGACGGCGGTGAAGGCCAGCGAGACCACGATCATTACGGTCTGCAGCATTTCAAGCGACTCCTCGTCGTTTGGGGGTACGCCTCCGACAGCGCGCAGGCGCGAGCCTATGGCCTGTCAGGGACATCCGACCCCCAAGGCTTGCCTAACACCGCGGATCCTACCGGCAGGTAACTTGCCCCGGAACCGCCCGTCGTACGGCGAGGATCACACGACCGAGCGCGGGCCGCGGCTCCGGAGAAGCGGCTCGGCCGGCCCCTCGCGGGACCGGCCGAGCCGATGGGTGCTGCTTGCGCCGTACGGCGGGGTCGTCAGGCCTTGTGCACCTTGAGGTGGGCCGTGCCGAGGTTGATCGTGGCGCCGGTGCCGTCGAGCAGCTTGATCTGCAGCGCGATGACCTCGAAGCCGTCGGGGATCTTGCGGCGGACGTCCTGCCGGATCGAGAGCAGGTTGGGGATCGTCAGCAGCTTGCCGAGGTCGGGCAGGGCCAGCGCCTTCCCGTCCAGCGTCACCGAGAGCGTCTGGGTGCCCTGGGTGTTGCGCTGCAGCTTGCTGCCGGTGCGGGTCACGTTGACCTGGCCCTGGACACCGGTGACCTGGACGCGGCCCCCGAGCAGGGAGACCGAGGCGACCTTGGCGCGCTGCATGCCCCAGGCCCGGGTCTTGGTCTGCTGCGCGCGCTGCTGGTCGGACACACCGGAGATGGTGGCCACGCCCGGGATGTTGACGCCCGCGGTGGAGCGGGTGCGCAGCACGCCCTGGGTGCCCTGGCACGGCATCGGCTGGTTGGGCACGCGGCCGGTCGAGACGATCGGGCTGAGCACACTCGCCTGGAGCGCCGCGCCGAAGCCGCCGAAGACGGCGGTCTCGATGCCGTCGTTGACGCCGGCACGCGTCTGGGCGATGCGGACCTCGGTGTTGGTCGGGATCAGCGTGATCTTGAGGGAGTTCGCGCGCACCAGGATGTGGTGCCGGTCCTGGTGACGCACCGCCGAGCCGAGCTCGAGCTTGAGGACGCCCGGGACGACGACCGGGTGACCGACCGACGGCAGGTTGAGGTTCAGGCCCTTGCCGTTGGGCAGCGTCAGCTTGATGGCCGCGGTCTGGGTGTGGGTCGTGGCGTGGAACCCGGTCGCGTCGTGCCAGGCACGGGCCTGGGACTCCAGGCCGGTGATCTGGAGCTTGCCGATCGCGGACTGCAGCAGGGTGATCCCGGCGATCTTGTGCTGGGAGTTGGCGGCGTAGGTGTCGCCCGACTTGGTCGTCCACACGCGGCTCTGGACGCCCTGCACCGTGCCGAGGCCCTTGAGGTCGACCGAGGCGATGTCGTTGGTCCGGTTGATGCCGGTCTGGTCCTGGCAGCTGATGTCGGCGTACGCCGTCTTGTCCGATCCCGCCGGGAGGGACCCCCCGCGAACCTGCGTGCCGTAGGAGCCGGCGGTGTACGCGTACGGCGACCTCTTCAGCTTGTGGGCGGGCGCGGACGCGGCGTGCGCACCGACGGTCGGCAGCACGGAACCCATCATCGCGGCAGCGACCGTGCCGCTGACGAGAAGCGCGATACGGCGCATGGGGCAACTCCTTCAAGGGGAAGTGTGAAAGGACGGCCAAACCCCTCAGCCGCCCGAGAACCAGCGAATTCTATCCGACCGATCCGGGTGATCTGACCACTTCGGACCAACTGCTCACGGCCACTCAGGACGGGTGCGCGGTGGCCGTTCGCCACACGCAGGAGAAGGAGCTGGTGAAGACGTCTGCCAGCACGCCGGGCGCGACCTGACCGTCGCCGCCCCTGCGCAGCCCGAGACGGCTGTCGAGGAGGCCCGCCTGCCGCAGCCCGGCGATCCCGCGCTTGTCCACGAGCTTCTGCGCGGTGCACCGCGCGGCGGTCGGATCGAGGTGGCCGTCGGCCTCGAGGCTCTCGGTGATGTTGTCGACGGCCTGCTGCTCACGGGAGGTCGTAGTACCGCTGCTCGGGTCGTGTCCCGGCGGCCCGCCGCGGGTCGCGAGGACCGCTGCGGTGACGCCGCCCGCGACCACGAGGACGGCGACGACGGCGAGGGCCACCGCCACCACAGCGGTACGACGCCCGCCCCGCGGACCGCCCGCCGCCGAGCGCGGGGCCGGCGCCGACGCGGCCAGGGCCCGCAGGTCGTCGCGCAGCAGCGCCGCGGCCGGGTAGCGCTCGGCCGGGCTCTTGGCCATCGCGCGACGCAGGATCCGGTTGGCCTCCCGCTCGAACGCGCCGCGCTCGGCGAGCTGCGGGATCGGCGCGGACACGTGCGCGCTGACGACCTCGTAGTCGGTCGTCCCGGCGTACGGCGCCCTGCCGGAGAGCGTCGCCCAGAGCAGGCAGCCCAGGGAGTAGATGTCAGTGGCCGGGCCGGGCGAGCCGCCGGTGTGCAGCTCCGGCGCCATGTACGACGGCGTGCCGACCGCGAGCCCCTCGGTCGTCGGGCCCTGCCGGACGTCCACCCTCCGCGAGATCCCGAAGTCCGCGAGGTACGCCGACACCTCGTCCCCCCGGTTGCGGATCAGGACGTTCGCGGGCTTGATGTCGCGGTGCACCAGGCCGACGCGGTGTGCCTCGGTGAGCCCGGCCGCGACCTGGGCCACCAGGTCCACGGCGATGCCGGGCGGCGGCGCGCCGTGCAGCCGCAGCATCCGGCCGAGGTCACCGTCGGGGATCAGCTGGGTGGCGATGTAGAGCCGGCCGTCGATCTCGCCGTGCGCGAACACCTGCACGACGTGCGGCGAGTCCAGCGACGCCTGGGCCTTCGCCTCCGCGGCGAAGCGGGCGCGGAAGACCGGGGCGGCGGCCAGCGCCTCGCCGATGACCTTCACGGCGACGGAGCGGCCGAGCGACTCGTCGACCGCCTCGTAGACGATGCCCATCCCACCGACGCCGAGCCGGCGCACGATCCGGTAGGGGCCGAGGCGATCACCCGACCGGAGCGCACCCTGGACGGACGGCGGCACGGACACCCCCTGAACCTACTGTCGGGAGGGCCTGCCCGCGGCCGTCATCCACACCGCAGGTCAGAACATCATCGCCATGCCGGGATCGGCGAGGATCCCGGCCACGTCGGCCAGGAAGCGCGATCCCGTCGCACCGTCGATGTGGCGGTGGTCGAAGGAGACCGCCAGCGTCATCGCGTCCCGCGCGACCACCTCGCCGGTGTCGGCATCGACCCACGGCTGCCGGCGGACCGCCCCGAGGCACAGGATCGCGGACTCGCCGGGATTGATGATGGGGGTGCCGCCGTCGACCCCGAAGACGCCGACGTTCGTGATGGTGAACGTGCCGCCGGCCTGGTCGGCCGGAGGGGTGCGGCCCTCGCGGGCGGTGGCGGTCAGGTCGTTCAGCGCGGTCGCGAGGTCGACGAGCGAGAGGTCCTGGGCGTCCTTGATGTTCGGGACGATGAGCCCGCGCGCGGTCGCCGCGGCGATGCCGAGGTTGACCCGCCGCTTGACGACGACCTCCTGGGCCTCGTCGTCGTACTGCGAGTTGAGGAGGGGGTTGCGGGCGATCGCCAGCAGCACGGCCTTCGCGGCGACCAGCAGCGGCGAGACCTTGGTCTCGGCGAGCTCGGGGCGATCGCGCAGGCGGCGTACGAGCTCGACCGTGCGGGTGACGTCGACGGTGACCCACTCGGTGACGTGCGGCGCGGTGAAGGCCGAGGCGGTCATCGCCGCCGCCATCTGCTTGCGCACCCCCTTGACCGGCTCGCGGGTCTCGGCCGGACCGGCGCCACGGCGGCGCGGCGCGGCCGGGGCGGCGAGGTCCGGACCCTGCCGGTGACGGGGCCGGCGGCGCAGCTCGCGCTGACGCGGGCCGTAGCCGACCAGCGTCGCCTGTCCCTCGGGCGGCACGTTGGTGTCGATCTCGGCGGCCGGCTCGGGCGCCAGCGCGACCGGGTCGGGGACCTCGCCGGGCATCGCGCGGCTGGTGGCCAGCTCCTCGTCGACCGGGTCGGGCGTCGCGACCGGCTCCGCCTGCTTGGGCGCGACCGCCTCGCCGATCACGATGATCGGGGTGCCGACGGTGACCTCGTCGCCCTCCTTGGCCAGAAGCGCGGTCACCTCGCCGGCGTACGGCGACGGGAGCTCGACGATCGACTTCGCGGTCTCGATCTCGACGACCACGTCGTTGACCGCGACCGTGTCGCCGACCTTGACCCGCCAGGCGACGATCTCGGCCTCGGTCAGTCCCTCGCCGACGTCGGGCAGCTTGAACTCAGGCATGTCTGCGTCCTCTCAGGTCAGAACGTCATGGAGCGGTCGACGGCGTCGAGCACCCGGTCGAGGTCGGGCAGGAACAGCTCCTCCACCCGCGCCGGCGGGTACGGCGTGTCCCAGCCGCCCACCCGCAGCACCGGCGCCTGGAGGTCGTGGAAGCACGACTCGGTCAGCCGCGCGGCGACCTCGGCGCCGAGGCCGAGGTTGGTGTGCGCCTCGTGGACCACGACGGCGCGACCGGTACGGCGTACGGACTCCTCCAGCGGCGCCATGTCGAGCGGGGAGAGCGTGCGGAGGTCGATCACCTCCAGCGAGCGACCCTCCTCGGCGGCGACCGTGGCCGCGTCGAGGCAGGTGCCCACGCTCGGGCCGTAGCCGATCAGCGTCGCGTCCTGTCCCTGCCGGACCAGTCGGGAGGTCCACAGCGACGGCGGCGTCGCGTCGGCGTCCACCTCGGCCTTCGTCGAGTGGTACTGACGCTTCGGCTCCAAGAACACCACCGGGTCGGGCGAGGCGATCGCCTGCTGCAGCATCCAGTACGCGTCGACGGGGTTCGAGCAGGCGACGACCTTGATGCCCGGGGTGTGCGCGAACTGCGCCTCCGGCGACTCGCTGTGGTGCTCGACGGCACCGATGCCACCGCCGAACGGGATCCGGATGACCATCTGCATCGGCAGCCGGCCCTTGCTCCGCCCGTGCAGCTTGGCCACCTGGCACACGATCTGGTCGTACGCCGGGTAGACGAACCCGTCGAACTGGATCTCCACGACCGGCCGGTAGCCGCGCATGGCCAGGCCGACGGCGGTTCCGACGATGCCGGACTCCGCGAGCGGGGTGTCCATGACCCGGTCGTCGCCGAAGTCCTTCTGCAGGCCGTCGGTGACCCGGAAGACGCCGCCGAGCCGGCCGACGTCCTCACCCATGACGACGACCTTCGGGTCGTCCTCCATCGCCCGACGCAGCCCGGCGTTGAGCGCCTTCGCGAGGGTCATCGTGGTCGCACTCATGCCCGGGCCTCCTCGGCGACGAACGAGTCGAGGTACGCCGACACCTCGTCGCGCTGCGCGGCCAGCTCGGCCGGCATCTCGGCGTACACGCCGTCGAAGACCGCGGTCGGGGTCGGGTCGGGCAGCGCGCGGCACTCGCGCCGCATCCGCTCGCCGAGCGCGTCGGCCTCGGCCGTGAGGTCGGCGAAGAAGTCGTCGGCGGCATGGCCGTTGCGCCTGAGGTGCGCCTCGACGCGGGCGAGCGGGTCCTTGAGCTTCCAGGTCTCGACGTCGTCGAGCAGCCGGTAGCGGGTCGGGTCGTCGGTCGTGGTGTGCGCGCCCATCCGGTAGGTGTAGGCCTCGACCAGCATCGGGCCCTGACCGTCGCGCGCCCGCTGGAGCGCCGCTCGCGTCACGGCGTACGTCGCGAGGACGTCGTTGCCGTCGACGCGCACGCCCGGGAAGCCGAAGCCGTCGGCCCGCCGGCACAGCGGGATCCGCGAGACCTTGTCGATCGGCTCGGAGATCGCCCACTGGTTGTTCTGGCAGAAGAAGACGACGGGTGCATTGGCCCAGCCAGCAAAGACGAACGCCTCGTTGACGTCGCCCTGCGAGGACGCGCCGTCGCCGAAGTGCGCGAGCACCGCGGTGTCGCGCTCGGGGTCGCCGCTGCCGACCAGGCCGTCCCGCTGGAGGCCCATCGCGTAGCCGGTGGCGTGCAGGGTCTGGGCGCCGATCACCACGGTGTAGAGGCCGAACCGCTTCTCCCGGGGGTCCCAGTTGCCGTGGTCGACCCCGCGGAAGAGGCTGAGCAGGTCGACCGGGTCGATCCCGCGCACCCAGGCGACGCCGTGCTCGCGGTAGGTCGGGAAGACGTAGTCCTGAGGCGCGAGTGCGTGGGCGGCACCCACCTGCGCGGCCTCCTGGCCGAGCAGCTGGGCCCACAGACCGAGCTCGCCGTGGCGCTGCAGGGCGGTCGCCTCGGTGTCGAGGCGGCGGGCCAGGAACATGTCCCGGTAGAACGCCCGGAGCTGCTCCGGCGTCGGGTCGAAGGGGTAGTCGGGGTGCTCGACCCGCTCACCCTCCGGTGTCAGCAGCTGGACGAGCGCCGGGTCGGCCTCGCTGGTCGCGGGCGGGCCGAAGACCGCGTCGATCATCTCGCGGTCGAGGGCGAAGGGATCCTGCATCACCACTCCTCTTCTCCGGCGCGTGCGGGGTCTCCGCGGCACCGTCTGGTCGGTCGGCGGGACCCACCACGCACAGGGGTGGCGTGTGTGATGCAGCCCACGTCGAAGGGGTGGCCCCAACCTACCCCCGGCGACCGCTCGGAGAGGAGGTTCCGGCGCGGTGGGTCAGGCGGCGTACTGCCAGTCCCGGTCCTGCCGGCGACGGCCGGACATCGGGACGAGCGAGAGCAGCAGCGCCACGAGCCCGACCAGGACACCGACGAGGAGGTACGGGCGGCCGTAGCGGCCCAGGCTGTCGAGGACGACCTTCGCGAGGAGGTGGACCAGCGCCGTGTCGCCGACACCGGCGTGGGAGGCGGCGTACGACGCCAGCGGGTGCGGCGAGACCATCGCGAGGAGGCCGCCGAGGGCGACCCCGAACGCCGCGAACGCGATCGCCCGCATCCGCCCCCGCCAGCCGGGCGCGATCAGCACCGACAGCACGACCAGCACCAGCCAGACCCACGGGCCGTACCTCGCCGTGCGCATCAGCCAGTCGTAGTGCGTCCGCTGCTGCTCGAGCCTGGACATGCCCGCGACCGGGATCTGGAGCGGTACGCCGGCGAGCAGCTGCGTCGGCAGGCCCTTGTCGGCCAGCTGCGCGAAGATCTGGTTCAGCAGCGGGGTCGCGTCGACGTAGACGTAGCCGGTGGGGTTGGAGCTGCGGTTCTGCATCTGGGCCATGAACTGGCGGTGGACCTCGCGGTTGGCCCGGCGCCAGAACCTGGGGAAGCCGGGCTGGTTGACGACCCCGACCGCCGCCGTACGGATCCAGCCGCCGGCCGCCGCCGGCACCCCGATCGGCGAGCGCTGGGCGAGCTTCTCCGCCGCGGCGGTGCCGAGCGCCTCCCCGAACTGCTGGCGCAGCGCCGGGTCGGAGGCGAGCGGCGCGACCGTGGCGACGTACGCGTCGGCGTCGTCGACCTTGTGGGCGGCCCACATGCTGACGATCACCACGGGTGCGAGCAGCGCCGCCAGCACCAGGCCGACGGTGGCAACGAGGATCCGCATCAGCGCTCCGGGGCCGACGTCACTGGCCGGAGGAGGACGAGGACGAGGAGCCGTCGCTGTCTGAGGCGACCTTCCACTCGCCACCCTCCTTGACCATCTTCATGGTCACGGTGTCGCTTTGAGTCTTGTTGCCGTCCATGAACTCGGAGAGGTACTTCGAGTTGTCGCCGCTGTAGGTGCCGACCAGCTTCATCTTCACAGTCGCACTGTCGCCAGTCTGTTGGACGCTCTCAACCGTGCTGGACCAATGCATGTCCCCGTGGATGCTGTCGTAGGAGTCACCGAACTCCTGCTGGTAGGCATCGTTCTCGCTCTTCGCAGTCTTCGACTGAAGGTCGGCGCAGCTCGTGGCCTTGGACTCCCTGAGGGCCTTCGCCTGGTAGTCCTTCGACATCAGGTCGCAGGCCTTGCCGAAGTTGCCGTCGGCGTAGGCGTTCACGTAGTCCTTCGCGACGGCGTCGGGGCCGTTGCCGCCGAAGACGCCGGTCACCGCGAGGATCACCACGACCACGACCAGCAGCACGACGAGGCCGCCGACACCGCCGAGGATCGCGATCATCCTCTTGTTGCTGCGACCATCCGTCGGGCCGCCGGGCATGCCGTACGGCGGCTGGCCCGGGGCGCCGTACGGCGGCTGGCCGGCGGGAGCGCCGAAGCCCTGCTGCGGAGCGCCGTACGGCTGCTGCGCCTGCTGCCCGTACGCCGGCTGCTGCTGGGCGGGCTGCTGCTGGGCGCCGGGAGCGGGGTAGCCGGACGCACGGTTGGGCGCGACGACCGTCGGCATGTCACCACTGAAGCCCGAGGGGGCCGAGGGAGCCGCGGGCTGCTCGGGCGCGGCGGGCTGGCCGCCGCCGGGCTGGGTGTGCTCGGTCCACTGGCTGCCGTCCCACCATCGCTGGCCGCCCTGGCCATCGGGGTACCACCCGGCGGGGACGGAAGGCTGGTTCGGGTCAGACATTCGGTGGCTCCTCGTCGGGGTCGCGAGTCCGCATCATTGCACGGCGGAACGGCCGCCAAACGTCACCACCGGGACCCGACGGCGTACCCCGGCGACCTGCGAGACTGCGGACGTGCCGTCCGCTCCCCCACCGATCCTGCCCGGTCGCTACCGCGTCGCGCTGGTCTGCCTCGGCAACATCTGCCGCTCACCCGTCGCCGACGTCGTCCTCAGCGCGCAGGTCGCCGAGGGCGGTCTGGACGACCGCGTGGAGGTGGTCAGCGCCGGCACCGGCGACTGGCATGTCGGCGAGCCGATGGACCATCGTGCGGCGGCGACGCTCACCTCCGCCGGGTACGACGCGAGCCGCCACCGCGCCCAGCAGTACGCCGTCTCGTGGTTCTCCGAGTGCGATCTCGTGCTCGCGATGGACGGCAGCAACCTCGCCGACCTCCGGGCGTTGGCGCCGGACGACGCGGATCCCGCGCGGCTCAGGCTCTTCCGCGACTTCGACCCCGACGAGCCCGGCGGCGAGGTCCCCGATCCCTACTACGGCGGGCCGGGCGGCTTCACCGACGTGCTCGAGATGGTCGAGCGCACCTGCGTCGCGCTGACGACCGCGATCGCGGCAGCGGTCTCCTAGGCGGACGCCGTCACTCCTCGAAGTCGACGGCGCGGACGAGGCGGAGGACGTCGTACGCCTGCTCGCGCTGCTCCCCGTCGAGCGCGCCGACGCCGAAGTCGATCTCCATCAGCGCCGCGGTCGCGCGGCGGAGGACGCGCTTGCCGTCGGTCGTCAGCGAGGCGAGGACGCGCCGACGGTCCGCGGCGTCGACCTCGCGGCGCACCAGGCCCTGCTCCACGAGCCGGTCGATCGCGTTGGTGACCGACGTGGGGTGCACCATCAGCCGCTCGCCGATCCTGCTCAGCGGCAGCTGGCCGGTGCGGCTGAAGGAGAGCAGCACCAGCACCTCGTAGCGGGCGAAGGTGATGCCCATCGGTCGCAGGACCCGGTCGAGCCGGGCGATCAACAGCTGCTGGACCCGCATGATCGACGTCGCGAGCCGCATGCCGGATGCGTCGCCGATCCGCGCGGACCACAGATCGGCAGCGCGCTCGATCGGGTCGAACGGGAGGGGGGACCGCTCGCTCATGACGCGGATCCTACGGGCACGCGGCACGCGGCGATTGGAATTGCTAGGGAGTCCTACTAATATTGCTAGGGAGTCCTACTAATTCTCAGGAGTCGACTTGTCCGACGCCCCGCTGCACCGCCCGACCAACCCCGTGCGCCTCGTGACCGCGTCCAGCCTGTTCGACGGGCACGACGCGGCGATCAACATCATGCGGCGGATCTTCCAGTCCCAGGGCTGCGAGGTCATCCACCTGGGTCACAACCGCTCCGTCGCCGAGATCGTCGAGGCCGCGCTGGAGGAGGACGTCCAGGGCATCGCCGTGTCGTCGTACCAGGGCGGGCACGTCGAGTACTTCGAGTACCTCGCCGAGACCCTGCGCGAGCGCGGAGCCGCCCACATCCGGATCGTCGGCGGGGGCGGCGGCGTGATCGTCGAGGAGGAGATCGAGCGGCTGGCGAGGTCGGGCGTCCGGATCTTCTCCCCCGAGGACGGTCAGCGACTCGGGCTGCCCGGGATGGTCAACACCGTGGTGGCCGACTGCGACACCGACCTCTGGGAGCGCGAGCAGGTGTCCGCGGAGCAGCTGCTCGGCGGGCGTCGTACCGCCCTGGCGCGCGCGATCACCGGCGCCGAGGCGGGCGCGCTCGACGACGGCTTCATGGCCACCGTCCGCGCGGCCGCCGGCCGGCGCGAGGTGCCCGTCCTCGGCATCACCGGCACCGGCGGGTCCGGCAAGTCCAGCCTCACCGACGAGCTCGTACGACGCCTGCGCGTCGACCAGGAGGACAAGGTCCGCATCGCGGTGCTGGCCGTGGACCCGACCCGCCGCAAGGGAGGCGGCGCGCTCCTGGGCGACCGGATCCGGATGAACAGCCTGGACCTGGCCGGGCCGGGCCTGGACCGCGACCGGGTGTTCTTCCGCAGCCTGGCGACCCGCGGCGCCCACGAGCTGCCCGAGCACCTCGGCGACGTCATCGACGTGGTCAAGGCCGCCGGCTTCGACCTGGTCATCGTCGAGACGCCCGGCATCGGCCAGGGCGACGCCGCGATCGTGCCGTTCGTCGACACCTCGCTCTACGTCATGACGCCCGAGTTCGGCGCGGCCTCGCAGCTGGAGAAGATCGACATGCTCGACTTCGCCGACGCCGTCGCCATCAACAAGTTCGAGCGGCGCGGCGCGGCGGACGCCATGCGCGACGTCGCGCGCCAGATGGTCCGCAACCGCGAGGCGTTCGGGTCGACGCCCGACGACATGCCGGTGTTCGGCACCTCGGCCGCGACGTTCGACGACGACGGCGTGACCGCCCTCTACCAGCTCCTGCGCGGCGAGCTGGCCGGGCGCGGGCTGGCCGTCGCCGAGGGCCGGCTGCCCGCGGTCACGGTGCGCTCCTCGACCCGCATCCAGCAGGTCCTGCCGCCGACGCGGGCGCGCTACCTCGCCGAGATCGCGGGCACCGTCCGCGACTACCACGCCGAGACCGAGACCCTGGTCGAGAAGACGCGCCGGGCCCAGGCCTTCGCGACCGTCGCCGCCGAGCTCGGCGAGGTCTCGACAGGCTCGACCACCCTGGAGGGGCTCGCGCAGCAGGCGTGGCGCGACGTCCCGGAGGCGCTGCGCGAGCAGCTGGAGGGGTGGCCCGCCACCGTCGCGTCGTACGCCGCGGACACGGCCGAGAACGGACGCGAGTCGCTCTCGGGCAACCGCGTCCCCCGGGTCGCCGTACCCCGTCACGGCGACCACGGCGAGCTCACCCGCTTCCTGCGCCGCGAGAACCTCCCGGGGCGCTTCCCCTACACCGCCGGGGTGTTCCCGTTCCGCCGCAAGGGCGAGGACCCGGCCCGGATGTTCGCCGGGGAGGGCGACCCCTCCCGCACCAACAAGCGCTTCAAGCTGCTCGTCGAGGGCCAGCCGGCCGCGCGGCTCTCGACCGCGTTCGACTCGGTCACGCTCTACGGCCGCGACCCTGACGAGCGGCCCGACATCTACGGCAAGGTCGGCACCTCCGGCGTCTCGGTCGCGACCGTCGACGACATGGAGACGCTCTTCGACGGCATCGACCTCCTCGCGCCGACCACCTCGGTGTCGATGACGATCAACGGACCCGCGCCGACGGTGCTCGCGTTCTTCCTCAACACCGTGATCGACCAGGCGAAGGAACGCGGCATCGACCCCGCCGAGGCGCTGCGCACCGTGCGCGGCACGGTCCAGGCCGACATCCTCAAGGAGGACCAGGGCCAGAACACCTGCCTGTTCTCCACGGAGTTCTCGCTGCGCTGCATGGCCGACATCCAGCAGTGGTTCATCGAGAACCAGGTCCGCAACTTCTACTCCGTCTCGATCTCCGGCTACCACATCGCCGAGGCCGGGGCGAACCCCATCAGCCAGCTCGCGTTCACCCTCGCCAACGGCCTCACCTACGTCGAGTCCTACCTCGCCCGCGGCATGGACATCGACGACTTCGCGCCGAACCTGTCCTTCTTCTTCAGCAACGGCATGGACCCCGAGTACACCGTCATGGGCCGTGTCGCCCGCCGCATCTGGGCGGTCGCGATGAAGGAGAGGTACGGCGCCAACGAGCGCAGCCAGAAGCTGAAGTACCACGTGCAGACCTCCGGCCGGTCCCTGCACGCCCAGGAGATGAGCTTCAACGACATCCGCACCACACTGCAGGCCCTGTGCGCGACGTACGACAACGCCAACAGTCTGCACACCAACGCCTACGACGAGGCGGTCACCACCCCGTCCGCCGAGTCGGTCAGGCGTGCCCTCGCGATCCAGCTGATCATCAACCGCGAGTGGGGCCTGGCCATGAACGAGAACCCCCTCCAGGGCTCCTACGTCGTCGACGAGCTCACCGACCTCGTCGAGGAGGCCGTCCTGAAGGAGTTCGACCGGATCTCCGAGCGCGGCGGCGTGCTCGGCGCGATGGAGACCGGCTACCAGCGCGGCCGCATCCAGGACGAGTCGATGCTCTACGAGCACCGCAAGCACGACGGCACGCTGCCGATCATCGGCGTCAACACCTTCCGCGCGCCGGAGGGCGAGCCGCCTCCGGAGGTCGAGCTGATGCGCGCCAGCGAGGCCGAGAAGAGGTCGCAGCTCGACCGTCTCCGCGACTTCCAGGACCGCCACGCCTCCGAGTCCACCGCCGCCCTGCAGCGGCTCAAGGACGTCGCCATGACCGACGAGAACATCTTCGGCGCGCTCATGGACGCGGCCCGGGTCTGCTCCCTCGGCCAGGTCACCGATGCGTTCTTCGAGGTCGGCGGCCAGTACCGACGGAACCTGTGATCGACGACCTCGGCACGCCGTACGACGGAACGCGGCCGGCCCGGCGGGTCGTCTCGCTGGTGCCGTCGCTGACCGAGGCGCTCGCCACGGTCGCGCCCGACCGGCTGGTCGGCGCGACGGACTGGTGCACGCACCCGGCCGACCTGGCGGTCGCACGGGTGCGCGGCACCAAGAACCCCGACCTGGCCGCGATCCGCGACCTCGAGCCCGACGTGGTGGTCGCGAACAAGGAGGAGAACCGCGAGCTCGACGTACGGCGGCTGCGCGACTCCGGCGTCGCGGTCTGGGTCACCGACATCGAGACCGTGCCCGGCGCGGTCGGCTCGATGGAGCGGCTGCTCGACGGCCTCGGCTGGGACCGCCCGGCCTGGCTCGCGACGGCGCGCGAGCGCTGGTGCGGGCCGCTCCCCGAGGTCGGCCGCCGGGTCGCCGTCGCCATCTGGCGCGACCCGTGGATGGTCGTCGGGGCGCGCACCTTCGCCGGCGACCTGCTGCGCCGGCTCGGCTGGGAGAACGTCTTCGCGGACCACGACGAGCGCTATCCGCACCTCGATCTCGACCGCATCGACCGCGCCGGCGCGGACGTCGTGCTGCTGCCCGACGAGCCCTACGAGTTCACCGCCCACGACGGCCCCGAGGCCTTCGCCCGGACACCGACCGAGCTGGTCAGCGGCCGGCTGATCACCTGGTACGGCCCGAGCCTGGTGGAGGCGTCGGAGCTGATCGCGCGCTGAGGGGTCTTCCGCCACCGTCCGCGGAGTGGTGGGATGGCCGGATGCGGGTCCTGGTCGTCGGCGCAGGCCTTGCTGGTCTGGGGGCAGCACGGCTCCTCCGGCGCGCCGGCCACGAGGTCACGGTGCTCGAGGCGCGTGACCGCGTCGGCGGTCGCACCTGGTCGCAGGAGATCTCGCCCGGCGTCGTCGTCGAACGTGGCGGCGAGTGGATCGACGCCGACCAGCACACGATCCGCCGGCTCTGCGCCGAGCTCGGCCTGCCGATCGCGCCGCACGGCGTCAGCTTCCACCGGCGCATGGTCGGCGGCCGCCTGCCCGGCATCGACGAGGTCGAGACGACGCTCGGCCAGGTTGCCAAGGCGGTCCCGCCCGAGGACTGCTCGATCGCCGAGGCCTTCGAGTCCGCGCTCGGACCGGCGTACGCCGAGGACCCGGCGTACCTGCGGATCACGACGTCGATGGCGGGCGACCCCACCCTGGGCAGCGCGCGCTTCAACCTCACCCGCGCCGAGGCGGCCAGGATCGACGGGGCCGGCCGCGTGGTCGGCGGCAACCAGCGGATCAGCCAGGCGATGGCCGACGAGCTCGGCCCGGCGGTGCGGCTCGGCACGGCCGTCACGGGGATCGAGGTGCGCGGCGACGCCGCCGAGGTCGGCCTCGCGGACGGATCCACGCTGCCGGCCGACCGCGTCGTCATCGCTCTGCCGCTGGCCCTGCTCGACCGCATCGACTGGCGACCGGGCTTCCCCCGCGAGTGGAGCGAGGGCCTGACCGGTGTCACGACCGGCACCGCCGCCAAGCTCTCGGTCGGCGCCGACCGAGACCGCCCGCGCGGCGTGCAGCACCCGCGCCTGACGTGGTGGGCGTGGAACTCGCTCGACTACGCCGGCCGCTCCGGGCACGCGGCGGTGTCGGCCTTCGCCGGCGGCGCCCGGGCCACGATCTCGCTCGGCATCGCAGAGGGGCCCGAGCAGTGGGCGCGCGCGGTCGCCGCCCTCCGCACCGACCTGGTGCTCGATCCGGCCGCCGCACTCCTCACCGACTGGGCCGCCGATCCCTGGACCGCCGGCGGCTACTCCTACGTCCTCTCCGGCCGCGCCCCGGAGGCCGCCCACCTGCTCGGCGGCCGGGTGGGCCCGCTGGTGCTGGCCGGCGAGTTCACCGACCCCGAGGACTCGGGCACGATGAACGGCGCGCTCGCGAGCGGCGTACGGGCAGCGGCGGCAGCGGCGGGCTGACCTGGGCGAGCACGTGGGCGACATCACCGTTGCTCGTCACCGTCTCGTAACCGGCGCTCAACCTGGGCGAACCATCCCCGCCGCACGCTGGGGGCATGAAGCAGACGACCTCGACTTCACCCGACGGCAGCCGTCACCTCGGCAGCGTCCCGACCGCCTCCGGCGAGCACGACCCGGCCACCCTCCGCCGCGTCGCTCTGCGCCACCGACACGCCCAGGGACTGGTCCGCCTGATGGACGAGCGCGCCGACCTCCGCGGCGTCCACGCCCTCGCCGACTTCGTGGACGACTCGGTGCGCTGGACCGCCTGAGCAGGCACGACGTCGACGCCGCACGGCGCCGCCGTGAGACCGCCGAAGGGGCCGATGGAGGGGGCCACACGTAGACTTCGGCTCCGTGATCTTCAAGCGGGTGGGAGACGGGCGTCCGTATCCCGAGCACGGGCTGACGGCCAAGGCCTGGGCCCAGGTGCCCCCGCGGCAGGTCCGCCTCGACGACCTGGTGACCACCAAGGACACGCTCCAGCTCACCTCGCTGCTCGACGAGGACTCGACGTACTTCGGCGATCTCTTCGCCCACGTCGTGCTCTGGCGCGGGGAGTACTACCTCGAGGACGGCCTGCACCGCGCGCTGCGCGCGGCACTGCAACAGCGCAACGTGCTGCATGCGCGAGTCGTGCGGATGGAGGGATAACAGACCCGGATGGACCTGCAGGCCAGCAGTCGAACGACTGCGACACTCGGGGTGCTCGCGCTGATCCTCGTCATCGGCGTCTTCTGGGCGCTGCACTCGGTCAGCGCACCATTTCCCGGCAGGGCGGCGGCGCCGCCGATCTGCGAGGACACCTCGGTGTCGGCGGGCGACACCGTCCAGACCGGGGAGGTCCTGGTCAACGTGCTGAACGCCGGCAACCGGTCCGGGCTCGCCGACGAGACCCGGTCGCGGCTGACCCACTTCGGCTTCGGTGAGGGCGACCTCGGCAACGCACCCTCGTCCAAGCACCTCAAGCGCCACATGACCGCCCAGGTCTGGGCCGCCGACCCGAGGTCGCCGGCAGCCAAGCTGGTCGCGAGCTACCTCGGCAAGCACGTCACGATCAAGCGGCACGCGGTCGCCAACGGAGGCATCACCGTGGTCGTCGGCGACGGCTTCCACCGCGTGCACCGCGGCCTCGAGTCGATCAAGGCACACGCCGCCACGACCGTGTGCGAGCCGACCGCGACGCCCAACGGCGCCAACGCGAGCGCCGGCTGACCCTCACTCGGCCAGCCACTGGGCGAGCCGACCGTGCCGGCTCACCCGGCGCAGGCGGCGCTCGGTGTCCTCACGCAGCCGGTGCGGCGTCACCACGATCATCTCGTCACCGTGCCGCAGGACGGTACGACGCTCCGGCACGATCGTCTCGCCGTCGCGCACGACCATCGACACGCTCGCACCGATCGGCAGGCGCAGCTCGCCGACCTCCACACCGTGCAGCTGGGACGCGGGACTGATGGCGACGATCAGCAGGTCGGCGCCGACCCGCTCCAGCGGCGCGGCCTCGACCTCGATGCCGCGCGGCTCGGACCGGCGGGCGACCTTGAGGATCCGCGCCACCAACGGCAGCGTCGGGCCGGTCAGCACCGTGAAGACCACGACCATCACGAAGACGATGTCGAACAGCCGCGGTGCGCCGTCGACGTTCGCCGCCAGCGGGATCGTCGTCAGCACGATCGGTACGGCGCCGCGGAGGCCCGCCCACGACAAGAACGCCAGCTCGTTGAGCGGCATCGGCTGCACCAGCGAGCTGATCGCGACGGAGACCGGGCGGGCGACGAAGCTGAGGATCGCGCCGGCGGCCATCGCCATGCCGACGGTCTCCCAGCCGATCCGCTCCGGCGACAGCAGCAGGCCGAGCATCACGAACAGCCCGATCTGCGCGATCCACGCGAGCCCCTCCACGAACGACCGGGTCGCCCCGCGGTGCGGCAGCTCGGCGTTGCCGAGCACCAGCGCGGCGACGTACGCCGCGGCGAACGCGCTCTCGTGGACGGCCGAGGCAGCGCCGTACGGGATGAGGATCAGGCAGAGGACGGCGATCGGGTAGAGGCCGGAGGACGGCAGGGCCACCCGCCGCAGCACCCAGGCGCCGGCCAGGCCGACGACCAGCCCCGTGACGACACCGCCGACGAGCTCGAAGACGACCAGGCCGACGACCGCCGGCATGCCGTGCTGGTGGACCGCACCGGTCGACACCAGCGTCACCAGCACGACGGTCGGCGCGTCGTTCAGGCCGGACTCGGCCTCCAGCGTGCCGGTCAGCCGTTTGGGGAGCGGGACCACGCGCAGGACCGAGAAGACGGCGGCGGCGTCGGTCGGCGAGCAGACCGCGCCGAGGAGGATCGAGATCTCCCAGGACAGCCCGAGCAGCGCATGGGCGACGACCGCGACCACGCCGACCGAGACGAGGACCCCGACGGTGGCCAGTGACAGGCCCATCCGCATGACCGGCCTCGCCTCGCTCCAGCTGGTGCTGAGGCCGCCGTCGGCCAGGATGATCGCCAGCGCGGCGAAGCCGAGGGCGTGGGCCAGGTCCGCGTCGCTGAAGCGGATGCCGACCCCGGCCTCGCCGAGCGCGACGCCCATCAGGAGGTAGAGCAGCAGGCTGGGCAGGCCGGCGCGGCTCGAGATGCGCACCGCGAGCACCGCGAGGAGTGTGACCGAGGCACCCACCAGCACGAACGAGTCGAGCTGGTGGACGTCGAAGCTCATCGGCCCCCGCTCGGGTCGGTGTACGGGCCCCTACCCTATCCAATAGAACGTGTTCTAGATTTGGGGCATGAGCACCGACGCGCCGGCCGGGCTGGCCACGCCCGCGACCATCCCCTCCACCGAGCTGCCCGCCGACGCGCCGTCGTACGACGTCGTCGTGGTGGGCTTCGGGATCGCCGGCGGCTGCGCGGCGCTCGAGGCGGCCCGGGCGGGCGCGAAGGTGCTGCTGCTCGAGCGGGCCGCGGTGCACGGCGGCACGTCCTCGATGTCCGGCGGTCACTTCTACCTCGGCGGCGGCACGGCCGTGCAGGTCGCGACCGACCACCCCGACTCGGTCGAGGCGATGATCGACTACCTCGTCGCCTCCACCAAGGACCCCGACAAGGACAAGATCCGCGCCTACTGCGAGGGATCCGTCGAGCACTTCGACTGGCTTGAGGCGCTCGGCTTCGAGTTCGAGCGCTCCTTCTACCCGGAGAAGGCCGTCATCCAGCCCGGCACGCAGGGCCTGATGTTCACCGGCAACGAGAAGGTCTGGCCGTTCCGCGACCAGGTCGCGCCCGCGCCGCGCGGTCACAAGGTGCCGGTGCCCGGCGACACCGAGGGCACCCGCGTCGTCATGGACCTCCTGCGCGAGCGGGTCGAGGAGGCCGGCGTCGAGGTCCGCTACGAGACCGGCGCGACCAACCTCGTGGTCGGCGACTCGGGCGAGGTCGTGGGCCTGGGGTGGAGGTCGTTCGACAGGACCGGACTCGTGCGCGCCGGAGCGGTGGTCATCGCGGCCGGCGGCTTCGTGATGAACCCCGACATGGTCGCCCGCTACACCCCCGCGCTCGGCGCCAAGCTGTTCACCCTCGGCTCGACCTACGACGACGGGCTGGGCATCCGGCTCGGCGAGTCGGTCGGGGCGGCGCTGGAGAACATGGACGAGCCGTTCATCACCGCGCCGTTCTACCCGCCGTCCTCGCTGGTGAAGGGCCTGATCGTGAACGCCGCGGGGCAGCGGTTCGTCGCCGAGGACAGCTACCACGCGCGGACGTCGTACTGGGTGATGAGGCAGGCGGGGCAGGCGGCGTACCTCGTCGTCGACAGCGCGCACTACGCCGAGTCGCAGATGCCGCTGGTTCCGCTCAAGGACGGCTACGAGACGGTCGAGGAGATGGAGGCCGGCCTCGGCCTACCGGCGGGCTCGCTGGTCGCGACCATGGAGCGCTACAACGACGCCGCGGCCGCCGGCGAGGACCCGGACTTCCACAAGCACCCCGACTGGCTCGCCCCGCAGACGCAGGGCCCGTGGGCCGTCCTCGACCTCACCCTCGGTGTCGCGCTGTACGCCGGCTTCACCCTCGGCGGCATCTCGGTCAGCGTGGACGGCGAGGCCCGGCGGGCCGACGGCTCGGTGATCCCCGGCCTGTACGCCGCCGGAGCCTGCGCCTCCAACATCGCCCAGGACGGCAACGGCTACTGCTCCGGCACCCAGCTCGGCGAGGGCTCGTTCTTCGGCCGGAGAGCCGGTTGCCACGCGGCAGCGGGGCGACGAACGGCAGGATGACGGGGTGACCTCCCGCCTCGAAGCCGCTCAGCGGGCGAACGTGCCGCCCTTCCACGTCATGGACCTGCTGGCGGCTGCGACCGAGCGGCAACGGACCCACGGCGACCTGGTCAACCTCTGCGCCGGGCAGCCCTCGACCGGCGCGCCCGCGCCCGTGGTCGCCGAGGCCACGCGGCTGCTGGCGAGCGGCGACCCGCTCGGCTACACCCCCGCCGTCGGCATCGGCGAGCTCCGGCATGCGATCGCCGGCCACTACCGGCGGACCTACGACCTCGACGTCGACCCGTCGTCCGTCGTCGCGACGACGGGCAGCAGCGGCGGCTTCCTGCTGGCGTTCCTCGCGGCCTGCGAGGTCGGCGACCGCGTGGGCATCGCCCGCCCGGGCTACCCCTGCTACCGCAACGTGCTGGCCGCCCTGGGCTGCGAGGTCGTCGAGATCGACGCCGGCCCGGCGACCCGCTTCCAGCCGACCGTCGACCAGCTCGAGGCCGCCCACGCCGCGAGCCCGCTGGCCGCGCTCGTCGTCGCCAGCCCGGCCAACCCGACCGGCACGATGCTGCTGCCCGACGAGCTCGCCGCCATCGCGCGGTGGTGCGAGGAGTCCGGCGTACAGCTGATCTCCGACGAGATCTACCACGGCATCTCGTATGCGAGCGGCCGCGACCACTCGGCGTGGGAGACCAGCCGGGAGGCGGTGGTGTTCGGCTCGTTCTCGAAGTACTTCTCGATGACCGGCTGGCGCCTTGGCTGGATGCTGGCGCCCGAGCGGCTGCGCCGGGCCGTCGACGTGCTGACCGGCAACTTCAGCATCTGCCCGCCGGTGCTCGCGCAGCACGCGGCGATCGCGGCGTTCGACGAGGCGTCGTACGCCGAGCTGGACGGCCACGTACGTCGCTACGCCGACAACCGCACGCTGCTCCTCGACGGGCTGCGCGACCTCGGCATCACCGGGCTGGCGCCGGCCGACGGCGCCTTCTACGTGTACGCCGACGTCGGCCACCTCACCGAGGACTCGATGGCGTTCGCGCACGGCCTGCTCGCCCGGACCGGGGTCGCGGTGGCGACCGGCGTCGACTTCGACACCTCGGTCGGCAACAGGTTCGTGCGGTTCAGCTTCGCCGGCTCGGCCGGCGACATCACCGAGGCGCTGGCCCGGCTGCGGGCGGTGGTTTAGCCATCGCCGAACACGGGTAGGGCGCGCGACATGTACGGCGACTCCCCCCAGATCAAGCGCCGCACCGACCAGCTGCGCGAGCAGGGCGTCGAGCTGCACGCCCTCGCCGACCGCCTCGTCGCGCAGACCGAGGCCGTCGGATGGCGTGGCCGTGCCGCCGCCGCGCTGCACGGCCGGATCGGCGAGCGTGCCGCGACGCTGCGCGACCTCGGCGAGCTGCACCAGTCGGCGTCCGACGCCCTCGCGTCCCACCGGCACGCCGTCGACGAGGCCAAGGAGCGCATCGCCGAGGTCCAGCAGCGCGCCGAGCGCCTGGTCGAGGGAGCACGCGAACGGGCCGCCGCGATCGAGCGCGACAACGCCGACCGTGCGCCGGAGCTCCGCGTCGCGCCGGCCGAGGACGACGCCGTCCTGCTGGCCTTCGAGCCGCCGCCGGACGGCCACAAGGACTGGCTGACCGTAGACCTCCCCGGGCTCTAGCCCGCACCGCACCTCGGAAGGCGACCCGTGCCCATCATCGACCTGACCGCCGAGCCCCCGCTCGCCCGGCCCACCGGCGACGCCGTCGCCGACGCTCCCCGCCGGATCGGCCTGACGCTGCCCGAGCTGCAGGAGGCGGCCCGCCTCGCGGGTGGCGCGCCGCTGCCGTTCGCCGTGGCCGAGGCGCCGAGCGCCGGCGCGATGGAGAGCCGTCTGGGCGGCACCCCCGCCGGGAGCGACGACGCCGCCTTCCGCGCCCTCCTGGCCACCCTGCCCGACGCCGCCGACAGCCTCGTACGACGCGGCCTGGTCACCGCCGGCGCTCTCGACGCGGGCGTCGCCGGCGCGCTCGGCCTTCTCGCCAAGCCGGCGGTCGCGATCGACCTCGACGTCGCGCTGCCCGGCGCCCGGGCGCGGGCCTGGCACCGGGAGTCGTCCGACGCGGTCGCCACGCTGGCGACCTCCGACGGCGTGGTTTTCGAGCTGTCCTGGTACTCCCCCGACGCCTGGGCCGCCGAGCTCGCGCGCACCGTCACCGTGCCCGAGGAGGTCGAGCGGACGGGCTCGCAGGTGCCGTCGCACCTCGACGTGCCGCTCGGCCTCGCGGAATCGGTCGCCGACGCGCTCGCCGCCGGCCGCACCGACCTCGTCGACGTCCTGCTCGACGCCGGCCACGCCTGCACGGGGCCGGACGGCGAGCTCGGTCGCGCCGACGTACGCCGAGCCCTGCTCGCGCTCGCCACCGAGTCGCGGGGCCGGCTGCGCGCGTTGGTGGCCCGCACCGAGGCGGACGATCCGCCGCGCAGCATCGGCGTCGTCTCCTGGACTCTGGTCAACGACGGCTGGCGGCACCTGCGTCCCTACCGCACCCCCGGCGGCCGGCGGCTCGCGATCGAGGCCGCCGAGCCGACCGACCTGGCAGCCCTGCTGGCCCCGACCCTGGCGGCCGCGCGATGACCCCCGAGACCGACAGGTACGACGAGCTCCTCCGCCTCGCCGACGCCTACGACCAGGCCGGGGAGCGGATGCGCGAGTGGTCCTCGCTCGGCCCGGACGTGCTGGCCGACCCTGCGGTCGCCGAGTCCGCCGAGCTGTCCCCGCGCACCTGGTCCGACGCCGAGGACGCCATCCGCACCGCGACGGTGGGCAAGCGGGGGCTGCTGACGCGCTCGCTCGAGCTCGACGCGGACGCACTCGTGCTGCGGGCCACCGTGCTGACCTACCGCTGGATCGACGAGCTCCAGACCGCCGCCTACCAGACCCTCGGCTCGATCGCGGGCCGCGCGATCGGCTACCTCGCTCCCGAGATCGAGCTCGGTGGGGCGGTGGTCGCCGCGGGCCTGATCGAGACCGGGGCGCTCGACCGCGACGGGATGGCGGCGTACCTCGGCGAGCTCGCGCTGGCGCACCCCGACCTGATGGAGCACGTCACGACCGGCGGCGGGCTCGTCGAGAGCCTGCAGGTGCGCGGGATGCTGACCTCCTCGGCGCTCGCCGACGACCCCGCCGTCGCCCGCGGCGGCCTGCGCGCCATCGGCGTGGAGGCGCTGACGTCCGGGCTGGGCGCCGCCGTGCGCGACGCGGCCGCCGGCGTCTCCGGCGACGTCACCGAGCAGCCCGGCGCCGAGGTCGCCGACACGACTCCGCTGGCCGGCCTCGGCGACCTGCTCCGCGAGCTGCAAGCAACCACCGGCTCCCTCGGCGTACGCCGGATCGGGCCGGACCGAGCGGTGGTCCTGCTGCCGGCGACGGTCGACGCCGGCGACGGCGGTGGGCTGGTCAGCGGCCAGCCGATGGTCGACGCGCTCGGCCCGGGGCTCGCGGAGACGCTCGGCAGCGCGACCCGGGTGGTCGGCGTCGCCGGCGGCGCGAGCGGTGGTGCGGCCATCGACCTCGCGAGGTCCGGTCACCTTCGGGTCGACCAGGTCATCACGGCGAGCTCACCCGCGTCCCACCTCCGCGGCCTGCCCGCCGGCGTACCGGTGCTGTCGTTCGACCACCGCACCGATCCGGTCGCGCTCCTGGGCTCGCTGATCAACGCCAAGGACGAGCAGCGCCTGACGGTCCTGTACGACGGCGCCGACGACGAGGCACTCGTGTCCGCCGGCCGCACCGCCGACTCCTCCGAGCACCCCGCCCTCGTGGCGTTCGCCGATCGACTCCGGGAGCTCGGCTACCTCGCCTGATCAGACGAGGTCGTGCACGAAGTCGCTCAGCTGCTCGAGGTTGCGGCACTCGATCATCGGCACGATCCGGGAGTACGTCGGCGCGGCGGAGTCGCCGGTCCCCCAGTTGCGCTCGTGCTCGGGGTTGAGCCAGAAGCAGCGGCGGACCGATCCGGTCAGGCGCCGCAGCGTCTCCTCGTGGAGGTCGCTGTAGTTGCTACGCGCGTCGCCGAGGACGAGCAGGGTCGTCTTCGGCGTGAGCGCGTCGAGGTGCTCCTCCTCGAACTTGGTGAACGCGCGGCCGTAGTTGGTCCGCCCCCACAGCGCTGCGTGCGAGGCGCTGGCAGCGAGGTCCGCGAGCACATCGGCGGGGTCCGCTCCGGGGCGGAAGTACGGCGTCACCTCGTGCACGTGGTCGATGAACGTGAACGCCCGCATCGACTGGAACACCTCGCGCAGCGCCCACACGAAGAGCAGCGTGAACTGGGCGAAGCTGGCGACCGAGCCGCTGACGTCGCACAGCACGACGAGGTCGGTGCGGTGCGGTCGCTTGGGCTTGTGGTGCGTCGTGATCGGCACCCCGCCGGTGGCGATCGACGCCCGGACCGTACGCCGGAAGTCCAGCGGACCGCGCTGTCGTGAGTGCTGCTCCTTGGCCAGCCGGGTCGCCAGGCGTCGTGCCAGCGGGAAGATCTCGCGGCGCATCTCCTCGAGGTCGACCCGGCGTGCCGACATGAACGCGAGCTTGTCGATGCTCGGCCGGACGGCGACGTCGGCGATGTGGTCGGGCCCCTTCTCCTCGGCGATGCGGCGGCGGGCGTCGCCCTCGACCTGTCGTGTGAAGGTGCCGATCCGCCGGTTGGCGAGCCGCGCCGCGTCCTCGCGGACACCCTCGTCGTCGCTGTCGCGCATCAGGCCGGCAGCGATCCTGTCCACGAGCTCCTGGGGCGCGACCCGCTGCAGGGCCGTGTACGCCGACCAGGACGACAGCCCTGGTCCGCGGCCCGGCATCGCGCCGAACCGGCCGACCATCTCGGCCGCCATGCGGAGCATCAGCTGGTCGTCGTACTCGTCGGACTCGAGGGCCTCGGCGAGCCGGTCGCGGAACTCGCGCAGCTCCAGTGCATCGCGGGTGATCGGCCGGTCGCTCTCGGCGCCGTCGGTGGTGGTCGAGCCGTCCAGGGTGATCGAGCCTGTCGAGACCCCGTCGCCGACCATCCGCGGGAAGTAGACGTCGAAGAGCGCGTCGAAGGTGGTGCGGTGGGCCTGGCGCTTCAGCAGCGTCGCCGCGAGCGCGTCGCGCACCATCGCTCGCGATCCCCAGCCGATCGCGGCGAGCGCGGAGACCGAGTCGAGGTCCTCGGCCAGGGAGACCGACAGGCCGGCGCCGCGCAGCGCCTCGATGAAGCCGAGGTGGCGGTCGAGGAGACCGGAGCCTCCGCCGGAGGTCGAGCCTGTCGAGACCATGTCAGCGTCGCGCCCCGAGGCGCAGCTCCTTGATCGCCCGCTCGTGGTCGGTCTGGTGCTTGAGCACCGCACCCAGCGTCGTACGGATCGCCTCCTCGTCGAGGTTGCGGATCTCCAGCGCGATCAGGGTCCGCGCCCAGTCGACGGCCTCGGCGATCGACGGCGCCTTCTTCAGCTCCAGCTCGCGCAGCCTGCCGACCGTCGCCACCAGCTGCTCGGCGATGGCGTCGTCGAGGTCGGGCACCTGGGCCTGCAGGATCTCGCGCTCGCGGTGGGCGTCGGGGTAGTCCAGGTGGAGGTAGAGGCAGCGTCGCTTGACCGCCTCGGAGAGCTCACGGCTGGCGTTCGACGTCAGCACGACGAACGGCCGCCGGGTCGAGGTCACGGTGCCGAGCTCGGGGATGGTGACCTGGAAGTCCGACAGGACCTCCAGCAGCAGGCCCTCGACCTCGATGTCGGTCTTGTCGACCTCGTCGATCAGGAGCACCGTCGGCTCTTCGCGGCGGATCGCGGTCAGCAGCGGCCGCGTCAGCAGGAACTCCTCGGTGAAGATCTCGTCATGGGTCTCGCTCCACGAGCGGTCCGACTCGTGGTCGACGGCCTGGATGGCGAGCAGCTGCTTCTTGTAGTTCCACTCGTACAGCGCTCGTGCCTCGTCCAGCCCCTCGTAGCACTGCAGCCGCACCAGGTCCGCGCCCGTCGCGCGGCTGACCGCCTTGGCCAGCTCTGTCTTGCCCACACCCGCCGGACCCTCGAGGAGCAGAGGCTTCTCCAGGCTTCCCGCGAGGTACGTCGTCGTGGCCGTCGCCGTGTCGGCGAGGTAGCCGACCGCGGTCAGTCGTTCGGTGGCGTCTGCAGGCGAGCTGAACCAGGTCATGGGGCCATCCTGCCAACACCCCCGGCGGGATGCGTCGAGTGGACGCAGATCACACCTACCGAGCAGTAACAGACGCCGCGGCCGGCCCGTTGGTCCTCGTGGTGCGGCACTCGCGGGGACTGCTGAGCTTCGTGAGTGCCGCATCGCCCAGCAAGACGATGGACAAGTCTCGGGTCGGATCGATCTCGAGCCGTGACCACGGGCGACCGCGGTCGTTGAGATGCACGTCCGGTTCTCGCGAAACCCCGTGAGCGCGAGGCCAGGACGAAGCCGCAGTGGATCCGGACCAGCGTGGACCGTCACCGGCGATTTCGCAGGGGCTGCTGAGTGCTGCCCGCAAGCTCCAGGAGGTGGATGATGTTCGTCAACGCACGCGAGGACCGCCCGCGTTGGGCCTCGATCGCGATCAACGTGCGAACCGCCCTCACCGCAGGCGCGCTCACCCTCCTCTTCGGCCTCGGAGCCGTCAGCGTGCTGATCCAGCCACCGACGACCGGCACATCCGAGATCGGCCTCTCCGCCCGCCCCCTCGACCACATGATGTCGCACAACCGCTGCTCCTACACGGGCTTCGGCACCGAGGTGATCCCGAGCAAGGCGATCGTGGAGGACCCCTCCGGCCGCACCCGCCTGGTGAGCTTCGACGTCGGCTGGAAGGTCTTCACCGGCAAGCGCGACGGCCAGCTCGTCGCGGTCTGCCTCGGCCCCCGCCCGGACCATCGGTCGACCCACGCCTGATACCACCCCGGGGTACCCTCGGCCTGTGACCGAGGAGCACCAGCACGGCTACGCCGACGACCGCGACGCCTTCCTCAAGCGGCTCCGTCGCATCGAGGGCCAGGTGCGCGGCCTGCACCGGATGGTGGAGGACGGGCAGTACTGCATCGACATCCTCACCCAGGTCAGCGCCACCACGAAGGCGTTGCAGTCGGTCGCCCTCGGCCTGCTCGAGGACCACCTCGCCCACTGCGTCGCCGACGCCGCACGCGCCGGCGGCCCCGAGGCCGACGCCAAGCTCAAGGAAGCCTCCGACGCCATCGCGCGCCTGGTCCGCAGCTGACGACGGGGATCAGCCGTCGTAGGTGCCGTGTGGGGTGACGATCCGGATGAGGCCGTGGGGTGTGGTCCAGCGGTAGTTGGCTGGTCCGATCTGTTGGAGTTGCCAGCCGGGTTGGTGGGTCTTGACGCGGTGGTGGAACCGGGTG
>WQZX01000018.1 GCA_009780515.1 Nocardioidaceae bacterium | reverse complement strand
TGCCGGCGGAGTCGTAGCCCCGGTGCTCGAGGCGGGTGAGTCCCTCGAGGAGCAGCGGGGCCGCCTGCTGGTTGCCGATGTATCCGACGATGCCGCACATGGGAGAGGCCCTTTCGTTGGGTCCGGGATCTAGTGACGCGTGTCAGAGATCATTGAACGGTTGGCGCACGCCACTAGCTGTAGATGAGGCGGCGCAGCTGCCGCTCGGAGAGGTCGGGCGCCGCGACGACGCGCTCGGCGAGCTCGGCGCGCAGGCGGGTGAAGATCTGCTCGTTGCGCAGCCCGCTGCGACGCAGCTCGGCGTGCCGGCGTCGTACGACGTCCGCGACCGGCTCGCGGTGGAACGCGACCACGTCCTCGACCAGTCGGGTCGCCTCGGCCGAGGTCAGGCCGGTGCCGGCCATGACGTGCGCGAGGAGCTGCTGATCGACCGGCATGGGCAGATCGTGCGGGTAGACCGGTGGCTTTGTCCACTTCTTGCCCGATATCGGGCAAGAAGTGGCGTCTTGGCCGGGGGAGGCGGCGGTCAGCCTGGGGTGGGGCGCGGGCGGCGTCATAGGGGGATGCCGCGGGTCGGAGTGGAGCGCTCATGCGACGATCGGGCGGTCGAGTGGTCCCAGGGTGGAGTTGGTGCTACCTTGGTTAACAGAAAGTGAACAGGAGGTGACTCATGTACGACACCAAGGAAGACCGCCTGGAGATGCGGTGGCTGCCGGTGACCGACGCGAACGGCCGCACCCACATGGAGGCGTGCTGGATCACGGTCGGCCAGGCACAGGCGCCGACCAGTCACGCTGCCTGACACTGCAGACCTTCGAGCCACCGGCCGCGGCGCCTCCCGATCGGGGAGGCGCCGCGGCCGGTGGCGATCCCCGGGAGAGTTCGCGAGAAATTCGCGTCGGACGGAATAGCCCGTCATGGACTCCGGTTAGGCTGGTTGAGACTTCAACCAATCCGTTCCGACACTCTCACCGAGGAGACAGCATGTCCGACCAGACCACTCCCGCCGTCGACAGCCTGACCGGCGACTACACGATCGACACCTCGCACAGCCAGGTCCAGTTCATCGCGCGCCACGCGATGGTGACCAAGGTGCGCGGCCACTTCGAGGACTGGAGCGGCACGGCCCACATCGACGAGGACAACCCGGCCAACTCCACGGTGAGCGTCACGATCAACCCGGCGTCGGTGAAGACCGGCAGCGCCGACCGTGACGGCCACCTGACCTCCGCCGACTTCTTCGACGTCGAGAAGTTCCCCGAGTGGACGTTCACCTCGACCGAGGTCAAGCGCGACGGCGAGGACTGGGAGGTCACCGGCGACTTCACCGTCAAGGGCGAGACCAGGTCGATCACCATCGAGTTCGAGTTCGAGGGCTCCGCCAAGGACCCGTTCGGCAACATCCGCGTGGGCTTCGAGGGCGACACCACCGTCAACCGCAAGGACTTCGGCCTGACCTGGAACGCTGCGCTCGAGACCGGCGGCGTGCTCGTCTCGGACAGGATCAAGCTCGAGTTCGACATCTCGGCGATCAAGACCGCCTGATCGCGTCGTCACCAAGCCGGGTATTTCACTGGGAACCCAGTGAAATACCCGGCTTTGGCGCGAAATTTCCCTCCAGAGGTCGGTAATTCACTGGGAACCCAGTGAATTACCGCCACTCAGCGGGCCAGCCAGGCGGCGTACGCGTCGAAGGACGAGGGCCGGCCGAGGAAGTCGGCGACCAGGTCGGCGGCATCCGCCTCCCCGCCACGGGCCAGCACCCGGTCGCGGTAGCGACCGGCCACGTCGGCGTCGAACAGGTCGCCGGCGGCGTCGAAGGCGTTGAACATGTCCTTCGCGATGACCAGCGACCACATGTAGGTGTAGTACGCCGAGCTGTAGCCGCCGAGATGGCCGAAGCTCGCGAACATGTGCGTGCCGTCGAGGTAGGGCAGCGGCGAGTAGCGCTCCTGCAGCTCGCGCATCCGCCCGGTCAGGTCCGGCACCGCTGCCGCAGGCCGTGCTCGGTCGGCGTGGAACCAGTACGAGATCGCCGCGCAGAACATCTGGGTCCGGGCCTGGATCCCCTTGCCGCAGTCGTCGCCGGCGCGCATCGCCTCGACCAGGTCGGCCGGGATCGGCTCGCCCGCGGCGTCGGAGGCGAAGGTGCGCAGCACCTCGGCGTCCCAGGCCCACTCCTCCAGCATCTGGCTGGGCGCCTCGACGAAGTCCCGCTCGGTCGCGACGCCGGACAGCCGGTGCCATCGGCCCTGTCCGCCCAGCACATGGTGGAGCAGGTGGCCGAACTCGTGGAACAGCGTGACCACGTGGTCGTGCTCCATCAGCCCACGGGAGAAGTTGCACACCAGCACACCCTCGGCCATCTGCTCCCCCGCGACACCGTTGACGAGCGGGAACTGCGCGGCGTGCTTGTACTTGCCGTCGCGCGGATGCAGGTCGAGGTAGATCCGGCCCAGCCGTCCGGCGGTCGAGCCGCCGTCGGCAGGGAACACGTCGTACGACGCGACCTCGTCATGCCAGACCGGGACGTCGACCCGTTCGTAGCGGAGCCCGAACAGGCGGCCGGTCACCTCGAGCAGACCCTGCCGGACCTTCGGGAAGTCGAAGTAGCCGCGCACGCGCTGGCCGTCGACGTCGTACCTCTCGCGGCGGACGAGCTCCTGGTAGTACGCCGAGTCGAAGTACTCGATCGCGCTGGCCTCGGGGAAGTCGCGCCGGTAGCGCTCCAGCAGCACCGCCAGGTCGCGCTCCATCGCCTCCTGCGCGGCCGCGGCGATCCGATCGACGAACTCGGGTATCGCCGGGCCGGAGCCGATCATCTTGATCTCGGCGTCGTACGACGGCCAGTCGGGATAGCCCACGGTCGTGGCGAGCTCCTGGCGCAGGTCGAAGAGCTCGGTCAGCATCGGCTCCGTCCGGGGCCAGCCCCGATCGAGGAAGGCGACGGACAGGTCGCGGCGGAGGTCGCGGTCCTCGGCGAAGGTGCGGACGGGTACGAAGTCGGGGTAGTCGGTGCTCACCGCGACCAGTCCGTCCTCGCCCGCCGGGTGGGCCTCGCGCCAGTCGTCGGGCAGCCCGGCCAGGCGCTCGGGCGCGACGCCGACCGTGCGGACGTCCTCGCGGATCGCCTTGCCGAACTCCTGGTCCAGCTCGACCATCCGCTCCTGGATCGCGGCGATCCGCGCGCGAGTGGCGTCGTCGAGGTCGACGCCCGAGCGCTTGAAGTCCTGGCGCACCTTCGCGAGCATCCGCGCGGCGAGCGGGTCGTCGGCCAGCGCCTGCTCGTCGAGCACCGCGACGACGTCGTACAGGCCGCGGTCGAGGCTCCACTGCGTGGACAGCCGCTCCGCGTCCTGCGCGACCCGGTCGGCCAGCTCGCGCACGTCGGGGTCCGGGTGCACCTCACCGAGGAGGTAGCCCGCGGCCATCGCGTTGCCGAGGTGGCCGTGCGCGCGGTCCCAGAGCCGTACGACGTCCAGCGGCCGCGAGGTGTCGGCCGATCGGACCTCTTCGATGAGGGCCCTCGCCCGGTCGAGCTGCTCGCTCGCACGCTCCTCCAGCCAGGTGGTCCAGTCGTCGGCGGGCAGCGAGATCGGCTCGATGGTCACCTCGCCAACCTAGGCGATCACCAGCTGGTCGCGGCGCCTCCCGAGATGCGCGCGTTCGGCGGAGTTGTCGGTGGCGGCGATGGCGGCGTCGTACTCCCGGGCGGCCTCGGCGCCGCGGCCGAGCCGGCGCAGCAGGTCGGCGCGGGTGGCGTGCCAGGCGTGGTAGCCCTCGAGGGGTACGGCGATCGCCGGGTGGTCGACGAGCGCGAGCGCCACCGCGGGCCCGTCGAGCTCGGCGACTGCGACGGCCCGGTTGAGCGCGACGACCGGGGTGGGCTGGACGGCGTACAGCTGGTCGTAGAGGGCGACCACCTGCGACCAGTCGGTGTCGCGGACCGACGGCGCGTCGGTGTGGACCGCGTTGATGGCGGCCATCAGCTGGTAGGGGCCGGGCCGCTCACCCGTGCGCGCCACCGCGTTGATCCGCTCCCGGACGAGGGCGTGACCGGCAGCGATCAGGTCGCGGTCCCAGCCGCCGCGATCCTGCTCCTCGAGGGTGACGAGCTCGCCCGAGGCCGAGACGCGCGCGGCCCGGCGGGCGTCGATGAGCAGCATCAGCGCCAGCAGACCGATGACCTCGCCGTCGTCGGGCAGGAGCTCGCGCAGCTGCCGGCAGAGCCGGATCGCCTCGTCGGTGAGGTCGCGGCTGACCGGGTCGTCGCCGGCACCCGCGAGGTAGCCCTCGTTGAAGACCAGGTAGATCACCGCGAGCACCGCGGACACCCGCTCGGGCAGGTCCTCGGCGGAGGGCACGCGGAACGGGATGCCGGCAGCCTTGATCTTCGCCTTCGCCCTGCTGATCCGCTGGCCCATCGTCGTCTCGCGCACCAGGAACGCCCGCGCGATGTCCGGCACGGTCAGGCCACCCAGCATCCGCAGCGTCAGTGCCACCCGCGCCTCCGGCGCCAGCGCCGGGTGGCAGCAGGTGAAGATCAGCCGGAGCCGGTCGTCCTCCACCGGCCCGGTCGGCTCGGGAGGCGTGTCGTCCTCGATCATCGCCGCCGCCTGGTGCTTCGCGTCGCGCTGCCGCTCGCGACGGATCCGGTCGATCCCGCGCCGGGCGGCCGTCGTCGTGAGCCACCCGCCGGGATTGGGAGGTACGCCGTCGGCCGGCCAGCGCTCGAGCGCGACGACCAGTGCCTCGGCGGCCATGTCCTCGGCGAGGTCGAGGTCGCCGAAGCGGCGTACCAGGGCGGCGACCAGGCGGCCGTGCTCCTCTCTGAACACCCGCTCGACCGCTGCCCGGCCCGGGTCTCGAGACGGTCGCTGCGCGACCTCCTCGACCACCGGCGTCACGCGAGCCCGTCGAAGGGCCGGACCTCGACCACGCCGCGGCAGGCCTTGGATCCCTCGGCCGCGAGCTTGAGGGCGACGTCGAGGTCGGGTGCGTCGATCACCCAGAACCCGCCGATGTACTCCTTGCTCTCGAGATAGGGGCCGTCGGTGATCACCGGCGAGTCGCCACGGCCGTCGACGACGGTCGCGGTGCCGGCCGGCTGCAGGCCGCCCGCGAACACCCAGTAGCCCTGCTGCTGCAGCCGTTCGTTGAACGCGCCGGTGTCGGCGAAGGCCTGCTCCATCTCCTCCTTCGAGCCGTAGTCACCGAACTCGTTGCGCTCGGCGGCACCGTGCACGGACATCAGGTAGTGCGTCATCTTCTTCTCCTCCGGTCGCGGCCCGTTCGGCCGCCTCACCCAGGCCACGAACGGGACGGTGCCGTTTCGACAGGTCTCGACAACCCTCTGCACCAGGGCTGTGACACCGGTCGCGGTCACCGCGATTCGGTTGGGATCCCCACCGATCCGTAGCCTGCACTGGTGAATCTACGCGGGATGCTGGCCGACACCCGGCCGTTGCAGAACCCGTACTTCCGGCGGCTGTGGTCGGCCAACATCGTCACCGTCATCGGCGCCCAGCTCACGGTCGTCGCCGTGCCGGCCCAGATCTTCGCCGAGACCGGCTCCTCGGCGTACGTCGGGCTCACGGGCATCTTCGGGCTCGTGCCGCTGGTGGTCTTCGGGCTGTGGGGCGGCGCGCTCGCCGACCACTTCGACCGGCGGCTGCTGCTACGCGTGACGACGACCGGGCTGATCGTGTGCAGCGCGCTGTTCTGGCTGCAGGCCGCCCTCGGGCTCGGCAACGTGTGGCTGCTGCTGGGGCTGTTCGCGATCCAGCAGGCGTTCTTCGCGGTCAACCAGCCGACGCGGACCGCCGTGCTCCCCCGGCTGCTGCCCGACGAGCTGCTGCCGGCCGCCAACTCGCTGAACATGACCGTGATGCAGGCGGGCGGCATCGCCGGCCCGCTGGTCGGCGGCGCGCTGATCCCGATCACCGGCTTCTCCTTGCTCTACCTGATCGACGCGTGCTCGCTGCTCGCGACGTGGTGGGCGGTGTGGAGGCTGCCGCCGCTGCCGATCGAGGGCACCAGCGGCCGCGCGCCCGGGCTGCGCTCGGTCATCGACGGGCTGGCCTACCTCAAGGACCACCCCGTGCTGCGGATGTCCTTCGTCGTCGACATCATCGCGATGTTCTTCGGCATGCCGCGTGCGCTCTTCCCGCAGATCGCCCACGAGAGCTTCCACGGGCCGACCGACGGCGGTCTCGCGTTCGCGCTGCTCTTCGCCGGCATCCCCGCGGGCGCGGTCGTCGGCGGCGTGTTCTCCGGCTGGGTCTCACGGATGACCGCGCAGGGCCGGGCCGTCGTGTGGTCGATCATCGTCTGGGGCCTGGCGATGGCCGGCTTCGGCGTGGCCGTCGGCATCGCGGACCACGCAGCCGACACCACGCCCTGGCTGGCCCTCGCCGTCTTCACGCTGATGGTCGGCGGTGCGGCGGACATGGCCTCCGCGGCGTTCCGGTCCTCGATGCTCCAGTCGGCGGCGGCCGACGACGTACGCGGACGGCTGCAGGGCGTCTTCACCGTCGTCGTCGCGGGAGGTCCACGCCTCGCGGACGTCGCCCACGGTGGCGCCGCCGCCCTCGTCGGTACGGCGGCCACGGCAGCCGGCGGCGGCGTACTGGTCGTGGTCGGCTGCGTGATCGCCGTGCTGGCGGTGCCGGTGTTCTGGCGCTACCGGGTAAGCGTCTCCGCCGGCTGAGCCTCAAATCACCGATCCCTCGCGTGAGCTGCGCGGCACCAGACGGGTGTGATGGCAAGGCGGGCGCGCGACGGCGGTCTGGTTGCACCATCGAGCGTGCCCAACGCCGCCAGCGGGCCCGTGTGGTGCCGCGCAGTAGCGAGGGATCGGTGATTTGAGGCTGAGCCGGACTCAGGCGCCCGGCACCTCGTGCTGCTCCTCCTGGGAGCGGATGCGCGACAGGAACGCCCGGGTGCGCTCGTGCTCGGGATTGCGGATCACCTGCGCAGCGGGGCCCTCCTCGACGACCACGCCGCCGTCCATGAAGACGACACGATCGGCCACGTCACGGGCGAAGGCGACCTCGTGGGTCACCACGATCATCGTCATGCCGGCGTCGGCGAGCTCGCGCATGACGCGCAGCACCTCGCCGACGAGCTCGGGGTCGAGGGCGCTGGTGGGCTCGTCGAAGAGCATCAGCTTCGGGTCCATCGCGAGCGCTCGCGCGATCGCGACGCGCTGCTGTTGGCCCCCGGACAGCTGCGCCGGGTAGTGGTCGGCGCGCTCCGCCAGGCCCACCCGCTCGAGCAGCTCGTGCGCGCGCTTGGTCGCCTCGGCCCGGGACTGACCCTTGACCTTGGTCGGCGCCTCGGTGACGTTCTCGAGCGCGGTCTTGTGCGGGAAGAGGTTGAACCGCTGGAACACCATCCCGATCTCGCGACGCTGCGCTGCGATCGCCTTGTCGGGGAGGGTGTACAGCCGGCCGTTCTTCTCGACGTACCCGGCCAGCTCGCCGTCGACCCAGATCCGGCCGCCGTCGATCTTCTCCAGCTGGTTGATGCAGCGCAGGAACGTCGTCTTGCCCGAGCCGGAGGGCCCGAGCAGGCAGACGACCTCGCCGGACGACACGTCGAGGTCGATGCCCTTGAGCACCTCGTTGCGACCGAAGCTCTTGTGCACGTTCACCGCGTGCACGAGGGACGGCGTGCTCATCGCGCACCCGCGTTCAGGCGGCCGAGAACCCGCGCGGCCGCACCCCACTCGGTCGCAGTCCTGCTGCCGAAGCCGCGGCCGTACCGGCGCTCCAGCCAGGCCTGGACGGCCATGAAGACGCTGCCGAGGATGAGGTACCAGAGGATCGCCGCGACGCTGATCGCGAACGGCTCGAACTCCCTGTTCCCGATCGCGCTGAGCTGGTAGAACATCTCGGCCGTCACCGGCAGCGCGACCAGCAGCGAGGTGTCCTTGAGCATGCCCACCGCCTCGTTGCCGGTCGGCGGCACGATCACCCGCATCGCCTGTGGCAGAACGATCCGGCGCATCGTCGTGGACTTGCTCATGCCGAGCGCGTGGGCCGCCTCGTGCTGACCCTGGTCGACCGAGAGGATGCCGGCACGCGCGATCTCGGCCATGTAGGCGCCCTCGGAGAGGCCCAGACCGAGGATGCCGCCGAGCAGCCCGACGAACAGGTGGTTTGCGTTGACGGTGGTGATGTAAGGGTCGAGCTCACCACCGAACCAGCCCGCGACCTGGTGCAGGAACGGAACACCGACCTCCAGGCCCTTCGGCCAGAGATAGCCGAGCACGCCCATCGTGCTGAGCAGCACGTAGCGCGGGATCGCCCGGAAGAACCAGACGTACACCCAGGAGACCCAGCGCAGCACCCAGTTGTCCGACAGCCGCATCACCCCGAGGGTGATGCCGAGGACCACGCCCAGCGCCATCGATCCCACGGTGCCGAGCAGCGTGCCGAGCAGCAGGCCGCGGATCACCGGCGACTGGATCATCGCCTGGAAGACGAAGGGCCAGTGGATGTTCTTGTTGGTCACCAGCACGTCGGCGACCATCAGCACCACGATGGTCGTGATGACGACCGACACCCAGACCGCCGGACGGCGCACCGGTACGGCGTGGATCGGGCCCGGACGGCCGTCACCCTCCCCGGCGGGGCCGGGGAGGGTGGACGCGGGGGTCGAGCTCATCGGGTTTCAGTCAGCCTGCGACGTGCGGGCTGACCTGGAAGCTGCTGATCGCGCCCTGCTGGACGCCCCAGCTGGTCAGGATCTTGTCGTAGGTGCCGTTGGCCTTGAGGTCCTTCAGCGCCAGGGCGATCGCCTGGGACAGACCCTTGTTGTCCTTCGAGACGACGAAGCCGTACGGCGCCGCGCCGTACACGCCGCCGACGGTCTGCAGCTTGCCCTTGGCGAGCTTCACGGCGTACTGGGTCACCGGCGAGTCGGCCAGCATGGCGTCGGCCTTGCCGGAGACGACCGCCGTGGTCACGTCGGTCTGGTGGACGTAGGGCAGCACCGTGATCGGCTTGCCGGCCTTCTTGCATGCGGCGACCTTCGGCGGCAGGTCGTCGGTCTGCTCGACGGTGCCGGTCTGGACCGCGATGCTCAGGCCGCACGGGCTCTTGACGTCGACCTTCTTCGGGTCGCCGGAGGGGACGGCCCACTCGATGCCGGCGTTGAAGTAGCTGGTCATGTCGGCCTGCTTCTCGCGATCGGAGTTGATCGTGAAGCTCGAGACGCCGACGTCGTACTTGTTGGCGTCGATGCCGGAGATGATCGAGTCGAAGTTCGCGTTCTGGAAGTCGGCCTTGAGGCCGATCGTCTTCGCGACCGCGGTGAACAGGTCGACGTCGAAGCCCTCGATGGTCTTGCCGTCACCGGCGAGGAACTCACTCGGGGCGTAGCTCGCGTCGCTGCCGACGGTGAGCGTGCCCTTCTTCTTCAGGGCCGCGGGCACCATGGCCGCCGCCTTCTTGTCGAGGGTGACGGTGCCGGTCGCGTGCTTGGCAGCGCCGCCGGACAGCGAGTTGGATCCGCAACCTGCCAGGGTCAGGCCGGTCGCGACGAGCGCTCCGGCGACTGCGAGGGTTCCACGGCGCATGTTGTTGCCTTTCTGGTTCTGTTGCGTCGCATCCTGCCAGTTGGCCGAAATCATCGGCCAATCCCTTGACGCCGTGGGCGCCGGCGTTATCAGGCCGTTACCAACCGGCGCGCAACCCGAGCCGCTCCCCGCCCGTCCCAACAGGCATGCGGACAACACATGTACAGGGCGCGTTCGCGCTGATGTCGCTGCTGCTTCTCGCCGCCTGCGCACCGGCCTCGGCCCGACCGGCAGGCGTCGCCGCCTGCGCGGACCCGGTCCTGGCGGCCCACGTCGTGAGATCGGGGAGCGTGATGAGCCAGCCGTTCCTCACCATCGCGCTGCGGAACACCGGCACCCGGCGCTGTGTGCTGGACGGGTACGCCGTCGTGCGGGCCGAAGGCCATGCCGGCTGGCGCCAGGATCGCCCGCGCCGGCTGCGCATCCGTGTCGCCGACCGATCGACGTACGAGGTCCGCGACCCGGGGCCGCGGCCGGTTTCACTGGCGCCGGGTGCGAGCGCCCGGTTCACCGTGGGCACCGCGACGGCGTACCAGGGCGGGGCGCACGTCTGGACCATCAGCCGTCTCCGGATCGGCACCGGCAGCGGCTCGTACGTCGACCTCGCCGTCGAGCTGCTCGCCAGCGCACCCGTCGGGCAGCCGATCCCGGTGGACGTCACGGCCTTCACGGCGGCCTCCCGACGCTAAGGCGTGGGGTCGGGCGTCTGCTCGGCAGGGCCGCCGGGAGCGCCCGGCGGACCGCCACGACGCGGCCGCGGCAGGCCCGAGCGGGTGCGGCGGCGGATCCGCGTGACGCCGACGAGGCGCGGGCCGGCGAGCCGGTGCGGCACACGTCGCGCCTCGCGCTGGACCGGCTGGGCGACGTACTCGCCGAGGATCACGCCGGCGGCGAGGGCGATGGCGATCGAGGCGGCGGTGACCATCGCCAGCAGGCCCTGCCCCACCCGTGGGTGGGAGGCCGCGGAGAGCAGCGAGAGGCCCTTGTAGATGGAGAGACCAGGAAGCATGGGTACGACGGCAGGTACGACGACCACGAGCGGCGGGACCCGCAGCCGGCCGGCGATGGTGAAGCTGACCAGGCCGACACCGAACGCCGCCACCGCCGTCGCCCAGGCTCCGGCGAAGTCGCGCAGCGCGATGGCGCTGCTGACTCCGAGCGCCGCAGCACCGAGCAGGCCGATCGGCAGCAGCGTCCGCTTCGGTGCGTACGACGCGAAGCCGAACGCCGCGGCACCGAACCCAGCGCCGAGGGCGGCCACGCCGATCCCGACGAGGTCGGTGCGCGCGGGCACGAGCGGAGGAAGGTCCAGCCCGATCGTCGAGGAGAGGCTCAGACCGCCGGTCACACCGGCGATGACGCCGGCGGTCGCCAGGACCGCCTCGAGCACCCGTGCCCCACCGGTGACGTAGAAGCCGGTCAGGGCGTCCTGGATCGCGCCCATGAACCCGATGCCGGACAGCAGCATCATGATGTTGGCGCTGACGACGGCCGAGGCGTCCATGTGGACCCAGTGGGCGGCCAACCTGGTCGCGACGGCTGCGAGCAGCGTCGCGACGGCGCCCCCGGCGATCTGCCGGTAGAAGAACGGCAGCCGGAAGCGCCCCATGAACAGCTGCAGCCGGTCGATGGCGACCGCCGAGACGAACGCGACCAGCACGCCCTCCCAGGTGCCGCCGAGCTGCACGGCGATGCCGGCACACATCACGCCCCAGCCGGCGGTGGCCGCCCACCGCTTGCGGGCGTGGCCGGAGGAGACGATGCGGGCGACCTGGGCGCGGGCGTCCGCCACGTCGACGCGGCCGGCCGCGATGTCGCGGACGAGGTGGTCGACGCTGGTCAGGTCCTCGTAGTCGATCTCGCGCTGGGTCACGCTGCGCATCTGCAGCAGCGGCGGTTCGTCGGGCGTGGTCTGCGCGCTCATGGCGAGCTGGGTGAAGGTGACGTCGACGGTCGGGTTGCGGATGCCGTACGCGTGCGCGATGACCCGCATGGTCGCGGTCACATCGGCAGCGCCGGCGCCGGACGAGAGCAGGACCTCCCCCACCCGAAGCGAGAGGTCGAGCGTCCGCGCGAGCTCACGGTTGTCGGACATGCATCCGATCTTGGCAGGTCGGATCCACCCCGTGAGCAGGGGATGTTCAGCCGCCCAGCAGTCCCTTGACGTACGCCGCCTGGCCGACGTGCTGGGTGCAGTCGTTGACCACGCTGACCAGCCGCACGCCGAGGGTCACCGGCGGGTCCCAACGGGTGTCGACGACCCGGTCGAGGTCGTCCTCGCCGACCGTGCCGAGGTAGTCGAGCGTCTGCTGGTGGGTCGCCCGGTAGTAGTCGAGCAACAGACCCGCCGGGACGCCGCGCACCTGGCCGACCTGCTCGGAGGTGTGGCCGAAGCCGTGCTCCTCGACGGGGAACGGCAGGCCGAAGCGATCGGCGTAGCCCTGGGCGGTCCAGGTCTGCTCGACCTCGGCGACGTCGGCGACGTGGTCGTCCTGCACCCGGGTGAGGTGCCAGATCAGCCACGCGATGGAGTTGGCGTCGGCGGTCGGACGGGCGGTGAGCGCCTCCTCGTCGAGCCCGTCGAGGACGCCCTCGACCGACTCGAGGACCCGCCCGATCGCCTCGGTGAGCAGCTCGTTGGGAGTCATGCCGCCGACGGTACGCCGGCCCACCGACGGTCTCGACAGGCCCGACAGGCCCGACCGCCCTCCGGGTGGCTCAGCCGGCCTCGACGTTCGGGCTCACGACGCCGAACTCGTTGCCGTCGGGGTCCTGAACGACGGCGACGCGCATGCCACCGCCGACGTCGCGCGGGGCCGATGCCACCGTCGCACCGGCCTCGACGAGCGCCTCGAGGGTGCCCTCGAGGTCGTCGGTCATCCACTGCACCTGCGGGCCGGCCATCCCGGTCTGCGAGCCGCCGGGCACGAGGCCCACCTGGACGCCGTCGACGTCGTACCCGACGTAGTAGGGGGCGTCCTGGGACGGCTCGGTGCCGAGCAGGGCGGTGTAGGTGGCCTTGGAGGCCTCGAGGTCGGTCACCGGGTGGAGGACGGCGAACAGGCTGAGGGCGGGCATGGCTTCTCCTGGGATCGGCTGTCACGTCGCGGTCGCTCCGCGCGTCGAGGTGATGACGTACGACGAGAGGAGGATGTGACCGTGACCCACGATCATCCAGCAAGTGGCGCCGCACCCGGGGACGCGGTGTTCGAGGGCGAGCGTGGCCGCCTGCGCGCCGTGGCCGTGCGGATGCTCGGGTCGCCCGACGAGGCCGACGACGTGCTGCAGGAGGCATGGCTGCGCTGGGACGCGGCCGACCAGGCCGAGATCGAGCGGCCGCCCGCGTGGCTGACCACCGTCACCTCGCGGCTGTGCCTCGACCGGCTGCGCGCCCGGGGGCGCCGCGACGCCGCGTCGCTCGACGCCGTGGCCGAGGCGCCGTCGGCCGCAGCCGGGCCGGTCGACGAGGCCGAGCTGGCCGAGTCGGTGGATGCCGCGCTGCTGGTCGTGCTCGACCTGCTCTCGCCCGCCGAGCGGCTCGCCTTTGTGCTGCACGACCTGTTCGGGCTGCCGTTCGACGAGATCGCGGCGATCACCGGGCGCTCGGCCGCCGCCGTGCGACAGCTGGCGAGCCGTGGCCGCCGCCGCGTCCGCGAGCCGGAGGCGGCGAGCGCGGTCGAGGTGCGGGCACGCCAGCAACGCGTGGTCGACGCCTTCTTCGCGGCCTCCAAGGCGGGCGACTTCGCGGCCCTGATGGAACTGCTCGACCCGGACGCCGTCGTACGCGCGGACGGGCACGCGGTCGGCATGGGCGCCCAGCCGCTGCTGGTCGGCGCCGAGGCCGTCGCTGGTCGGTTCTGCGGGCAGGCGCGGGCCGTCGTACCGATCGTGCTCGACGGGTACGCCGCCGCGACGTGGCAGCTGCGCGGCGTGCCACAGGTCGTCTTCGGGTTCGTGCTGGACGACGAGACGGGGCTGGTCACCGAGGTCGAGATGCTCAGCGATCCCGACGTCCTCGCCGTCACCGATCTGACCCGGCGCGCCCACTCGCGCTGAGCCCCGAATCAGCCGAGGACCTCGAAGGCGCAGCGGGGGCCCGACGCCCTGCTCAACCGCGCGTCCGCGGTGAGCAGCGGCACCTCGAGCAGCTCCGCCAGCGCGACGTACGCCGCGTCGTAGGCCGACAGGTCGTGCCGCAACGCCCAGATCCGGCCGGCCAGCGGCCGGTGCGATGCTCGCGGGAACGACAGGGCGGCGAGATCGTTGACCGCGTCCTGCGCCCGATGCTCCGGCAGCTTCCCGCCGGCGACCCGGCCGCGGAGCACCGAGATCACCTCGACGTCGATGAGCTCGGGCGCGCGGAGCTGCTCGCCGCGCAGCCGTGCGCGAGCCGTCTCCCCGTGCGCTCCCGCGTCGGTCAGCGCGGTCACGAGGACGCTGGCGTCAACGACCAGCACGCCCGGCCTGCAGCTCCTCGACGGCCTCTGCGAAGGCGAGCGAGCCGCCCGACCGGGCGGCGGCCTGGTCGAGGACCTCCTCCAGCGTCGGCGCCGATGCCTCCTCGATCAGCCGACGCTTGAGGTACTCCTGCAGCGACCGGCCCGACGCCGCCGCCCGCTTGCGCAACGTCAGCCACGTCTCCGGTGGCACGTCCTTGATCTGGATGGTCGGCATGGCGCCATTCTAGCGCCATATCCGCCACTATGCAGCCAAGGAGTCGCGCGCCGGGTGATCCCGGTGTCCCCGCGCGCAATCCGGACGCACCCCGGTCGCCGGTGCTGCGTGAGTCCGGCGACCGGGGGTGGTGCGGGTGGATCCAGCAGCACGCTCGGCAGGTTCAGCCGATGAGCTCGTCCAGGCGGGTGTAGAGGTCGGAGGAGCCCTCGATGACGCGGCTGCTGCGGCCGCTGATGCCGACCGGGACGTCACCCTGGACGGTGATCCGGCGCACCTCGCGCGGCTGGGTGTCGAAGTCGGCGACGGCGTAGTGCTGGGTCGCGCGGTTGTCCCAGATCGCCACGTCACCCTCGGCCCACGACCAGCGGATCGTGTTCTCGAGCCTGGTGACGCGGTCCTGGAGCAGGTTGAACAGCGCCGTCGACTCCTTGGAGCTCAGGCCGGAGAAGTGCTGCACGAAGTGACCGAGCACGAGGGCGCGCTCGCCCGTCTCGGGGTGGATCCGGACGACCGGGTGCTCGGTCTTGTAGATGATCCGGGTGAACTCCTCGCGCTCGTACTGCAGGTTCTCCCGGTCCTCGGTGTCGAAGGAGTGCGCGTAGTCGTAGTCGTTGCTGTGCACGGCCCACAGGTCGTCGACGAGTGCCTTGACCTGCGGCGGCAAGGCGTCGTACGCCGTCGCCGTGTTGGCCCAGTTGGTGCTCCCGCCGTACGCCGGGATGGTCACGCCGCGCAGGATCGAGAATGCCGGAACCTTGTCGACGAACGTGACGTCGGTGTGCCAGGAGTTGGCGGCCATGCCGCGGGTGGCCTTCAGCGACAGGACGCGCGCGCTGCCCGTGTTCACGGTCGGGTGGGCCGTGGTGAGCGGGCCGAGGAGCTCGCCGAAGGCGATCTGCGCGTCGTCGTCGAGGTGGTCCTGGCCGCGGAGGAAGACGACCTTGTGCTCAAGGACCGCCGCCCGGATCCGGGCGACGACCTCGGGCGAGAGGTCGCCGGACAGCCTCACGCCGTCGATGCGGGCACCGATGTGCGAGCCGAGCTTGACGACGTCGAGGGTCGGGGTGGTGGCGGGGCGTTCGATCTGGATGGTCATGGGTTCCTCGCTGGTCGGGGGAAGGGCTCTCCAACCGTCCGCGAGACGCCGCGCCCCGACAACGCTTCCGATCCCCGTGAGCCGAACGGCAGCGCCACGCCGACCCGTTATCTAGTTTGTCTAGTGCTTTGCTGTAGTTTATCGCCATGCCGATCCCCTCCCCCATGATCACGGTGACCCGCGGCCGCTTCGGCAGCACCTCGGCGCAGGTGCTGGAGCAGGTCCGTGCCGCCGGGCTGTCCACCCGCGACGAGGTCGTCGCCCGCAGCGGCCTGAGCGTCGCCACGGTCGGCCGCGCCGTCACCGCCCTCGTCGAGGCGGGCGTCCTGCGCGAGCGCCCCGACCGGATCCGGAGCGGCGCCGTCGGCCGGCCGGGCGTGCCGGTCGAGATCGACCCGGAGCGGTACGTCGTCGCGGGGGTCCACCTCGGGCGCCGCATCGCGACCGTGGCGCTCGCCGACCTCGCCGGCCGCGTCGTCGCGCACGAGACGGTACGACGGTCGGCCGGCGCCCCGCCCGACCTGCCGGCGCTCTCCCAGGTGGCCGCGTCGCTGCTCGGCTCGCTCCCCCACCGCGCGCCGCTGTCCGCCGGCATCGTGGCGCCCTGGCTCGAGCTCGGGCTCGACCCGGCGGCGCACGGGCGCGAGCTGGCCGACCTCACCGGGCTCGAGGTGCACACCGGCGACCACATCGCGGCGGTGGCCGCCAGCGAGTTCCTGCATCGCCGCCACGGCACACCCGGTGTCACCCTCTACGTCTACGCGCGCGACACCATCGGCTTCGCGCTCGCCGTGGCCAAGGGCGGGATGGTCGAGGTCTCGCGGGTCGGCAGCCTCACGCACTTCCCGACGGCGAGCCCACGGGCCTGCCGCTGCGGCCGGACCGGCTGCCTCCAGGTCGCGGCCGGCGACGAGGCCGTCGTCCGGGCCGCGCGGGCCGCGCGCAAGGTGTCCGGCACGGACATCGGATCGGTCTACGAGGCAGCGGAGGACCCGCGCGTGCTCGGCCTGCTGCGGGACCGGGCGCGGATGCTCGGCACGGCCGCGGGCGTCGTGCGCGACATGACGGCGCCGGACCGCGTCGTGCTGGTCGGCCAGGCGTTCACCGGCTGCCCGCCGGTGCTCGAGGACGTGCTCACCAGCTTCAAGGCGGGCGCCCTGACCGACGTACCGGTGTCGTTCACGCGGTTCGGCTCGGGCATCCAGGCGATCGCCGCCTCGACCGTCGCCCTCGCCCCCGTGTACGACGACCCGATGGGCGCCGTGCCGCGGAGCGCGAGCGCGCTGGAGCGGGCTCAGCGATGAAGTGACCCGGCCGCGGCGCGGTGGACCATCTCGGACATGTCGTCCAGGGTGGTGGACGCGATGCGCCACCGCTGCCAGTAGAGGGTGACGTCGAGGCGGGCGGTCCGGTGCAGCAGGACCAGGTCGCCATCGTCGAGCGCCGACCGGACCTGTCCCTCGGGCAGCACGCTCCAGCCGAGACCCAGGCAGACGGCGTCGAAGTACTCGCGGTTCGACGGGATGAAGTGCGCCGGCGGTGGCACCGTCACCCCGAACCTCGCCAGGAAGTCGAGCGGCAGGGCGTCACGGCTCTCGTACTGCAGCATCGGCGTGGTGCTCAGGTAGCCGGCGAGCCGCTGGCGGGGCGGCGGTGCGATCGCCGGGGAGCAGACCGGCAGGTAGCGCATGCTCCCGAGCGCCTCGGCCGAGCAGCCCGGCACCGGGTCGGCGTGGGTGGTGACGGCCGCGAGCACGCTGCCCGACCGCAGCAGATCGGCGGTGCGGTCCTGGTCGTCGATGCGGAGGTCCAGGAGAACCCGCTGCTCCGCGGCGACCGTCTGCACGACCGGGCGGAACCAGGTGGACAGGGAGTCCGCGTTGACCGCGAGCGAGATCCGGACCGTCGGGTCGGCGGCGTGCAGGACGTCGGCGAGCCGGGCCTCCGTCTCCTGCTGCAGGAGCAGGGACTGACGGGCCATCTGGAGGAGCTCGCGGCCGATCTCGGTCGTCGTCACCGGCTGGTTGCGGGCCACGACCGGGTGGCCGATCTGCTTCTCCAGCGCCGAGATCCGCTGACTGACCGCGCCGGTGGTGATGTGCAGCTGGACCGCGGCGCCCACGAAGCTCCCGGCGTCGCAGACGGCGATCAGGGTCTCGAGCTGCTCGATGCCTACGCGCATTCAGCAATGCTAAATGACCTTTGCGAATTATCGCTGGTGCTGAACCTCCCGACCGGGCAGCGTAGAAGGCGGATCGTCCCCTGCTCGAACGGAAGGAGAGCTGCCGTGCCCACCCTGACCCCGTTGGTCTCGTCCGCCGCCTACGGCGTCAGCGACTACCTGGGCGGGGTCGCCTCGCGACGCCAGGACCCGCTGCGCGTCATCGCGATCGCCTACCCCACCTCCGTGCTCGGCACGGCCCTGCTGGTGCCGCTGGTTCCCGGCCACGTCACGACGTCCGGCCTGGCGTGGGGCGCGGCCTCCGGCGCGGTGATGGCGTTCGCGATCTGGTGGTTCTACCGCGCGCTGGCGGTCGGCCCGATCAGCGTCGTCTCCCCGGTGACGGCGGTGCTCGGCGCCGCCATCCCCGTGCTCGTCGCGGTCGGCGAGGGCGATCGCCCGGGTCTGCTCACGTGGACCGGCATCGGCCTCGGGCTGGCGGGCGCCACCCTGGTCAGCTGCGACCTCGGCGCCGGACGGCGGATCAGCGCCCGCACCCTGCTGCTCACGCTGGGCGCGGGCACGGCGTTCGCGCTCGGCTTCGTCCTCACCGCCCAGGTGCCCGCCGGCTCGGGCATCCTGCCGCTCGTCGTGGCACGAGCGGTCGCCAGCGCGGTCGTGCTCGCGATCCTGCTGCTGCAGAGCCGCGCCTGCGACACCGCCGGGCGTACGACGTGGGCCGGTGGCGTGCGCGCCTGGGGTGGTCCGATGCTCGTCGGAGCGGTCGACGTCGTCGCGAACGCCACCATGTACCTGACGTTCCAGGCCGGCGACCTGGCGGTCGGCAGCGTCGTGATCGCGCTCTACCCGGCGTTCACCGTCGCCCTCGCCGTCCTGGTCCTGCGCGAGCGGGTCCACCGCGTCCAGGTCTGCGGCCTCGCCGCCGCCGTCGCGTCGGTGCTGCTGGTCCGGGTCGGCTAGTTGTGACGCGACCAGGGCGTGTCGAAGCGGGCCAGGCACGATCGGCCCGCTACAGCACCTCGAGCGGCACCGAGGTGGGGCGCCGCACGTAGGCACCGGGCGCCCAGGTGACGGCGTCGAGGTCGACCTCGAAGTCGGGTACGGCGGCGAGCAGCTCCTCGAGGGCGACCCGGGCCTGGAGCCGGGCGGCCGCGGCCCCGAGGCAGTGGTGGTGTCCCTGGCTGAAGGCGAGGATCTGGCCCGGGCGCCGGCGGATGTCGAGCAGCTCGGCGTCCGCGCCGTACCTGCGCCAGTCGCGGTTGGCGGCGCCGTACAGGAGCAGGACGCGGCGGCCGGCCGGGATGACGACGCCCTCGATCTCGACGTCACGGGTGGTGGTGCGCGCGAGGCCCTGAGCGGGGCTGCTCAGCCGCAGGAACTCCTCGACGGCGTCCGGGATGAGGCCCGGCGACGCGGCGAGGTCCTCGCGCTGCTCGGGGTCCTCCGCGAGCAGCTGGACCGCCTCGCCGAGCAGGCCGGTCGTGGTGTCGTTGCCGCCGGTGATCATGGTGAAGACGAAGCCGAGGACCGCCGTCAGATCCGGGCCGGCGGCGGAGTCGGCCGCGGCCACGAGGTGGGACACGGTGTCCTCGGCCACCTCCCCCCGCGCCTGCTCGGAACGACGGCGCCCGACCAGCTCGCCGAAGTAGCCCATCAGCTCGGCCAGCGCGCCGGATGCGCCCTCGAGCGCGGAGGCCGCTCCGCCGGCGGCGTTGGCCGCGACGATCGCGGTCGACCAGTCGTCGAAGCGCGACCGGTCCTGCTCGGGCACACCGAGGTAGTGCGCCACCACCATGCTCGGCAGCGGCTTGAACACCTCGCGTACGACGTCGCCACCTCCGTCGGCCGCGATCGCGGCGACCCGCTCGCGGACGAACGACCGCACCTTCGGCTCCAGCTCGCCGACCTGCCGCGGCGTGAACCCGCGCGCCACCAGCCGCCGGAACGCCGTGTGGACGGGCGGATCGGTCATCACGAACGGCGGGTCGGCCGCGAGCCCGAGCTTGGCGAGGTCGTCGTACGCGACCGTCAGTCCCTGCGCGCTGGAGAAGGTCTGGACGTCGACCGCCGCGTCGAGCACGTGGCCGTGCCGGCTGAGGACGTAGAAGTCGTGCTCGGGGTGGCGCTCGGGGACGACGTGGTGGACCGGGTCCTCGTCACGCAGTCGTGAGTACGCCGGCCAGGGGTTCCTCCACGCCTCGCCCCCACCCGGCACATAGCGGACGACAGCGGTCGGATCCTCCCCAGGCATCCCGAAATGATGGAACAGGTTCTCGCTGCCCGTCCAGCCCGGCCGCAGGGCGGACACCCGCCGAATCGGTGATACAGGCTCAGACCGGCTCGGCGACCCGCTCGTCGAGGAAGACGGGGAGCGCCTCCACGCCGTACACGGCGGAGAGCTTGCGGAACTCCAGGTCGCCGATCTCGGCGGCCATCGAGATGCCCGGGAAGCGCTCGGCGAGCATGCGGAGGGCGGTCCGCAGCTCCATCCGGGCGAGCTCGGCACCGACGCAGCGGTGCATGCCCCAGCCGAAGGCCAGGTGGCGGGTGGACTCGCGGGTCGGGTCGAAGTCGCCGAGCCCGTCGCCGAGGACCGGGTCGCGGTTGGCGGCCAGGAGCGAGACGCCGACGGCGTCGCCCTCCTTGATGTCCACGCCCGCCACGGTCACGTCGCGCTTGGCGAACCGCAGGAACGCCAGCTGTACGACGCACAGGTGCCGCAGCAGCTCCTCGACCACGCGGTCGACGGAGTCGGGGTCCGAGCGCAGCATCCGGACGGCGTCGGGGTTCGTGGAGATCAGGTAGGCGCCGAGCGCGAGCATCGAGGCCGAGGTCTCGTAGCCGCCGAGGAAGACGCCGTCGGCGATGCCGCCGAGCGTGACGTCGTCGAGGTCGTCGCCGTGGGCCTGGAGCAGGGCGCCGATCAGGCCGGGGCCCGGGTTGCTCCGCTGCTGACGCACGGCGTTGATGAGGAACTCGCGCGTGTGCTTCTGCGCCCCGAACGCGCCGGCGCCGCCCTCGGTCAGGTCGAAGCGGGCGACCCCGAGCTCGAGGAAGCGCGCCCGGTCGTCGACCGGCAGGCCGAGCAGGTCGCAGATGACGTCGAAGGGCACGGCGAAGGCGAACTCCTGCACGAGGTCGACCGGCGATCCGTCGGCGCCGGCCGCCGCCATCGCCTCGAGCCGCTTGCCGACGATCTCCTCGATGCCGGGCTGCAGGCGCGCCAGCCGGCGCATCGTGAACTCCGGAGTCAGGTAGCGCCGCAGCGTGGTGTGCAGCGGCGGGTCGGTCATGCCGAGGCCGCCGATCTGCTCCTCGTCGGTCTTGCCCTCCTGCGAGACGAACTGCCCGAGGTCGTTGGACCAGGTGCCCGCGTCGCCGGCGAGCACCTCGCGCGCGGCGTCGTACCCGCTGACCAGCCAGACGCTCTTGCCGAACAGGGTGGCCAGCTTCTTGACCGGCTCCTCGCCCTGCACCGCCATCAGTCGCGGCAGCGGGTCGAGCCCGTCACGCTTGAGCGGCAGGGTCACCGACTCCGGCAGGAAGCGCAGCTTCCGCAGGTCGATGCCATCCTTCATGGTCCGGTTGAGCAGCCAGACGCCGACGCGGTTCTTCGCGAACCCGATGAGACCCATGACCTCCATTTCACCAGAACAGGGCCTCCGACGCCGGATCCTGGGCCCACTCACCCCGTTCGCCCGCACGCAACACCCCACGGACGCGACGGCCGATAGCCTGATCGTCATGCCTCAGCAGCAGCTGGACTGGACCGAGTACGCCGCCGCGCTCTTCGACCTCGACGGGGTGATCACCCCCACGGCCGAGGTGCACATGCGCGCCTGGGCCGCGATGTTCGGCGAGCTGCTCGCCGACCGGCCGGAGGTGGCGCCCTACACCGACGCGGACTACTACACCTACGTCGACGGCAGGCCCCGGTACGACGGGGTCCGCTCCTTCCTGGCCTCGCGCGACATCCACCTGCCCGAGGGCGACCCGGGCGACCCTGCGACTGCGGAGACGGTCTGCGGGCTCGGCAACCGCAAGGACGCGATGTTCTCGAAGGTGCTCGCCGACCAGGGGGTGACGGCGTACCCGGGGTCGGTGGCGCTGCTGGAGTCGCTCAAGGAGCAGGGCACCCCGATGGCCATCGTGTCCTCGAGCCGCAACGCGCCCGCCGTGCTGAGGGCCGCGGACGTCGAGGACTACTTCGACACCGTCGTGAGCGGTGCCGTCGCGGCCGAGCTCGGCCTGGCCGGCAAGCCCGCGCCCGACACGTTCCTGCACGCCGCGGAGGTGCTGGGCTCGCCGCCCGGCAGGGCGGTCGTGCTCGAGGACGCGGTCAGCGGCGTCGCCGCCGGCCGCGCGGGGCAATTCGGGCTGGTGGTGGGCGTCGACCGGGGCGCCGGCGTGCGGGCCCTCACCGAGGGCGGCGCGGACGTCGTCGTCGTCGACCTGCGAGAGCTCGTCCCGTGACGCCGCCGCTGGGCGACGGGATGGGGCCCTCCCACGTCGCGCCGCCGCCGACGGACCCGATGGACCGCACCCGCTTCCCCGCCGACGAGTGGCGGCTGGTGGAGACGCGCTTCGACGCCGCCGACCTCGGCACCACCGAGTCGCTGTTCGCGGTCGGCAACGGCTACATCGGCATGCGTGGCAACTACGAGGAGAGCCGCGACGCCTATGCCGACGGCACCTTCCTCAACGGCTTCCACGAGACGTGGCCGATCCTGCACGCCGAGGAGGCGTTCGGCTTCGCCCGCGTCGGCCAGACCATCGTCAACGCGCCCGACCCCAAGGTGATCAGGCTGTACGTCGACGACGAGCCGCTCCACCTGAGCAAGTCCGACCTCCTGGAGTACGAGCGCACCCTCGACTTCCGGACCGGCACCCTCACCCGCGACCTGGTCTGGCGCACCCCCGGCGGCAAGCGCGTGCGCGTGCGCAGCACCCGGATGGTGCCGCTGGAGCAGCGCCACCTCGCGGTGATCACCTACGAGGTGACCCTGCTCAACTACCGCGCCTCGGTGGCCATCTCCTCGCAGCTGATCAACCGGCAGGACGAGGTGCTCGCCGAGGACGCGACCGAGCCGGTGGATCCCCGCAAGGCGTCCGCGTTCAACCGGCGCGTGCTGCAGCCGGAGATCCACGACGCCGACCCGGAGACCGGCCGGCTCAAGCTCGGCTACCGCACGACCGAGTCCGGCCAGACCCTCGGCGTCGCCGTCGACCACCGGATGGAGACCGACGCGGACTACTCGGTGCGCGCGCACTCCGAGGACGACCTCGCCAAGGTCATCTACCGCATCGCCGCCCAGCCGAACCAGACCATCACCCTGACCAAGCTGGTCTCCTTCCACCACGCCGACTCGGTCCCGCCGCGCGAGCTGCTCGACCGCTGCGAGCGCACCCTCGACCGCACCTGGGAGGAGGGCGTCGAGAAGCAGTACGCCGCCCAGCGCCGGCTGCTCGACATCTTCTGGGAGCGCGGCGACGTCGAGATCCCCCACCAGCCCGGCATCCAGCAGGCCGTGCGCTGGAACCTCTTCTCGATCCTGCAGGCCGCCGCTCGAGCGGAGGGTCAGGGCATCCCGGCCAAGGGCGTGACCGGCTCCGGCTACGGCGGTCACTACTTCTGGGACACCGAGGTCTACGTCCTGCCGTTCCTGACCTACACGATGCCGTGGGCGTCGCGGAACGCCCTGCGCTTCCGGCACACGCTGCTCCCCGCGGCGCGCACCCGCGCGCGCGAGCTGGCGCAGAAGGGCGCGCTCTTCCCGTGGCGCACGATCAACGGCGAGGAGGCCTCGGCGTACTACGCGGCCGGCACCGCGCAGTACCACATCGACGCGGACATCTCCTACGCCCTGAGCCAGTACGTCGGAGCGACCGGCGACCAGGAGTTCCTCGCCGGCGGGGCGATCGACATCTTCGTGCAGACCGCCCGCCTCTGGGCCGACCTCGGCTTCTGGCGCGAGGAGGCCCGGCGGACCTTCCACATCCACGGCGTCACCGGGCCGGACGAGTACACGACCGTGGTGAACGACAACCTGTACACGAACGTCCTCGCGCGCTTCAACCTCCGCCGGGCCGCCCACGCGGTCTGGGAGCTGCGGCGCGACGACCCGGCGGCGTACGACGAGATGGTGCGCCGCACGGGCTTCACCGAGGACGAGGCGCGGGAGTGGGCCGACTGCGCGGACGGCATGTCCATCCCGTACGACGAGTACCTCGGCATCCACCCGCAGGACCTGCACTTCCTCGAGCGCGAGGCGTGGGACCTCGAGAACACACCGCTGGACAAGCGTCCGCTGCTGCTGCACTACCACCCGCTGGTGATCTACCGCTTCCAGGTGCTCAAGCAGGCCGACGTGGTGCTGGCGCTCTTCCTGCAGTGCGGCGAGTTCTCGGCCGAGCAGAAGAAGGCCGACTTCGACTACTACGACCCGATCACCACCGGCGACTCCACGCTCTCGGCCGTCGTGCAGTCGATCATCGCCGCCGAGGTCGGGTACGCCGACCTGGCGCTGCGCTACTTCCTCGGCGCGCTGTTCGTCGACCTCAACGACCGGCACGCCAACACCTCCGACGGCGTGCACGTCGCGTCGACCGGCGGCGTGTGGAGCGCGCTGGCGAGCGGCTTCGGGGGCTTCCGCGACTTCGGGACCGAGCGCGGCGACGAGCAGTGGCAGCTCGACCCGCGGCTCCCCGAGTCGTGGGAGTCGCTGACGTTCCGGCTCACGCTGCGCAAGACCCGGGTCCGGGTGTGCGTCCGCCCCGAGGAGCTGGAGCTGACCATCGAGGCGGGCAGCGGACCGCTCACCTTCCAGGTGCGCGGCGAGCCGGTCACCGTCACGAGGGACCAGCCCGTCGTCGTACCGCTGAAGCACCAGGGGCCGCGGCTGGAGGGCGAGCCGCCCAACCCGACCGGTGTCCAGCGCGCCGACGGAACGGTCCTGTCGGCGATCGTGCCCTCGGGAGACTGACCCGCCGATCAGCGCCTGCCGCTACGCCTGGGATCCCATATAACGAGATCCATTTCCCACTATTCGGACAGAATGTGGGAGGGTCGTCGCATGGTCAGCGACATCGGGGCTCCGGCGCACGAGCGGATCGGTGCTGCTCGGCGGTGGGCGATGCTCGTGGTCAGCACGACGGCCCAGGCGAGCTCGGCGGCGATGGTCCACGGGCCGGCGTTCCTGATCCCCGCGCTGCACTCCGAGGGCGGCATGAGCCTGGCCGAGGCGGGCGCGGTGGCGGCCGCGTCGATGGCCGGGCTGATGTGCACGCTGATCGTGTGGGGCCTGGTCGTCGACCGCCGCGGTGAGCGGTTCGCGATGCTGATCGGGCTCGCGGGCGTCGTCGCCGCCGGCACGGTCGCCTCGCTGGCCGGCGGTGTCGCGCCGATGGCGATCGCGCTGTTCGTGGCCGGTGCGTCCTCGGGCGCCACCAACGCGGCGTCCGGCCGGGTCGTCGTCGGCTGGTTCCCGCCGGAGCGGCGCGGCCTGGCGATGGGCATCCGGCAGTGCGCCCAGCCGCTCGGCGTCGGCGCGGGTGCGCTGACGATGGCCGTCATCGCGGCCCACACCCACGCCCAGGTGGCGATCTGGGTTCCGACCGGCCTGGCCGCGGTCGCCCTGGTGCTGGTCGCCGCGGTCCTCATCGACCCGCCGCGCCCGCCGGCGCACCAGGCCGCCGAGGCGCCGAACCCCTACCGGGCCGACGGCTACCTCGCCCGCGTGCACGGCACCTCCGCGATCCTGGTCGTCCCGCAGTTCGTGGTCTGGACGTTCGGCCTGACCTGGCTGGTCGAGGACCTCGGCTGGGCCGCCGGAGCCGCCGGGGTCGTCGTCGCCGGCACCCAGCTGATCGGGGCCGCCGGCCGGATCGGTGCGGGCCACCTGTCCGACGCGGTCTCGAGCCGGTTGCGCCCGATGCGCTGGATCGCCTGGGCAGCCTGCGCGACCATGCTGCTGCTGGGCGCGCTGATGGGCCTGTCGGGCACCCTCGCCGAGATCGCCGCGGTCGTCCTGCTGGTCGTCGCGTCGGCGATCACCGTCGCCGACAACGGGCTCGCCTACGCCGCCGTCGCCGAGCGGGCGGGGCCGTTCTGGTCCGGCCGGGCGCTGGGCATCCAGAACACCACGCAGTACGTCGTCGCGGCCGTCGTGCCTCCGGCTGCCGGCGCGGTCATCGCCGCGACGTCGTACGGCGCCGGCTTCGCGCTGGCCGGGGTGCTGCCCCTGGCCGCCGTCCTGCTCGTGCCGGTCCGCGGCGAGCGCGAGATCGGCTAGCCCTCGTCGGGGGATCGGCGTAGAAGACGTTGTCCGGGCTCGGTGCGCCGTCGTCGGCGTTGACGGCGGCCGCGCCCGCGGTCATCGCTGCGATGACGGCGGCGGAGGCCGCCCAGCGCGCGCTCACCATGGCCGTACGACGACGGCGCTCGCGCCGCTGCTCGCCGGTCTCCGCGGTCGGCCGGATGATCCCGTCCGGCTGGATCGACTCCTGGGACTCGTCCATCCGGCGACGATGACAGGAGTCGCTGAGAGCGCCCTGAGACGTCGCTGACGGTTCGGCCGGGCTCAGCCGAGCGAGCGCAGGGCGGCCTTCGCCGCGAGGTGGCCGCACATGCCGTGCGCACCCGCCCCGGGAGGCGTGGCGGCGGAGCAGAGGTAGATCCCCTTCGCCCCCGTGGAGTACGGCGACGTGCCGACCCGCGGGCGGAACACCATCTGCCGCAGGCCGGTGGCACCGGTCGCGATGTCGCCGCCTACGTAGTTGGCGTTGTAGGCCTCCATCGCGGTCGCCGAGCGGACGTGGGTGGCGACGATCCGCTCGCGGAAGCCTGGCGCGAACTGCTCGATGCGCGCCGTGATCGCCTCGACGACCGGCCCGTCGGGGCCGTCGTACCCGGCAGGGACGTGGGCGTAGGCGTAGAGCGGGTGGACGTCGCCCACGGAGCGGGTGCGGTCGGCGAGCCACTGCTGGCCGACGAGCACGAACGGCCGCTGCGGCATCCGGCCCGCGTTGGTGTCCGCCTCGGCCCGGGCGGTCTCCTCGAAGGTGCCGCCGAGATGGATGGTGCCGGCGGAGCGGGCGGGCTCGTAGTCCCAGGGGACGCCGGTCTGGACGGCGTAGTCGACCTTGAACGCCGCGGGTCCGTGGCGGAAGGACTCGTAGGCCCGGCGTACGCGCCGGGGCAGCCGGTCGCCGACGATCCGGGCCGCCGCCCCGGGAGCGGTGTCGAGGAGGACGAGGTCGACCGCGCCGAGCTCGTCGATCGAGCTCACGGTGCGGCCGAGCTCGAGCTTGACGCCGCGCTCCTCGCAGCGCCGCCACACGGCCTCGGCGATGGCCTGCGAGCCGCCCTCGGCGACCGGCCAGCCGTAGGCGTGGGCGGCGGTCGTGAGCGCGACGCCGACCGCCGCGGAGAACGGGCGGTCGAGCCGGGTGAACGCGTGGGCGGCCACGCCGCCGTACAGCGCGCGGGCCGCCTCCAGCCGCCAGCGCCGGACCAGCAGCGCGGCGGGCTGGGCGGCCGCACGGCCGAAGCGGGCCAGGTGGATCGGGTGCTCGGGCGCGTGCACGACCGGCTGCAGGAACTCCTCGCTGATCGTGTCGAACCGCTCGGCCAACGGGCCGAACGTCCGCATCCAGGCGCCGCCGTCGGCCCCCAGCACCCGCGCCGTCTCGGCCACGGACCGCTGCAGGACGGCTCCGCGACCGCCGTCCAGCGGATGCGCGAACTCGTACGGCGCCCAGCGCCACCGCAGCCCCGCACCCTCGAGGTCGAACTCGCGGGCGAACGCCGACGCCGTCGCGAACGGGTGGAAGCCAGCGCAGTCGTCGTGGACGAGCCCCGGCACGGTCAGCTCGCTGGACCGCACGCCACCGCCGATCCGGTCGGCCGCCTCGACGACGGTCACCGACACGCCCGCCGCCGCGAGGGTGAGGGCGGCGGCCAGCCCGTTGGGGCCGCTACCGACGACGACCGCGCTCGACATGCCTCTATCCAACACCCGGGGCGGTGGCGGTCTCGACAGGATCGACCTCCGGAGGCAGCCACGTGACGGTGAGCGGGATCGGCCCGTTGGGCAGCCACGGCTGCTCGCGCACGGCGTCCGCGACCTCCCAGGTCCCGCGCTCGACCACGCCGCGGGCGGCGTCGATCACCCGGTAGCGCTGGAACGACTGGTGGATGGCCTGGGACTCGACGTACACCACGACCGCCTCGCCGGGTTCGAACCCGGCGCGCGCCTGGACGGCCGCGACCATCCGCTCGTCGTGGAGGTGGCCGTCGCCGAAGTTCCAGCCGCGGACCAGGTTGGACATGAACTCGCCCTCGCGGATGGTGCGGGTGTCGATGTCGGGCAGCCGGTCGAGCAGCAGCGAGTAGAGGCCACGGCCCTGGCTGTGCATCGAGCGCCAGGCGGTGATGAGGGACATCGCCTGCTCGGCCGTCGGCTCGTCGTACTTCAGGAGCTTGCAGAGCTGGGGCGTCATCAGCTGCACCGGGAGGTCCAGCCGCTCGAGCTTGGCCTCGGCGCCGGGCGCGAAGGCCCACACGGCGCTGGCCCAGTTGCCGGCGTACTGGCGCATCGAGGGCAGGAACGAGACCAGGTCGGGCCGCAGGTTGCCGAGCACCGGGAAGGTCAGCAGGCAGGCGGCGATCAGCACCAGCGCCCACGGGTGGGAGAAGTCGGCGACCGAGTAGCCGTCGCCGGCGCCGTGGCCGACGAAGAGGTAGACCGCCAGGAAGCCGAAGGCGACGTTCCACTCCAGCGGCACGGCGAGCGGGAAGGTCAGCGTGATGAAGGTGTGGAAGGCGACCATCAGGCAGGCCGCCACGAGGGCGACGGTGGCGTTGGTCGTGAAGAGCAGGACCAGCGGCGTGATGATCTCGACGCAGGTGCCGCCGACGTGGGCCAGGAACCACGACAGCCCGCTCGGGCGCAGGTCGTCGGGCGCACCGCGGTAGTGCAGCCTGCGCAGCGCGACGCCCGGCACGAACGGGGCGTTCGAGACCATCGGCGGCACCACGTTGACGAAGTGGCGGCCGAACTTCGAGCTGCCCGCGCCGAGCCACACCGTCACGATCAGCACCTTCCCGGCGATGACCATGTCGGTCGGGCCGAGGATCCCGGCGAGGACCAGCGCCGGTGCGTACTGCTCGCCACGCGCGGCGAGGAAGACGATCGAGTCGCGCAGCCCGTTCGCCGCCAGCAGTACGACGGGCAGCAGCATCACCCAGGCCGGCGGCAGCCCGTCACCGGCCGGCCGCCACACCAGCGCGAGCACCAGGCTCGCCAGCAGGGCGGCGTACAGGGCGACGTCGAGGGGCTCACGGCGGTCGCCGCCGGTGCCAGGGAGGCGCCACGGGGCGACCCGCACCGTGCCCGTGCGCAGCCAGTAGCGGGCGCCGCCGGTGAACGGGGTGAACCGGGCGCACAGCGGGCCCCAGGCACCGCCGATGCCGAGCACCTCCAGCAGGCAGGTCCACGCCATCACCCGCGGGTAGACGATCGGCTCCCGCCACCAGTCGGCGAAGTGCCACACCGAGCCGACGTCGGTGGTCAGCGCGATGAGGAGCAGGCCGCCGCCGGCGTACCAGACGGTGACCTTGAGGATGTAGATCAGGTGGACGTAGCGGGGCGTGCCGAAGCCCTGGTCGGCCCAGAACTGCGCGCCGATGCGGAGCCGCTCGCGAAGCGGGAGGCGGAGGTAGTCCTCCGCCGGGACGTCCGGGAGCACGGGCTTGAGCAGCGGCATGCTCCGACCCTAGGGCCGGAGGTGACCGTCGTCACGCGCTCCACCGCCGGGCTGGACGGCTACTTGCGGTCCTCGGCGCTCTGCGGCAGGAAGTACGTCGACAGGTGGTCCCAGCCGTCCTCGATCAGCGTGTCCATGTCGAGGCACAGCACCCGCTGGATGTAGGGCTTGTTGAGCTCGGTGCGGACGACCTTCAGCAGGAAGCGGCGCAGCTCGGACTCCAGGCCGGTGACCTTCTGGAACACCGCGCCACGCCGGGTCGACGGGTGGATGTCCAGCTTGAACTCGCTCTCGGTCGGCAGCTCGATCTCCATCCGGATACCGGTCGGAGCGCACGTGTGGACGACGATTCTGAGCGGTACGACGACCTCGGCGTCGAACCGGAGCGTGTCCATCGGCAGGTCGAGCGTGAACGTCACGTCGATCGGCAGGTTGACGGCATAGGTCAGGAGGTCGGCGGGGACCTCGACGCCGTCGGTGCCGCTGAAGCGACCGACCACGCTGACGCTCGCGAAGGCACGGCCGGGGCCGGCGCCGATCGGGCCCAGCTCGATCGACGGGCCGAGCATGGCGTCGATGGTGCCGAGCACCCGCTGGAGGTTGAGCACCCGACGGATGAAGTGGCGGCCGAACTGCTCGTAGCTGATCTCCACGCCCGCGGGCGCCTCGACCGGTCGGGGCCCGCGCGGAGCCGACGGCAGCAGCCGGGTCGGGATCTCGGAGGAGACCTCGACGCCGTCGGTGGGGGTCGACGGGATCGCGATCACCGGCGCGGCCGGGTCGACCGGCGTGGCGATCTCCTCGTCGTGGTGCCTCTGCTCGTCGCGCTGCTGCAACGGCGGCGGGAACGTCTGCACCGGCTCAGTCACTGCTGACTCCCCTCCTCTAGGACCCGAGTTCTCGAGAACCCTCATCGGCACTGGGGATTCTTGCCCAAGCACTTCCCCAACGGTGACACCGGTGTCCAAGTGCCCAGCGTCCGGATATGACCTGTGCCACATCCGTCCGGCGTCGCTCGCGACACTAACAGTTGACAGGTCAACCCTCAGGAGGACGGGTCGACCGGCGTGGATCGGCTACCGCTTCGAGCCGTAGCCCGTGCTGCTGGGAGGATGCGGGCGTGGGCGAGGTGTTCGAGTGCGAGATCCCGGCCCGGCTGCGCGACATCAACCTAGCCGGCCACGTCGACAACGTCGAGGCGATGCGCGTGCTCGACGAGGCGCGCCAGATGTTCCTGCGATTCTCGACGCTGCCCGACCCCGGGGCGGCGACGCTGCCCGACCCCGGGGCGGCCGGGGCAGAGAAGCCGGGGCTCTTCCGCGACGTGCCCGACGGCATCTCCGAGCTGGTCGCCGCGCAGCGGGTGGAGTACCACGCCGAGATGCGGTTCGTGCCGTTCCAGCCCTTCCTGGTGCGGATGTGGGTCGGTCACCTGAGCCGCAGCTCGTTCACCTGCTGCTTCGAGCTGCGCGTCGCGGCCGACCACCCGCCAGCCATCGTCGCCGAGTCGACCCAGGTGATGTGGGACCACCCGTCCGCCTCCGCCTGGCCGTTCCCCGACGAGGTGCGCGCGACCATCGAGAGGTACGTCGGCGAGCCGGTCGCCCTCCGGCCCCGCCCGGGCGAGTAGGGCGCTCAGCCGCGGGCGTCACCCGCCCAGCGTCAACCGCACGCCGACGACGTCGCCGAGGTCGACACCCTCCGCCCGTCGTACGGCGACCTTCAGCGGGACCAGGTAGCCGCCGTCCTTCGGGAACAGCGAGGTCGTCCACCGCGTCTCCCCGATCCGGGCGGTGACCGGGATGCAGCCCCAGCCGTAGGTCAGCTCGCGGGCCAGGTCGGCGATGTCCTCGGCCGCCTGCTCGGGCACGACGGCGTAGTAGAACGGCGCCGGTCCGCGCCACTCGATCACCTCGGCGTCGAAGGCGAGGTCCATCAGGCGCGCTCGGTCCGGTGCAGGCCGTGCTCGGGGGTCCACCACGTCACGACCAGCATGGTCGCCCCCGGATCGAGGCGGGTGAAGGTCACCTCGGCGATGTCGGCGGCGAAGTGGTCGGCGCCGTCGTCGCTGCTGCGTGGCACCGCGCGGCCGCTGACCTTCGCCTCCCCCGGCCACTCCGCCTCCCGGCCCTCGACCGGATCGGTCGTCGCGCTGTGGAGCGCGAAGCGCGGATCGCGGCGCAGGTCGGCGGCCTTGCGCGCCCCCGGCATCGAGCCGAACGTCAGCTCGCCGTCGTCGAGGCGCACCTCGATGCCGGAGATGCGTGGGCTGCCGTCGGCGCGCAGCGTCGCCATCGTGTGGTGGCGCCGGCCCTCGAACGCCGCCCGCACGGTCGCGGCCAGCGCCGGCTCGGCGTCCTCGAACCGCGCCCAGCTCGTCATGGGCCCGACCCTACGACCGCGCGCCGACAGCGGGCGCCGAACGCGTCAGCGGCCGGTGAAGCGGGGCGGCCGACGCTCCATGAAGGAGGTCATCGCCTCGCCGAGGTCGTCGCTGAGCAGGAACGCGGAGTTCCAGACGGCGACGTAGCGCAGGCCGGCCTCGACGCGCGGGCCGCGCTCGGCGTCGAGCACGTCCTTGATGCCGCGCAGGACGAGCGGCGAGTTGGCGGCCATCCGGCCCGCGAGGCCGGCGGCGGCCTCGCGGAGGGCGTCGGCGCCGTCGTAGGTGCTATTGACGAGGCCGATCGCGAGGGCGCGGGTCGCGTCGATGTCGTCGGCGGTCAGCGCGAGCTCGCGGAGGTGGCCGTCGCCGATGACACCGACCAGGCGCTGGAGGCTGCCGAGGTCGGCGACGATCGCCATCTTGGCCTCGCGCACGCTGAACTTCGCGTCGGCGGTCGAGATGCGTACGTCGCACGCGGCGGCCAGGTCGATGCCGCCGCCCACGCACCAGCCCTCGATCGCGGCCACGGTCGGCTTGCGGCAGGACGCCACCGCGGTCAGGGTCGCCTGCCACTCGCGGATGAGATCGAGGAACTCGGCCCGCGCGCCGGCTCCGCTCGCCTCTCCCATCCGGCCGAACGTCGACGCCGCCTCGCCCAGGTCGAGGCCGAAGGAGAAGTTGCCTCCGCTGCCGGTCACCACGATCGCGCGGACGTCGTCGTCGCGGTCGAGCTCGGCGAACGTCGAGCCGAGCTCGGCGAAGAACGCCGCGTCCATGACCGGCTTGCCGCCGGGGCCGGCCAGCACCACGGTGGCGACATGGCCGTCGCGGGTGACCTCGAAGCGCCGCTCGCTCATGCCCGGGCTCCGTCCTGCGCGTTGCGCTCGGCCAGCAGGCCCGCGAGCACCCGCACGTGCTCGATGCGGTCGGCGGGGTCGGCGGCCACCGGGTTCGTCAGCAGCGTGCGCACGCCGGCGGCGTACAGCTGGTCGAGCTTGCGGCGTACGACGTCCTCCTCGCCCATCAGCGTCACGGCATCCACCAGATCGGCGGGTACGGCGACGGCGGCCTCGGCCTTCTTGCCGGAGAGGTAGAGGTCCTGGATCTCCTTGGCCTCCGCCTCGTAGCCGTAGCGGCAGGCGAGCTGGTTGTAGAAGTTCCTGCCGCGTGCGCCCATGCCGCCGATGTAGAGCGCGAGCTGGTTGCGCACCGCCTGCACGGCCTCCGGCGACGGCTCGCCGAGGTGGAAGGCGATCTGGAGCTGGATGTCGAGCTCGCCGAGCGCGGGATCCCGCTTGGCGAAGCCCTCCTCGAGCGCGGCGCTCCAGGCCTGCGGGGCCTTCTCCGGGTGGAAGAACAGCGGCTGCCATCCCTGGGAGATCTCGGCGACGAGGGCGACGTTCTTCTCGCCGAGCGCGGCGATGGAGACCGGGATGTCGCTGCGGACGGGGTGGTTGATCAGCTTCAGCGGCTTGCCGAGTCCGGTGCCGCCGTCCTCCTTGGTCAGCGGCGCCTTGTAGTACTTCCCGGCGTGGTCGACGACCTCGCGCCGCCAGACCTTGCGACAGATCTCGACGACCTCGCGGGTGCGGCCGATCGGGGCGTCGTACTTGACGCCGTGGAAGCCCTCGACCACCTGCGGACCGGAGGCCCCGAGGCCGAGGACGAAGCGGCCGTCGGACACGAAGTCCAGGCCGGCGGCGGTCATCGCGAGCAGCGCCGGGGTGCGCGAGTAGACCTGCAGGATCGCCGACATCAGCTCCAGCCGCTCGGTCTTCGCGGCCAGGTAACCGAGCTGGCTGACCGCGTCGAAGGAGTACGCCTCCGGGATCGCCACCGTCTGCAGACCGGCCTGCTCGTAGGCGACCAGCTGCTCGACGGTCTCGGCGAAGCCGCCGGCGTAGTCGATGATCATTCCCAGCTTCATCGGCGTGCTCATCGCACGACCTCCTTCGGGTAGCGGCTCGCGTCGTCGCGCGGCGGTCACGCTACCGCGCGGTCGAGCGACCCGGCGGCGCACCAGCCCGCGGCCCAGAGCGTGACACGGGCCACATACCACGACGGCGCCGTCTAGCATGACGACACGCCGACCCTGGGGGGTAGATGACCGACCGGAGACTCAGCCGGAACGAAGCGCTGCGCGACGGGTGGTTCGCTGCCGCGCACGTCATCCTCTCCACCGAGGGGTACGGCGCCCTCAAGCTGGCGGCCCTCTGCCGCAGGCTCCGGGTCACGACCGGCTCCTTCTACCACTCCTTCGACAGCTGGCAGGACTTCACCGACGCGCTGCTCGACAACTGGATGACCGAGCGCACCGCGGACACCGTCGCGCTCGTCGTCGAGACGGCCGACCCCCTCGAGCGGCTGAAGCTGATCGTCCAGGCGACGTACGAGCTGCCGCACTCGTCGGAGGCCGCGATCCGCGTGTGGGCGGGCGTGGACCCGCGCGTCGCCGCCGTCCAGCGCCAGGTCGACGAGGCGCGCTACCAGGTCGTGCACGACGCGCTCGAGCCGCTGGTCGGGCCCGAGCGCGCCGAGGCCTTCACCGTGTGGGGCGTCAGCACGCTCATCGGCTACGAGATGCTCGCCAAGGAGCACACGCGGGAGCACCTGCTCTGGTCCGTCGAGGAGATCCTCGCCGACGCGCAGCGCGTCGCGCGCAACGACAAGCGCAAGGCCGCACGCAAGGCCGCCGCAGCCGGCGACTCCGAGGAGCTCTAGGGTCAGGGCCGTGACCGCCGCCAGCGCCGCCGCCGACGTCCTCGAGCAGCTCCTGACCGACCGCTACAGCTGCCGGGGCTTCCTGCCCGCCCAGGTCCCGCCCGACGTCGTACGACGCATGTTCGCCATCGCCCAGCGGACGCCGTCGTGGTGCAACTCCCAGGCCTGGCAGGTGCACCTGCTGTCCGGCGACGAGGCGGCAGCGTTCTCCGACCGGCTGGTCGAGCGGGTGACGTCGGGCCCCGAGGCGGCTGACATCGCCGGGCCGTCGTCGTACGAGGGCGTCTACCGTGACCGCCGCCGCGCCTGCGGGTTCGCGCTCTACAACGCCGTCGGCGTGGCCCGCGACGACGCCGACGGGCGGCTGATGCAGATGCTGCAGAACTTCCGGTTCTTCGGTGCCCCGCACGTCGCCGTGATCACGACCCCGAAGGCGCTCGGCACCTACGGCGTCATGGACTGCGGCGGGTACGTCGCCAACCTGCTCAACGCCGCGCAGTCGCTCGGCCTCGGGGCGATCGCCCAGGCGGCCATCGCGATGTACGCAGACGTCGTCCGCACCGAGCTGTCGGTCCCCGAGGACCGCGACGTCGTCTGCGGCGTCTCCTTCGGGTACGCCGACCCCGACCACCCCGCCAACGCGTTCCGCACCGAGCGGGCCGCGCTCGACGAGGTCGTCGCCGGGCTGCCCGTCTGACTCAGCAGAGCAGCAGGCAGAGCACGTTGTTCAGCAGCGAGCCGACCGAGCCGAGCGGGTTGGACGGGTCGGTGAAGGTCGTGCCGTTGCCGACGCCGGACAGCAGGCCGGTGATCGTGCTGGTGAGCGTGTTGAGCTGGCCGGAGCTGAGGCTGGCGCCGTTCACGTGCAGCACCGACAGCAGCTGGCTCGGGTCGAGGCCGGTGAGGCCCAGGCCGTCGAGGAGGTCGGTGAGCTGGCTCTGGCTCATCGAGCCGGCGCCGGGGAAGTCGCCGAGCAGCGAGGTGAGCTCGCTCGAGCCGAGGGCGGTGCTGGCACCCGGGTAGAGGCCGTTCAGCAGCTTGGTGAACTGGGACAGGTCGAGCGTCGGGATCGAGCCGTTGTTGCCGGCGGCGGTGAGGATGCCGAGCAGCGTGCCGAGGGCCTGCGTCGGGTCGGTCGTCTGACCGCCGAGCAGCGTGCCTAGCAGGGCCGAGACCAGCGCGGTCGGGTCGGTGGGGTTCGAGAGGCCGGTGCCGTCGAGGTTGCCGAGCAGGCCGGTCATGACGCTCACGAGGTCGGTGAGCTGGCTCGGGTCGAGGCTGCCGCCGCCGAGGACGCCGAGGAGCTGGCTCGGGTCGAGCGAGCCGGTGCCGCTCAGGCCGCCGAGCAGGTCGGTCAGGCCGGCGGTGTCCAGGCCGGACAGACCGTTGTAGCCGTCCAGGATCGAGGTCAGCTGGCTGGTGCTGAGCAGGTCGCCCGCACCCGGGTAGAGCACGTCGATCAGGCTGGTCAGGCCGGACGGGTCGAGGCTGGGCACGGACCCGCCCACGCTGCGGGCGCTCAGCACGGCGAGCAGCGCGCCCAGGCCCTGGGCGGAGGACGTCGTACCGGTCGTGCCGCCGGTCCCGCCGGTGCCGCCGGTGCCGCCGGTGCCGCCGGTTCCACCGGTGCCGCCGGTCCCCCCGGTTCCGCCGGTCCCCCCGGTTCCGCCGGTTCCGCCGGTGCCAGTGCCAGTGCCCGTGCCGGTCGAGGCGCAGGCGCGGACCTGGGCGGCGCGGGCGTTGCGGAGGGCGGTGACCGCCCGCCGGTGGGCCCTGGTCCTGGTCCGCAGCGCCTTGCGGGCGTGGGCGATCCGCGGGTGCCGGTGGCTCCGCTTCGCCTTCGCCAGCGCGCGCTCGGCGCGGACCATCCCGCGCTTGGTGCGCGCTCTGGCGGCGAGGTCCGCCGAGGTCGTCGCCTTCGCCCGGGCGCAGGCAGTGGTCCGGGCGGGCGCGGCCGGAGCCGCCTGCGACGCGGGCGCGACCGCCATCAGGCCGATCGCGACGGCGATGCAGCCGAGGATGACGGTGAGCCTTCGTACGACGTACATGCGGGTCTCCTAGAACGCGGGACCGCCGCGACGACGCCTTCGCGTCGCCGCGGCGGTGGTTGTCCGTGTCCGATCGGCCGGCCGGGCACCGATCTGAGGAGTCCCGGGGGTGGGCTTCCGGGCGGTCAGCCCTGGCAGGTCCCGGAGCCCGAGTCGCTGTAGCTCATCGCCGACGACCCGAAGCCGGCGCCGGCCATGGCGGGCTTGTAGTCGAACGAGTAGCCGCTCGGCTTCAGCTTGAGGTCCATCACTCCGTAGCCCTGGTCGTACGCCGTGACCACGTTCGGGTTGGCGTAGCTGCCGTCGGCGTTGGTTGCCGTGGTGTCGAGCGCCTCGCCACCGGTGCCGACGACGAACTCCGGGATGCCGCGCTTCGGGTCGTAGTTGCCGGCGGGGTCCATCGGCCGCATGCGCGCGTAGGCGTGCTCGTGGCCGTTGAGGATCAGCGTGGCGTGGTTGGCGTAGAGCAGCTTCCACCACGCATCGGCGGCGCCGCCCTCCTGGCTGTCGACGCCGGGCGCGGAAGCCGGGACGGTGCTCGTGCCCGGGTTGGTCGAGCTGAACGTCGGCTGGTGCCAGTAGGCGATCGTGCACGGCTCGTTGTTGCTCTTCAGGTCCTGCGCCAGCCACTGCGTCTCCTGCGACAGCACTCCGCCGTCGGTCGTCGAGCAGTCGTTGTTGAACGCATCCGAGTTGCACTCGATGTTCAGCGAGACGATGTGCCAGTTGCCGAGGTTGTAGGAGTACCAGCCCTGGTTGCTGGCGGTGTCGTCTCCGGCCTGGCCTGCGCTGTTCGGGGTGTCGCTCTGGTTGTGGCCGTTGAAGTAGGCGAAGTAGCCGTTGCCGTTCTGGCCGGCCTCGTTGTCGCCCTTCTTGGCATACGAGTAGTACTCGTGGTTGCCGGGGGCGGGGCGCTCGAGGAACTTCAGGCCGCCCCACGCCTGCTCGAAGGATCCCTCGAAGTCGCTGAGCTTGCCGACCTGGTACTGCTCGTCGCCGAGCAGGGCGACAGCGTCGGGGTTCATGGCGTCGGCCTGCTTCGCGGTGGCGAACTCCGCGTCGTACCCGCCGAGGCTCGGGCTGCCGCACTTGAGCGCCGAGGGGTTGGCGGCGTTGTCGGCGTCATCGGGCTCGCAGGCGATGTCGCCGACGGCCGCGAGGGTGTAGGTCTTGCCGTTCGCGGCGGGGGCGTACGGCCAGTCGTTGCCGACGATCGTGGGTCCGGCGACGGCGACACCGGCGGTCAGGACGCCGATGCTCGCCAAGGCGACGAGGAGCGGGACCTTGCGGATGCGGAGGTGCACGAGGGTTTCTCCCTACGAGAGGTGGATGGCCAGAGCACGCTAGGGAGGCACCCGCTCGCCGGAGGAAACCAGGACCGACCGGTGGATGAACACCGGGTTGCCCGTCAGGTCCGACGAGAACGGTGCGACTCGAGCCGGACGGCGACGGGGCCGGACGGCGCCCCCGTCATCCACCCGCGGGTCGGGGTGAGGGTGACCGTGTAGCGACCCGCCGGCAGACGGTACGACGCGTGGTTGCGCCGGGAGTAGGGCTTCGCCTGCCGCCGCTGGCGGCTCACCACCCGGCCGTGGGCGTTGCGGACCACGACGCGGAACGAGGTCGCCCAGCAGTCGATCGCGGCCTTCGCCCAGTCGACCACCAGCCGACCCGCGGAGCCGACCGACAGCTGCGGCACCGGATCGGGCGCCCAGGTGCGGTGGTGGGCGATGTGCGGCCAGCCCGGCAGCAGGCCCATGACGTGGAACGCCGATGCGATCTGCTGGGCGAGCCGTGTCTGCCCGCCCGCGTTCGGGTGGGTGCCGTCGGTGGTGTCGTACACCGGCCGCCAGTGGCCACCGCGCCACCACTGCGTGTGCGCGATGGTGACCCGCGGGTCCCGCCCGAGCGTCGACTCGACGAGCCGGTCGGTGGCGGCCGTCGCCTTGTCGTGCTTGACCCGCGGCTGGCGATCCGTGCTCGCCTGCTCGGTGATCTGGGCCCAGACGATCCGAACGTGCGGGCCGGCGGCCCAGATCCGGTCGGCCAGCTCCTTGGTCTGGGCGGCGATCGTCTCGGGGCTCTCGTGCTCCTTGCGGTCGTTGATGCCGAGCTCGATCACCACCACGTCGGGGTGGTAGGTGGTCACCTCGGAGCGGACCAGGGGCAGGTGGTCCTCGAGCGTCGTACCGCCCTTGGCGGCGTGCGCGGTGTTGCTCCACGGCAGCTCGTAGGTCTCGAGGTCGTTCTTCTCGCCCGTGGTCGGACCGACCATCCTCATCGGCACGTGCTGGCGCTTGAACACCTTCGCGAACCAGTAGCGCCAGGTCGCGTCGCCCGGCAGCCCCTGGCTGATCGAGTCGCCCACCACCATGACCCGAAGCGGGCCGGATCGGGCGTGGGAGGAGGAGGCGTCGCAGCCGCCGGTCAGCGGGAGCAGCAGCGCGGCGGCCACCACGAACACAGCTCCACGACGACCGACCCAGCGCACCGCCCGAGTATTGGCGATCGAGCGCCCCGATCGGCGAATCCCACGCCCGGCGCACCCTGAGAAGTTCCTTGACGCGAGGGATCTCCGACCGTTCCTGGCACTCCCGGCCGGGCCATGTCCTACGACGTTGCCGGCTGGAGCCTCACCAGCGCGCTCGTCTCGGGCGCCAGGGCGCCGCCGAAGGCGACGTCGCCCTTGGTCGCGGCGGGGGTCACGTCGACGGGCTCCCCCGTGATGCGGTCCTCGCCCTCCAGCCCCGACGCCGCCAGCCCGCCGACCGCGGAGCCCTCCACCGTCATCGTGTACTGCTGCGGGGTGTCGGTCGGGTTGTGCACCACCAGCCAGACCGCTCCGTTCGTGGCGAGGGATCCGAACCGCTCCACCTGGATCGCGGGGTTGGATGCACGCGCCAGGGTCACGACCTGCCAGCCCGCGGTGTCGATCTCGCGGATCAGCGGCGTGTACTTCGCGAACACGCTGCGCTCGGTCTCGTTCCACGTGGTCGTGCCACCGCAGCCCATGTAGATGCCGTAGAGGAGGGTCTGGTCGAAGCGCTGGCGGAGGTCGTCGGCGGAGCGGAGGTCGCATCCGGCGTCGAGCGTGGAGACCGGCCGCTGATCGGCGAGCACGCGCTTGGAGAGCGCGTAGCCGTCGACGGTCGAGTACGGGTCGTTCTCCCCGCTGGCCTTCTCCGGCAGCCCCTGCTCGAGCCCGAAGTAGTCGACCGAGGAGGCGCCGAACCACGCGGCGGAGCGGGCGTCGCTGCCGTTGAAGTTGGCGCTGAGGAACATGCCGTGGGCGTGCGTGAAGTCCGAGACGTATTTCAGCTGCGCCGCGACGCCGAAGGCCAGCCGGTCCACGACGAGTCCCGAGTCGTAGGAGAACGTCAGCCCGTACGGCGCGTTGGCCCAGTGCGGCTTGTAGTAGTCGTCGGCGGCACCCCATCGGCGCATCCCGGAGACCGAGTCCAGGTGGATCGCGTCCAGCTTCGCACCGAGCCGGTGCGCCTCGGCGAGGGCCGGGTCCATCTGGTAGGTGCGCGAGACGGAGCGCCAGTCGAGCTTCCCCTTGAGCGGGTCGAGGTTCTCGTAGTGCTGCATGTACCCGCGGTAGCGGGCGTAGAGGTAGCGGTTGTTGTTGTCGCGCGCCCCCGAGTTCAGGCTGGCGATGGACCGGTCCCGCAGCCTCCGCGCGGAGTACGTCGACCCTCTGCGTGCCGCGTCCGTGCGGATGCTCCTCATCTCAGCGGCGTAGCTCGGTGTCCCCGTGCCGGTGGTCGGGTGCTTGTAGCCCCAGTGGTGGTTGTAGGCGGTGGTGTAGATGCCCCGAGCGTTGTCCCACGGCAGGTAGTCGCCACCCCAGTCCTCGTTCCCGCCGCCGTTGCCGGTGCCGAGGGCGATCATGTTGAGCCCGAGCCCGAAGTCGTGCGACGTGGTGTCGAGGGCCGAGCGCTGGGCCTGGCCGAACCATCCGCCCTCCCGCGACGCCTTGGTCCGCCGGCGAAAGCTGCTGGGGAAGAGCTGGTAGTACTTCGCGATGGCCGCCCGGTAGCCCCACGAGGGGTCGGACTTGTAGAGAACGAGCGAGAACGGGACCTTCGCTCCGCCGAGACCCGTGGTCGCCGGCGAGACGCCCAGGTCGAAGATGAGGTCCAGCCGGCCGGCGGCGTACACGGCCTTCTCGAGCTTCGGTTGGTCGAGCGGTACGCCGATCGTCAGCGCGCTCCGTCCGTCGGAGACGGTGTTGAACGGGTAGCGCGAGGTCTGCTGCAGGTTCCACTGGGTGAGGTAGTCGTAGGTCCTGCCGGCCTCGATGGTGCGGCTGTGGCGCGGGTCGTCCCACCAGCTCCAGCCCACGGCGTCGAGCGGCACCGCCACCCGCAGCTGGAAGGGGACGTCGGCCTTGGTCGAGGAGCTGACCGTCCCGTTGATGCGGATGTCGCCCGGCTGCGACGCGAGGGAGGCGGTGATGCCCAGCCCGCTCGCCGCGCCGGTGAAGTGCGCGCCGCCGCGCGTCTTGGTCACCGTGCCGCGGCCGCTGCCCCACGGGTGGCCGAACAGCTGGGTCACCTGCAGGTCGTCGAACCAGACCGTGCCCGAGCCGTCGACGACCTGGGCGCTCACCCGGACGCTGGTCACGTCGTTCCCGGTCGTGAAGCCGACGAACTTGCGGTACCAGTCGGCCGTGTCGCTGTAGCCGAAGGCCTGGTCGGTCCTCACGACCTGGGATCCGACGAGCTGCTGGACCTTCAGGCGAACCGGCGACGGCCCGGTCCCCGGCTCCGCGGTCGCGACCGTCGGCTTGACGTCCTGCGACCGCATCCAGCTCGAGGCGGTGTAGCTGGTGCCGGGCTTGACGGCGATCGTCTGCTGCAGCGTGGACGAGGTGCCGACGGTCGCCGAGCGGAAGCGGACGGACCGGTGGCCCGAGTGCGCCACGCCGGAGACCCACTGCGGCGCGAAGCTGCCGCGGATCAGGTGCCACTGGTTGAACGCCTGGTCGCCGGCGAGCGGCGACTCGAGGCTGGGGTTCCTCAGCAGGTTCGAGGTTCCGCCCACGCGGCGGATGGAGAACAGCGACGCCGTCGTCCGCCCGGACACCTGCCGGCCGCTGATGTGCGTCGAGGCGACCGTTCCCCGCGAGGAGACCGTCATGCTGAGGCCGTCGCCCGACGAGACAGTCGTCATGCTGCCGCCGGCGTGCGCCGGTGCGGTGAACGTGACGAGTGCTGACAGGGCGACCGCGAGGGCGGCGATCGCGCCCACGGCTCGTCCGCCCGAGAACAGTTGAGGCATGCATCTAATTGTTCATGGCGATGACCGCATTGGAGGCGAAACAGGAAAATCCGCGACCGGCGCGCGACAGGCACCCGGAGAAGCTCGAAGGCCCCTGCCGCCGCGGTGCTGTGCGGACAAGGCCTTCTGCGTGGAGCCGCCTGTCGGAATCGAACCGACGACCTAATCATTACGAGTGATTCGCTCTACCGACTGAGCTAAGGCGGCGTACGCCGGACGTGCCGACGTGCGGTGCAGCATACCGAGGGCGCCGAGCGGCGGCCGAATCGGGATCGTGCGCAACGCTCGCGCCGATGCATCAACAACGCAGGCCGTTCTTCGGCACCTTCCCGTGGATCAGGTAGGAGTGGACGGCGTCGTCGATGCAGCTGTTGCCCTCGTTGTACGCCGTGTGGCCGTCGCCGTTGCGGGTGACGAGCACACCCGACTTGAGCTCGCGGGAGAGCGCGACCGCCTCCTCGTACGGCGTGGCCGGGTCGCGGGTCGTGCCGATGACCACGATCGGGGCGGCGCCGGCCGCGTCGATCTTCAGGTGGGGGTCGTCGGTGTTGCGCATGGGGTCGCCCCAGCAGGCGGCCAGGCCCCAGGCGAAGACCCGGCCGAAGGTCGGCGAGGCCTTCTCGAAGGCGGCGTACTGGCCGGGGATCTTCGAGGGCGGCAGCGACCACGGGTCGTCCAGGCAGCTGATGACCGAGATGGCCTCCATGCTGTTGTCGGTGTAGCCGCCGTTCTGGCCGCGCATCGTGTAGGCGTCGGACAGGCTGAGCAGCACGCTTCCGTTGCCCTGGATCGCCTGCTTGAGGCCGATGTCGAGGTACTGCCACATCCCGCGCGAGTAGAGCGGCGCCACGACGCCGTAGAAGGCGTTGCCGACGGTGAGCTTGCGGCCTGACTGCGTGGGCAGCGGCTTCTTCGCGATGGAGTCCAGCAGCGCGGAGATGCGGTGCAGACCCTGCTGGACCGTCGACCCGAGGAAGCAGTGGTCGCCGGACACGCAGTGCTTGACGTAGGACGTCAGCGCGGTCTGGAAGCCGGCCGCCTGGTGCAGCGCGCTCTCACGCGTCGACAGCCGGACGTCCATCGCCCCGTCGAGCACCATCCGGCCGACCTTCCTGGGGAACAGGTCGGCGTACGTCGCCCCGAGCTTGGTGCCGTAGGAGAAGCCGAAGTAGTCCATCTTCGACTGCTTCAGGGCAGCGCGCAGGATGTCCATGTCGCGGGCCGCGTCGACGGTGCTGACGTGGTCGACGAGCGAGTCGGAGCGCTTCTCGCAGCCGTGCCAGAACTCCTTGGCCGAGGCCGAGAACTGCTTGACCTCCGCCGGGGTGCTCGGGTCGGGGTCCTCGGCGACGAACTGGTCGAGCTGGTGGTCGGTGAGGCAGTCGACCGGGTTGGACCTGCCGGTGCCGCGCGGGTCGAAGCCGACGATGTCGTACGCCGCCCGCAGCGGCGCCGCGAAGTACGACGACGCGTCGGACGCGAGGTCCACGCCCGGCGCGCCCGGGCCGCCCGGGTTCACGACGAGCGAGCCGATCGCCTTGCCGCTCGTCGCCGGCGCGACCTCGACGGCCAGCTTGGTGCTGGCCGCGGACGGGTGGTGGTAGTCGACCGGCACGCTCAGCGAGCCGCAGCGGTCCTTGCCGCAGGCCTTCCAGTGGATCGTCTGGTGGTAGTAGGCCCGCAGGTTGCCGACACCGGCCGCGGTGGTCGTCGACCCGGTGCTCGGCGAGGTCCGCGATCCGACCGAGACCGACGAGCCGCCACCGGAGTCCATGCAGCCCGCCAGCAGGACGAGTCCCGCCGCCAGCAGCGCGGCGAAGGTCTTGCGCACCTCGGTCTCCCTCACTCGATCAGTCGCCCGGTCGCTCATCCGGCCGGTGCCATCAGCGCGACCATCATGGACTCCAGCGCCAAGGCCGGCGGCACGTTGAACTCGATCATCTGCTCGCGGGCCCCGAAGATCGCGCCGATCCGGCGCAGGTTCAGCTCGGGGCTGGAGGTCTGGGCGAGCCGCTCGACGTCGGGCCGGATCTCCTCGTTGACCAGCGCACCCGGCGCTCCGGTCGCGACCGCGATGGCGTCGCGGTAGACCGAGACGAGATCGGTCAGCCCGCGGTCGATCACGTCGAGGTGACGTCGCTTCGCGCGGGTCTTCTGGCCCTTCTCGAGGTCGCGCAGCGCGGGGGCGTACTCACGCGGCCGGCGCCCCCGCTCGACCACGCCGTACGCCGCGTCGAGGTCGGCCTTCTCCTGCGCGTCGAGCTCGGAGGTGATCGCGTCGGCCTCGGCCTTGGCGGTGTCGGCCAGCAGCGTCGCCGCGCCCATGCAGCGCCCGAGGGAGGTCAGCCCGGCGGGGATGCCGACGATCTCGCGCCGACGGTCGCGGACGTCCTCGTCGAACGCCAGCGCCCGCGCCCTTCCGATGTGCCCCTGGCTCGCCCGGGCGGCGTACGACGCCAGCGGCTCGGCGATGCCCTTGCCGGTCAGGAACCCGGCGACCTCGGGGGTGGTCGGCGTGGAGAGGGTGACCAGCCGACAGCGGGAGCGGATGGTCGGCAGGACGTCCTCGACCGTCGGCGCGCAGAGCATCCAGACCGTGCGGCCGTTGGGCTCCTCGATCGCCTTGAGCAGCGCGTTGCACGCCTGCTCGGTGAGGCGATCGGCGTCCTCGACGATCAGGATCTGCCAGCGGTCGCCCATCGGGGTGAGCGCCGCCCGGCGGACCAGCTCGCGGACCTCGGCGACGCCGATCGACAGCTTCTCGGTGCGTACGACGGCGACGTCGGCGTGGCTGCCGGCCAGCACCGTGTGGCACTCGTGGCACTGGCCGCAGCCGCCCTGGGGACACTGGAGCGCCCCCGCGAAGGCGATCGCCGCGTTGGAGCGGCCCGACCCCGGCGGCCCGGTGAACAGCCAGGCATGGGTCATCCCGTGGCCCCCCGCGGCCTGCGAGAGCGCCTCGATGGCGGGGCGCTGGCCGACCAGGCTGTCCCAGATGGTCACGGTGCCACCTGCCCGAGCAGCGGCGCAACGCGCTCGCGGATGGCGGCGTGGATCTCGTCGATGCCCTGCCGGGCGTCGAGGACGAGGTAGTGGCCCGGGTCGTCGGCGGCGAGCGCGAGGAACTTCGCCCGCACCCGCTGGTGGAACTCCAGCGACTCCCCCTCGATCCGGTCACGGCCCTCGAAGCGGCCCAGCCCGTCGGCGGGCTCGAGGTCGAGGACGACGGTCAGGTGGGGACGCAGGTCGCGCGTCGCCCAGCGCTGCACCGCCTCGACGCCGGCGAGGTCCTCGACCCGGCCGGCGCCCTGGTAGGCGAGTGAGGAGTCGACGTACCGATCGGTGATGACGACCTCGCCGCGCTCGAGCGCCGGGAGCACGACGGTGTCGACGTGCTCGGCCTTGTCGGCGGCGTACAGCAGGACCTCGGTGCGGTTGGCGAGGGCGCCGGTCGCCGGGTCGAGGACGATCCGGCGCAGCTCCTTGCCGACGGAGGTGTCGCCGGGCTCGTAGGTCAGCCGGACGGTGTGGCCCTGCCCCTCCAGCCAGTCGCGCAGCAGCCGGGACTGGGTGGACTTGCCGCCACCCTCGCCGCCCTCGAAGCACACGAAGAGCCCCGTGGCGGCGTACGTCCTGGTCACCTCGTCAACCTACGGGATGGGTCCGACGGCGGGCGGGGCGGCCGGCGTTGGATTTCACATGGGATGCATCCCATGTGAAATCCAAAGACCGGAGGCGCCCACGCTCGACGAATCAATACCTACGACTTCTTGGCGGTCTTCTTCGCGGCGGTCTTCTTCGCCGCCGACTTCTTGGCGGGCGCCTTCGTCGCGGCCTTCTTGGTCGCCTTCTTGGTCGCCTTCTTGGCGGGACCCTTGGCGCGGCGCTCGGCGAGGAGCTCGGCGGCGCGCTCGAGGGTGATGTCCTGCACCGAGTCGTCCTTGCGGAGGGTGGCGTTGTACTCGCCGTCGGTGACGTACTCGCCGAAGCGACCCGCCTTCACCACGATCGGCTGGCCCGAGACGGGATCCTTGCCGAGCTCCTTGAGCGGCGGTGTCGCCGCGGCGCGGCCACGCTGCTTGGGCTGGCTGTAGATCTTCAGCGCCTCGTCGAGCGAGATGGTGAAGAGCTGGTCCTCGCTGGTGAGCGAACGGGAGTCGGTGCCCTTCTTG
>WQZX01000017.1 GCA_009780515.1 Nocardioidaceae bacterium | reverse complement strand
GACCTCGTCGACCGGCAGGTCCTGATCGGTGCGAACTTCCACAACGACGGCGTCATCCTCGACGGCCTCGACGGCCTCGACGGCCTCGACGAGGGCGACGACGCGATGCGGCTGATGGGAGCCGGCTACGCCCAGCGGTCCCCGGACGGTCCGGAGCACTTCCCGGTGGTCTACGAGAAGTTCATGCGCCTGGCGCGGACCGAGCCGACGCTGACGACCTCGGATCTCGCCACCATCCGTACGCCGACGCTCGTGCTCGCCGGCGACGACGACATGATCACGCTCGACCACACCCTCGCGCTCTACGACGCGCTGCCCGAGAGCCAGCTCGCGATCGTGCCGGGCAGCTCGCACGCCGTACCGCTGGAGAGGCCGGCCCTGGTCGCCTCCCTGATCCTGGACTTCCTGGCGGGGCCGGTGCCGCCGCGGACGTTCCTGCCGGTCCGTCGCGCCGTCGGTGGCGGCCGCTAGGTTCTGGCGGGTGGAGTCGTTGTCGCCGGCGCAGGCGCGCCGCATCGCGCTCGCCGCGCAGGGATTCGCCGACAAGGCGCACACGACCCCGACGATGCGCACCCTCGACCGCACGGTCGAGCGCACCGGCGTCCTGCAGGTCGACAGCGTCAACGTCCTGCAGCGGGCGCACTTCATGCCGCTCTACTCCCGCATGGGCCCCTACGACGTCGATCTGCTCCGCCGTGCCAGCACCGGCCGCGAGCGACGCCTGGTCGAGTACTGGGCGCACATGCAGGCCTACATGCCCGTCGAGCTCTGGCCGGTGATGGCTCACCGGATGGCCGCCCACCGCGCCCGCCGCGGCAAGTGGGGCACGTCCCAGGCCCACGACGAGCTCGAGGTCAGCCTCCTGGCCGAGATCACCGAGCGGGGCGCCTCGACCGCGCGCGAGCTCGACGAGGGCCTGCCACGCACCAAGGACCACTGGGGCTGGAACTGGTCGGAGACCCGGCGCGTGCTCGACGCGATGTTCTCCGCCGGCCAGCTCGCGATCACCGGGCGCAACGGCCAGTTCGAGATCCGCTACGACCTCCCCGAGCGCGTCATCCCTTCCGAGATCCTGGCCCTGCCGATCCCCAGCAAGGTCGAGGCCGACGTCGAGCTGGTCCGTCGGGCCGCGCGCAGTCACGGCATCGCGACCGCGAAGGATCTCGCCGACTACTACCGGATGTCCGTCGCCAGCACCACGCTCGCGCTGGCGATCCTGCTCGAGTCGGGCGAGGTCTCGCAGGTCGACGTGCAGGGCTGGCGGCGCCCGGCGTACCTCCATCGCGAGGCGCGGCTGCCGCGCCGGATCAGCGCGCGGGCCCTGCTCAGCCCGTTCGACCCGGTCGTGTGGGAGCGGGCGCGCACCGAGGCGCTGTTCGACTTCCGCTACCGCATCGAGATCTACACGCCCGCCCACAAGCGCGTGCACGGCTACTACGTCCTGCCGTTCCTGCTCGGCGACCGCATCGTCGCGCGCGTCGACCTCAAGGCCGACCGGCTCGGCCGCCGCATCCTCGTCCAGTCGGCGTACGCCGAGCCGTCTGCGCCCGGCGACACCGCCGCCGAGCTGATGCGCGAGCTGCGCCGGCTGGCCGGCTGGCTCGACCTCGACGACGTCGTCGTGGCGGGGCGCGGCGACCTGGCGCCCGGCCTCGCCACGCAGGTCGGTCAGGAGTAGAGCCGGTGCTGGCGCACATCGGCACCTCGATGCTCGACCTGCCCAAGAGCTACTGACCCAGGAGGACCGATGGCCGCCGACGACGAGGACCTGCTCGCGACCGGTCTGGAGCCGCGCATCGAGATGCGCGACTACTGGGACGGCATCACGGCGATGTACGCCGGCGCGGCCAACGTCGCGCTGCAGATGCTCGGCGCCCCGGGCGTCGCCTACGGCGTGATGGAGTCGAAGGTCGAGAGCGGGCGCATCGACAAGCACCCCATCAAGCGCGGTCGTACGACGCTCACGTACCTCGCGATCGCGGTGCTCGGCACCGACCGCGAGCGCTACCTCTACCGCGAGGCCGTCAACACCTCCCACCGCCAGGTGCGCTCGACCGCCGAGAGCCCGGTCAGGTACAACGCCTTCGACCCCGAGCTCCAGCTGTGGGTGGCGGCCTGCCTCTACTTCGGCCTGGTCGACACGTGGGAGGCGCTGCACGGTCCCCTCGACGACGAGCTGGCCGAGCGGATCTATCGCCAGTCCGACGTGCTGGGCACGACCCTGCAGATGCGGCCCGAGCAGTGGCCGGCCTCGCGCAGGGAGTTCTACGACTACTTCGACGAGCGCCTGGAGACCGCCGAGGTCGACGACGTGACCGTCGACTTCCTGCGGCGGCTCTACCGCTTCGACCAGATGCCGGTCTGGTTCGCCCCCGCCGGCCGCTTCCTGGAGTTCATGAACGTCGGCTTCACCCCGCCCGCCCTCCGCGAGAAGCTCGGCTACACCTGGAAGCGGCGCCACCAGCGGGCCTTCGACCTGATCACCGCGACGACCGGCGCGGTCAACCGCCGGCTGCCGCGGTTCGTGCGGAACATGCCCTTCAACCTCTACCTGTGGGACGTACGCCGGCGCATGCGTGCCGGGCAGCCGCTGGTCTGACCCCGGCGCGGGTCTCGTAGAGTCGGCGCCGTGAGTCAGCGCACCCTGGTCCTGATCAAGCCCGACGCCGTACGCCGCGGCCTGCTCGGCGCCGTCCTGTCCCGGTTCGAGGCCAAGGGGCTCTCCATCGTGGCGATGGAGCACCGCACGATCGACGGCGAGATGGCCGACGCCCACTACGTCGAGCACGTCGAGCGCGACTTCTACCCGCCGCTGCGGGCGTTCGTGACCAGCGGTCCGCTCGTCTCGCTCGTCCTCGAGGGAGACGAGGCCATCACGGTCGTCCGCAACCTCACCGGCGCCACCGACGGCCGCCAGGCCGCCCCGGGCACGATCCGCGGCGACTACTCGCTGTCCAACCGCGAGAACCTCGTGCACGCCTCCGACTCGACCGAGTCGGCCGAGCGTGAGATGAAGCTCTGGTTCCCGAGCCTCTGAGCCGCTCAGCGGCCGCAGTCGGCGGTCGCACCCGCCGGTAGCCGCACCAGCAGCGTCACGTCGGGCGCCGAGGTGGCGACGTACGCCGTCTGCTCGCCCGCGTCGACCGTCCACGCGTGGAAGGGCGTGCCGTCGGTCGCGGACACCAGCCGCGTGCGTACGACGGACGGCCCGCTCGCGCTGTCGACCGGGTCGAGGCGCAGCCGCACCTGGGCCCCGCCGGCGCCGGCGCGCACGGCGATCTCCTTGCCGCCCGACGGGCCGTGCGGCGTGCACGTCGCGTCCGGCAGGTCGAACGCGGTGGGGCCGACGCCGACCTGGACCTGGGCGCGCGTGACCAGGAGCGCCCGGTCGGGCGGCGGTCCGGACGGCAGCAGCGGGAGCATGGTGGGGTCGGTCAGCATCGGCACGGTGACGCCGTGGTTGATCGAGGGGTCCGACCACACCGGGTCCGAGAGGGTCTGCTCGCCGTGCTGGTGGAGCCAGGCCGTGGCGACCACGCGGTTGTGCAGGTCGGTCGTCTGGGGGCGCAGCACGTCGGCCGCCACGTCCACCCGCGCGACCCCGGTGGCGCCGGCGAGGAGGACCGCGGCGGCCGCGACCAGGCCGTACGCCCAGCGCAGGTCCCGCACGCGCCGTGCGACGACGTGGGCGAGACAGGCGACCGCCGGGCCGCAGACCAGCACGCCGACGTACTCGTAGCGGGGCTGGGTGGGCAGCGTGTGCGCGCTGGCCTTGCCGAAGCCGAAGAGGGCGAAGCCGAGCACGAGGGCCACGAGCCCGCCCAGGCCGAGCGCGCCGAGCGCGGGTCGGCGGCGGGCCGCGTAGACCCCGAGGACGAGCACGACGAGGACGAGCGGCCCGGCGCCGTGGACGCCGGTCGCGGCGGTCCAGACGTCGGCGATGCCCGCGGCCATCCGGACCGATCCGTGACCCCAGTCGATCGGCGGCGAGTTGGTCCACGGTCCGTTGGTGCCGACCGGCGGCCGGATCCGTGCATAGGTCAGGAACCACGCGACGTACAGAACGGCGGGCGGCCCGACGAGCGCCGCGGTCCGCAGCAGGCCCAGCCGCCGCAGGCCCCAGCCACCGGCGAGGGCCAGCAGGATGAGCCCGACGTTGCTGCACATCACGCCGAGCAGGAGCGCCACCGGCGCGAGCCAGCGCCAGGGTCCGCCGAGGTCGGCCAGCAGGACGCCGAGCAGCCCGAACGCGCAGGCGCCCAGGAAGCCGATGGTGGCCAGCCACAGCGTGTTCTCGGCGCCGACGCCGATGGCGAGGGCGGCCGTCACCAGCACGGCGGCCGCGCCGGTCCAGCGTCCGATCTCGGTGCGTCTGAGGAGCGCGTAGAGCAGGAGGAAGGTCAGCAGCTGCAGCAGCACCGGCGCGACGGCGTACGGCGCGTAGTGGCGCAGCCCGACCAGGCTCCTGGTCGTGCGGAACCACAGCCACGGCAGCGCCGACCAGTGACCGTTGTAGTTCAGGACGAGCGCCTGCCAGGGGTCGATGACGCGCGGGCGGAGGAACGCCCAGTCGTCACGCCAGAACCACAGGTGCTGAGCCTTGCTCAGGACCACGCCGCACATGACGAGGAGGCCGACCAGCACGACGACGGTCGGCGCTGACTGCGTCACCCGCGCCCGGGTCCCAGGAGATCCGATGGGGGGAACGATAGGTCGGCGCACCAACATCGGCGAGTCTCACCAGTAACACGAGTCAATTTTCTTACCCTCAGCAGGGAGGGTCCGCCTGGGACCCCTGACCTGTTGCGAGGATGGCGTGAGGGTGAACTCGATCATCGGCCGGGACATGGCCGTCGATCTCGGCACCGCCAACACCCTGGTGTACGTCCGCGGCCGTGGGGTGCTGCTGGACGAGCCGAGCGTCGTCGCGCTCAACGACATGACCGGCGAGGTGATCGCCGTCGGCCACGAGGCCAAGCAGATGCTGGGCCGCACCCCCGACAACATCACCGCGCTGAGGCCGCTCCGCGACGGCGTGATCGCCGACTTCGAGGCGACCGAGCAGATGCTGCGCCACTTCATCGCGCGCGTGCACCGTCGGCGCTACTTCGCCAAGCCGCGGATGGTCATCTGCGTCCCGAGCTCGATCACGCCGGTAGAGCAGCGCGCGGTCAAGGAGGCGGGCTACCAGGCGGGTGCTCGCCGGGTCTACGTCGTCGAGGAGCCGATGGCGGCCGCGATCGGCGCCGGCCTCCCGGTCCACGAGCCGACCGGCAACATGGTCGTCGACGTCGGCGGCGGCACCACCGAGATCGCCGTCATCTCCCTCGGCGGCATCGTCACCTCGCTCTCGATCCGCACCGCCGGCAACGACCTCGACGCCGCGATCATCAGCTGGATGAAGAAGGAGCACGCCCTCATGCTGGGCGAGCGCACGGCCGAGCAGGTGAAGATCAGCCTCGGCTCGGCGTACCCCCGGCCGGGCGAGCCCGAGGGCGAGGTCCGCGGTCGCGACATGGTGACCGGCCTGCCGCGCACCGTCACCGTCACCGCCCGCGACGTGCGCCAGGCGCTCGAGGAGCCGCTGCACGCGATGGTCGACGCCGTGCGGGTCACCCTCGACCAGACGCCGCCCGAGCTGGCCGGCGACATCATGGACCGCGGCATCGTGCTGACCGGCGGGGGAGCGCTGCTGCGCGGCCTCGACGAGCTCATCCGCCACGAGACCGGCATGCCGGTCCACGTCGCCCAGGACCCGCTCGTGTCGGTCGTGCTGGGCGCGGGCCGCTGCGTCGAGCAGTTCGAGGCTCTCCAGCAGGTCCTCGTCACGAACCCGCGGCGGTTCTAGGCAGCGATGACACTCGACACGCTTCCCCCCAGGCGACCGGACCGCACCGGCGACGGCACCGACGCCCGGCGCCCGAGCAGCGGCCCGATCCGTCGCGTCGGCGTGGCCCGCGAGCGCCGCGAGGACAGCGGTCTCCCGCGGAGGTCGCTGATCGTCGCGCTGGTGCTCGCCTGCGTCACGTTGATGGTGATCGACCGGGCGAGCGGCGGCTCATCGCCCGTCGACCCGGTGCGCGACGGTGTGGGTGAGGTGATCAGCCCGATCCAGGACGCCGCCAGCACGGTGCTGCACCCGATCGTGTCGATCCCCGGCGCGCTGCGGACCAACGGCCAGCTGCGCTCGCGGATCGCGGACCTGCAGAGCCAGAACGCCGCGCTGTCGGCCCGGCTCGCCGAGAGCGGGTACGACGCCAACCGGGTCGCCGAGCTGCGCCAGCTGCGCGCCATGGCCGGTGACATCGGCTACGCGCTCGTCACGGCGCGGGTCGAGGCGGTCGGGTCGGCGCAGTCCTTCGACGACACCGTCACCATCGACGCCGGCAGCAGCAGCGGCCTGCACCCCGACATGACCGTGGTCAACGGGTCCGGCCTGGTCGGCCGGATCGTCTCGGTCACATCGCACAGCGCGACCGTGCTGCTGATCAGCGACACCGACTCGACCGTCGGCGGCCGGATCGGCGACAACATGAAGCTCGGCATGGTCCACGGCCAGGGCCGGATGGACAGCGACGGCAGCCTCGACCTCGACCTGCTCGACCAGACGGTCGTCCCGCGCGTGGGCCAGTCGGTCGTCACGTGGGGCAGCCAGGGCGGGACGCCGTACGTCTCGGGTGTGCCGATCGGCAAGGTCGTGAAGGTCTACCAGTCGCTGCGCGAGACCAGCTACCGCGCCGTCCTCCAGCCGTACGTCGACCTCACCTCGCTCGACACCGTCGGTGTCGTGGTGCCGTCCGGCACAGCCAGCGCCGACATCGAGGCCGACGGCAGCCTGACCGGGAACGCCCGATGAGGAGCCCCCGCGTCGTCACCGCCGCCGTCCTGGTCGTCGTGGGCCTGCTGCTGCAGACGACCGTCCTGCCCGCGCTGGGCTGGCCGGACGCCGGCGCCGGAGCCGTGCCGAGCGTGGTGCTTCTGGTCGTGGTCGGCACGGCCCTCGTCACCGACACCCGGTTCGCGACACTCACCGGGTTCTTCGCGGGTCTCCTGCTCGACCTCGCTCCGCCCGCCGACCACCTCGCGGGCCGCTGGGCGCTGGCCCTGATGACCGTCGGGTACGTCGTCGGCCGGCTCAGCCACGACAACCAGCCCGACATCGGCGCCGTACGACGCTCCGGGCCGCTCCTGATCGTCGCCTCGTCGCTCGGCGGCTCGTTCGTCGGCAACTCCGTCTACGCCCTGACCGGCCTGGTCCTGCGCGACCTCGACCTCAGCACCTCCCAGGTCCTGCGGGTCATCGGCATCGGCCTGGGCTGGGACCTCCTCGGCGCGGCCCTGGTCGTGCCGGCGGTGATGTGGATCCACCGCCGCGTCGACCGTCTCGGCAGCGCCGAGCCGGCCCGGGTCAGCCTGCGATGAGCCGCAAGGTCGCTCGTCCGGGTGCTGCCGACCCGGCGCGTCGGAGCCGGCTGCGCCTGGTCGTGATCCAGGTGCTCGCCTTCTCGCTCCTCGCCACCCTCGGCGCGCGGCTCTACTACCTGCAGGTCGTCACCGGCGACACCTACCGCGGCCAGGCCGCGTCCCAGTCGATCCGCGACATCGTCGTCCAGCCGCAGCGCGGCCTGATCGTCGACGACCAGGGCCGTCCGCTGGTCGCCAACCGGCTCGTCTGGGTCGTCTCCATCGACAGCACCCAGCTCAACCGGATGTCCGACCACGAGCGCAACGGCCTGATCGCCCGGGTCGCATCCGTCCTCCACGTCCGGCCGCTCGCCGTCCGCCGCAAGCTCGTGCCATGCGGCACCCAGGGCTCGGTCAACGGCGAGTGCTGGAACGGCTCGCCCTACCAGCCCGTGCCGGTCGCGCGCGACGTCGCGCAGCGGGTCGCGCTGCGGATCGAGGAGCAGCCGGAGGACTTCCCGGCCGTCCTGGTCGACCAGGAGAGCGTGCGCGACTACCCGTCGCCGTACGGCGTGAACGCGGCGCAGGTCCTGGGCTACCTCAGCCCGATCACCGCCGACGAGCTCAAGTCGGCGGAGAAGCACCACGACACCTCGGTCAACGGCGCATCGGTCGTCGGGCGTGCGGGCCTGGAGCGCGAGTACGACCGGTGGCTGCGCGGGCAGCCCGGCTCCCAGCAGGTGGCGGTCAACTCCCAGGGCCAGGTCATCGGCAACGTCGACCACCTCACCGCCCGGCCCGGCGACACCCTCGTCACCTCGATCGACGCGAAGGTGCAGGGGGCCGTCGAGAAGGCCCTGCACACGCAGATGATGACCGCGCGGCACACCATCGACCCGACCACGCACCGGCCGTTCAAGGCCGACTCGGGTGCGGCCGTGGTGCTCGACGCGCACACGGGCCGGATCGTCGCGATGGCCAGCCAGCCGACGTACGACCCGTCGATCTGGACCGGTGGGATCAGCCAGAAGCAGCTCGACCACCTCTATGCGGCCAGGTCGGGCGACCCGCTGCTGAGTCGGGCGTTCCAGGGCGAGTTCGCGCCGGGCTCGACGTTCAAGCCGGTGATGACCGTCGGCGCGCTCACCCACGGCCTGACCACGCACCAGATCTACGACTGCTCGCCCTTCGTGCGGATCGGCAACCGCGACTTCCACAACGACGACTCCGAGTCCTACGGCCCCATCGGCTTCGCGAAGGCGCTCGCGGTCTCGTGCGACACGTTCTTCTACCAGGTGGGCATGCACTTCTGGAAGAAGTCCGGCGGCAACCCCGACGACGTCAACGCCGCCGACCCGCTGGTCGCCGAGGCGAAGAAGTTCGGCTACGGCCGGCGCACCGGAGTCGACCTGCCGGGCGAGGCCACCGGCCGCATCGCCGACCGCAAGTGGAAGATGGCCTACTGGAAGCAGATGAAGGGCTACTACTGCGGCATCGCGCACAAGCCGCAGACCCCGAAGACCTCGAACTACCTCTACCTGTTCTCCCAGGAGTTCTGCGTCGACGGCTACCAGTACCGCGAGTCCGACGCCGCGATCTTCGCCATCGGGCAGGGCGACACGGTGCTCACGCCACTGCAGGAGGCGGTCGCGTACGCCGCCATCGACAACGGCGGCACCCTCTTCGAGCCGACCATCGGCAAGGCGATCGTCTCGCCGAGCGGCAAGGTTCTGCGCAAGATCACTCCGAAGGTGCGGCGTCACATCAACATCCCGCCGGCCGACCACCGCTACCTCGACAACGCGCTGAAGACCACCAGCACCCAGGGCACGATGGCCTGGAAGTTCATCGGCTTCCCGCTCAACAAGGTCCAGATCCGCTCCAAGACCGGCTCCGCGCAGGTCTACGGCAAGCAGGCGACGTCGTGGGTGGCGTCCTACACCAAGGACTACGTCGTGGTGATGATGGTCAGCCAGGGCGGTCAGGGCTCCGGCACCTCCGGATCCGGCGTACGCCGCATCTGGGAGGCCCTGTACGGCGTCCACGGCAGCAAGGTCGAGCCGAGGACGTCGCTCATCCCCGGGGTGAAGCCGCCGGCCAGCCTGCCGGTGTTCGGCAAGGACGGCTCGATCCTGCCGCCGGCCCGCAAGGAGAACTGACATGGCGATCCGACGGACGACCGTCTCACGCAGGGCAGGGTGGTCGAGCCTGTCGAGGCCCTGGCAGGACCTCGACCTGGTCCTGCTCGGCGCCGTCGTCGCGCTGAGCGTGCTCGGCTGCCTCCTGGTCTGGTCCGCGACCGCCCACCGTGACTCGCTGACCGGCGGCAACCCCAAGGCGTTCCTCGACAAGCAGGTCGTGAACCTCGTGATCGGGCTGGTCCTGATGGGCCTGGTCACCGCGACCGACCACCGCTGGGTGCGGATCCTCGCGCCGGTGGCGTACGCCGGCGGGATCATCGGGCTGCTGCTCGTGCTCGTGATGGGCTCGACGATCAACGGCTCGAAGTCGTGGCTGATGCTCGGCGGGATGTCGCTGCAGCCGTCCGAGCTGGCCAAGCTGGCCGTCGTGGTCGGCATGGCGCTGGTCGTGGCCGAGCGCAGCGAGGGCCGCTGGAGCAGGGGAGTCGGGCGGTCCGACGTACTCCTGATGCTGGCGGTGGCCGGCGTCCCCGCCCTCCTGATCCTGATGCAGCCCGACCTCGGCACCATGCTGGTCCTGACCGCGACGGTGATCGGCGTGATCGCCGCGTCGGGCGCCGACGGGCGCTGGCTGGGGCTGCTGGCCGCGGGCGGTGTCGGGGTCGCGGTCATGGCGGTGGCGAGCGGGTTTCTGAAGCAGTACCAGGTCGACCGGTTCCTGGCCTTCACCAACCCGAACCTCGACCCGAAGGGTGCCGGCTACAACGTCGAGCAGGCGCGCATCGCGGTCGGTGACGGTGGCCTCTTCGGTCAGGGCCTCTTCCACGGATCGCAGACCCGGGCGGGCTTCGTGCCCGAGCAGCACACCGACTTCGTCTTCACCGTCGCGGGGGAGGAGCTCGGCCTCGTCGGCGCCGGGATCCTCGTCGCGCTGCTGGGTGTCGTCCTGTGGCGTGCGCTGCGGATCGCGAGCCGCACCGACGACATGTTCGGCCGGATGGCCGCCGCCGGGATCGCCTGCTGGTTCGGCTTCCAGGCCTTCCAGAACATCGGCATGTGCCTCGGGATCATGCCGGTCACGGGCGTTCCCCTGCCGTTCGTGTCGTACGGCGGATCCTCGATGTTCGCGGGGATGCTGGCCATCGGCCTGCTGCAGAACATCCACCTCCGCACGCTCCGGTCCCCGGCCGCTCGTCTGCTGCCCGCGCAGCGGGTACTGGTGAGGTCCTGATCACCCTCGCTCGCGACCGGCGCCGCGGGCTGCGTCCATGACCGGCGACGCGTTAGGTTGGGCGGCGTCCGTGATTTAGGTGAGTAGCGGCCCCGTCGATAGGATCGTTGTCGATGTCAACTTCTTCTGCAGCCCCCGCTGGGGCCGAGGACCACTCGGGTGAGTACACCCACGCACAGATCCTGACGATCCTGTCGGGCCTGATGCTGGGCATGTTCCTCGCGGCGCTCGACCAGACCATCGTCAGCACGGCGATCCGCACCATCGCCGACGACCTCCACGGCCTCAGCCTCCAGGCGTGGGCCACCACGGCGTACCTCATCACCTCGACGATCACCACGCCGATCTACGGCAAGCTCGGCGACCTCTGGGGTCGCAAGAAGCTGTTCATGTTCGCCATCACCGTGTTCATCATCGGCTCGGTGCTGTGCTCGTTCGCGAACTCGATGTACATGCTCGCCGCGTTCCGCGCCTTCCAGGGCCTCGGCGCCGGCGGCCTGATGACCCTGGTGCTGGCGATCATCGGCGACATCGTCTCCCCGCGCGAGCGTGCGAAGTACACCGGCTACTTCATGGCCACCTTCGGCACCTCCAGCGTGCTCGGACCCGTCATCGGCGGCTTCCTCGCCGGCACGACCTCGATCCTCGGCATCACCGGCTGGCGCTGGGTCTTCCTGGTCAACCTGCCGATCGGCATCGTCGCGCTGGCCGTCGTGTGGAAGACGCTGCACGTCCACCACGTGCGCCGCGAGGCCAGGATCGACTGGGGCGGCGCGGTCGCCCTCGTCATCTGCCTGGTACCGCTGCTCACCGTGCTCGAGCAGGGCCAGGGCTGGGGCTGGGGCTCGGCCCGCTCGATCATCCTCTTCGCGATCTCGGCGGTCGGCCTGGTCGCCTTCGTGGTCGCGGAGCGGGCGATGAAGCTCGCCGCGCTGATCCCGCTCAAGCTCTTCACGATCCGGCCCGCGCTGATCACCATCATCGCCAGCCTCATCGTCGGCGCAGGCCTGTTCGGCGGCATGATGCTGCTGCCGCTCTACATGCAGATCGTCCACGGCGCGAGCCCGACCCGCTCCGGCTTCCTGATGCTGCCGATGGTCGCGGGCATGATGACCGCCTCCATCGGCTCCGGAAAGATCATCTCCAAGACCGGCAAGACCAGGCTCTTCCCGATCTTCGGCACGCTGGTCATGGCGCTCGGCATGTTCCTGCTGACCCACGTCACCGCCGACACCCCGCTGTGGCACGTCGAGATCTTCATGGCCGTGGTCGGCTTCGGCGTCGGAAACTCGATGCAGCCGCTCATCCTCACGGTGCAGTCGGCCGTCCCGCCGACCGCCATCGGCGTGGCGACCTCCAGCGCGACCTTCTTCCGCCAGATCGGCGGCACGATCGCCGTCGCGGCGTTCCTCACGATGCTGTTCAACGCGGTGCCGGGGCACATGACGAGCGCCTTCGCCGAGGCGCAGCAGACTCCGCAGTTCAAGGCCGCGGCCGCGAAGGCGCTCCAAGAGCCTCGGACGAGCCTCGACCACCGGCTCGCCACCGGCGACAAGTCCGTCGTCGCCGGCGTCACCTCCGACTCCTCGGTGATCAACCAGCTCAGCCCTGTGCTGGCCCACCCGATCAAGCAGGCCTTCGCCAAGTCGATGCAGCCGGTCTTCTGGTGCGCGACGGGCCTCGGCCTGCTGGCGTGCGTGGTGCTGCTGTTCATGCCCGAGGTGGAGCTGAGGCAGACGTCGGCGTCGGCCGAGCGGGGAGCCGCGGCCAAGGCGGCAGCCGCCGGACCGGCCGGTCCGCCGGCCGACCCCGCCGACGAGCAGGTCGACGCGTCGGTCGAGTAGTGGTGTCGTACGCTCCCGGGGATGCTGGCGCATCCCCGGGAGCGTCCTAGGATTTGTCCATGTCCGTCTCCGCGCCCGAGTCCGTCTTCCCCCGGCTGGAGCCGCACCTCCTGACGGTGTCCAAGCCGATCCAGTACGTCGGCGGCGAGCTCAACTCGGTCCAGAAGCCGTGGGACGAGGCCGAGGTGCGCTGGGTGCTGATGTACCCCGACGCCTACGAGGTCGGGCTGCCCAACCAGGGCGTCCAGATCCTCTACGAGGTCCTCAACGAGCGGCCGTGGATCCTCGCCGAGCGCACGTACGCCGTGTGGCCGGACATGGAGGAGGTCCTGCGCGAGCAGGGCATCCCGCAGTTCACCGTCGACGCCCACCGCCCGGTCGGCGCGTTCGACCTGTTCGGCATCAGCTTCTCGACCGAGCTCGGCTACACGAACATGCTCAACGCGCTCGACCTGGCCGGCATCCCGATCCACGCCGTCGACCGTGACACGCACCCCCTGGTCATCGCCGGCGGTCACGCCGCCTTCAACCCCGAGCCGATCGCGGACTTCGTCGACGCCGCCGTCCTCGGTGACGGCGAGGAGGTCGTCCTCAAGATCTCCGACGTCGTGCGCGAGTGGAAGGGCGAGGGCTCACCGGGTGGCCGCGTCGAGATCCTGCGTCGCCTCGCCGCCTCCGGCACGGTCTACGTCCCCCGCTTCTACGACGTCGAGTACGACGACAGCGGCGCCATCGCCTCCGTCGTACCGAACGTGCCGGACGCTCCGGAGCGGGTGCGCAAGCACACGCTCATGGACCTCGACCAGTGGCCCTACCCGCGCAACCCGCTGGTGCCGCTCGCCGAGACCGTCCACGAGCGCTTCTCGGTGGAGATCTTCCGCGGCTGCACGCGCGGCTGCCGCTTCTGCCAGGCCGGCATGATCACCCGTCCGGTCCGGGAGCGGTCGATCACGACCATCGGCGACATGGTCGAGAACGGCATCCAGAAGACCGGCTTCGAGGAGGTCGGCCTGCTGTCGCTGTCCTCGGCCGACCACACCGAGATCGGCGACGTGGCGACCGGGCTGGCCGACCGCTACGAGGGCTCGAACGTCTCGCTCTCGCTGCCGTCGACCCGCGTCGACGCCTTCAACATCACCCTGGCCAACGAGTTCTCGCGCAACGGCCGCCGCTCGGGCCTGACCTTCGCGCCCGAGGGCGGCAGCGAGCGGATGCGCAAGGTGATCAACAAGATGGTCACCGAGGAGGACCTCATCCGCACCGTCGCCGCGGCGTACTCCCACGGCTGGCGGCAGGTGAAGCTCTACTTCATGTGCGGCCTCCCGACCGAGACCGACGAGGACGTCCTGCAGATCGCCGAGCTGGCCAAGAAGGTCATCGCGACCGGTCGCGAGGTCTCCGGGCGCAACGACATCCGCTGCACCGTCTCGATCGGCGGGTTCGTGCCCAAGCCGCACACGCCCTTCCAGTGGGCCTCCCAGCTCGACGTCGAGACCACCGACGAGCGGCTGCGCCAGCTGCGTGAGACCGTCCGTGCCGACAAGCGGTTCGGCCGCGCGATCGGCTTCCGGTACCACGACGGCCAGCCCGGCATCATCGAGGGACTGCTCTCGCGTGGCGACCGCCGGGTCGGTCGCGTCATCGAGGCGGTCTGGCGCGACGGCGGCCGCTTCGACGGCTGGAGCGAGCACTTCTCCTACGACCGCTGGATCGCCTCCGCCGCCTCCGGCCTCGCCGGCACCGGCGTCGACCTCGACTGGTACACCCTCCGTGAGCGCGAGTACGACGAGGTCCTGCCCTGGGACCACCTCGACTCCGGCCTCGACAAGGACTGGATGTGGGCCGACTGGGAGGACGCCCTCGCGGCCGCCCGCGGCGAGGACATCGAGGTCGAGGACTGCCGCTGGACCCCCTGCTACGACTGCGGCGTCTGCCCCGAGATGGGCACCGAGATCCAGGTCGGCCCGACCGGCCAGAAGCTGCTCCCGCTGTCCGTGGTCTGATCCCGGCCGCGTCCGGAGGGCCGGACCATTATTACGAAGGCGGAGTCGGCCCGGCACCAGGCGCCGGGCCGACTCCGCCTTGTCGGTCGTCGCTACTTCAAGAGGTTCTGGGTGAGCTTCGGGTTGCCCTTGACGTAGCAGACGACGTGGTCGCCGACCTGCATGTTGTCGGGGTTCTCGGTCACCGAGGCGAGCCTGAGGCCCTGCGCGTTGGCGAGGATCTTGGCCTTGGTGGCGGCGGAGATCAGGGTGTTGCAGAAGGAGACCTGCCTCGCCTCGGAGAGGTTGTCGCTGGTGACGGTGCCGACGCCGACGATCTGGGCGTCGTGGGCGCCGCTGCAGGACGTCTTGGTGAGGAAGACGTTGTCGGCGCCGTTGTCGTGGTTCTCGTCGATGTTGACGCACTGCCCGACCTTGGCGTTGCCCGGCGTGACGATCGTGTGGGCGGCGAAGACGACCACGATCCCCAAGACGATCGCGACGACGATGTCGAGCGCACCGATCACGATGCCGGCGATCGCGAAGCCGCGGCCGCGGCGCTGGCCGTTCTTGGTGCGCGAGATGCCGACGATGCCGAGGATGAGCGCGATCAGGCCTGTGCAGCCCAGCAGGCCCAGCACGAACGAGGCGATCGAGACGCCGTCCATCGGCGGGCGGGCTCCGGGCGGCGGGCCGTAGCCGGACATGCCGGGCGGGTTGTACTGCGGAGCGCCGTACGGCGCCGGGCCGGGGTGCGGGGAGCCGTAGGGGCTCGGCTGCGGCGCACCGCCGTACGGGTCGGGGTTGTTCTGCCCGCCAGGGCCCGGCTCGCCGGGGTTCTGGTCGCCGTAGGGGTTGCTGCCGTAGGGGTCGCTCACCAGCGCAGGCTATCGGCTGACGGGCGTCGGTGGCGGCTGACAGGCTGAGCGCGTGCAGCACGTCGACGACGACCAGCGACGGGCGCGGCTCGCCCGGCGCCACCACCTCGCCCGCCGCGCGGGCTCTGTCGAGGAGGCGAGCGCCGCGATCACGGCCTGGCACGCCACCGAGGCGGCCACGGTCCACCTCGCGCTGGGTGCACGCGTCGGCGGGCTACGGCTGGCCGACGTCGACCGCGCGCTGTACGACGACCGCGACATCGTCAAGCAGCTCGCCATGCGCCGCACCCTCTTCGCGTTCCCGCGGGACCTGCTGCCCGCCGTGATGGGCAGCGCGGCCCCGCGGGTGGCAGGGCAGCAGCGCGCGCTGATGGTGAAGGACCTCCTCGCCCTCGACATCGCCGACCCGCAGGGCTGGATCGACGCGACGGCCGACGCGGTGCTCGGCGTCCTGGCCGACGGCGAGCCGCGCTCGACCGCCCAGCTGCGCGCCCTGCTGCCCGAGCTCGAGAGCCGTGTGGTGCGCGGCTCTCCCGGCAGGAAGTGGTCGGGCACCTTCCCGATCGCGTCCCGGGTGCTCACCCTGCTCGGCGCCGAGGGGCGCGTGACGCGCGGCCCCAACGCCGGCGGCTGGCGGCTCAACCGGCCGACCTGGACCACTGCCGAGGCGTGGCTCGGGGAGCGGCCGGAGCCGCTTCCCGAGGCGGAGGCCTACGCCGAGCTCGTACGACGCTGGCTGCGCGCCTTCGGCCCCGGCACCGAGGACGACCTCGTCTGGTGGCTGGGTGCGACCAAGGGCGTCGTGCGCCGCGCGCTGGGCGAGGTCGGAGCGGTCGAGGTGTCGCTCGACGGCGGCGCCACCGGCCTGCTGCTGCCCGACGACCTCGACCCGGTCGACCCGGTCGAGCCCTGGGCGGCGCTCCTGCCGGCGCTCGACCCGACCGTCATGGGCTGGAAGCACCGCGGCTTCTTCCTCGACCCGGCCGATGCGCCGTACCTCTTCGACCGCAACGGCAACGCCGGCACCACCGCCTGGTGGGACGGCCGGGTCGTCGGCTGCTGGGTGCAGGACGGCGACGGTGCCGTGCGCGTGGCGCTCCGGTGCGACGTCTCGACCGAGGCGCACGCCGCGCTCGACGCGGAGGCGGCTCGGCTGACCGCGTGGCTCGACGGGGAGCGCGTCAGCAACATCTACGCCTCGCCGGACATGAGGGCTGCCCGCGACGCTGAGTAGCATCGGCGCCCGTGAGCCGACAGCAGCCCGAACAGCAAGCTCCGCCGGTGCAGCGGCTCCGCCTGCGCTACGCCAAGCGCGGCCGGCTCCGGTTCACCAGCCACCGCGACGTGAGCCGTGCGATCGAGCGCGCGGTCGCCCGCGCCGGCGTACCGATGGCCTACTCGTCCGGCTTCCACCCGCACCCGCGGATCTCCTACGCCGGCGCCTCGCCGACGGGGGCCGCGAGCGAGGCGGAGTACGTCGAGCTCGGGCTCGCCGAGCAGCGCGACCCCGAGGAGGTACGTCGCGCGCTGGACGGCGTCCTGCCCCACGGACTCGACCTCGTGGCCGTGGTCGACAGCGCCGAGAGCCTGCCCGGATCGCTCTCCGACCTGCTCCAGGCCAGCCGGTGGCGCGTCGACCTGGTCGGCGTCGACGAGGCTGCGGCCGCGAGCGCCGTCGAGCGGTTCCTGGCGACGGAGTCGGTCGAGGTCGAGCGGATGACCAAGAAGGGCCTGCGCACCTTCGACTGCCGGGCCGCCGTCGTGACCATGAGCGCCGGCTCCGGGAGCGGGCTGGACCTGCTGCTCGAGCACGGCACGCCCGCCGTACGGCCCGACGACGTGCTGACCGGGCTGCGGGAGTTGGGCGGCCTGCCGGGGGAGTCGACCGCGCTCCTGACCCGTCTCGCGCAGGGCCCGCTGGACCGGGAGGCCGCCGAGGTCGGCGACCCGCTGGCGAAGCGGGAATGAACGCTCGCCTGGATCGCTGTGCGATACTCGCCACAGGCCGGCACACGGCATGCCTCTCCGGAGGACCTCGCAAGAGGCGTGGTGCCCGTCGGCCCGACGACGTTCTCGCCGGTCGGCTCCGAGCCGGCCGGCACACGGGGACGGCCTCGTCGCCAGACCGCGACGCTGGCGGCGGATCGGTGACAGCGATCCCGCCGGGCGACCGCGGCAGGTGCCGGGACCGCACTCCAGTGACGCCCTGCGGAGGGTGTCGTCGCCCGAGAAGACTTGTCGTCGCACGCCCAGCGTGCGGCGAATGACACAGGCGCCGGACCGAGTTCGGTGCCGAGGAGTGAGCGCATGACCGACGCGCCCGTCGACAACACCCCCGCCGAGACCCCCGAGGGTCAGCCGCCCGCCGAGGCGAGCAAGGCACCCGCGAAGAAGGCGCCGGCCAAGAAGGCCGCTGCCAAGAAGGCGACCGCCAAGAAGACCGCCGCCAAGAAGGCGCCGGCGAAGAAGGCGGCCGCCAAGAAGGCCGCCGCACCGACCGCGGGCGATCCCGTGGTCGATCCCGAGGCCAAGCCGGCGAAGAAGGCCGCGGCCAAGAAGACCACCGCCAAGAAGGCGCCGGCCAAGAAGGCCGCTGCGAAGAAGGCGGCGGTGGCCGAGCCGGACGCGGAGCCGAGCGAGGCGCCGGGCGGCGAGTCCGCCCCCGCGCTGCTGTTCCAGGCTCCCGAGCCCACCCGCCGGCGTACCCGCAAGGCGGCGGCGCCCAAGGCCGACGCCACGGCCGACAGCACCGAGGAGAAGCCCGCCGAGGCGGCGTCCGAGGACGCCGAGAAGCCGGCGAAGAAGGCCGCTCAGCGCAAGCCAGCGGCGAAGAAGGCCGACAAGCCGGCCAAGCCGGACGCTCCCGAGGAGGCCGAGAAGGCATCCACCGAGGGCGAGAGCGACGACAACGACGACAACGGCAACGGCAACGACGACAACGGCGAGTCGAGCGGCGCGCCGCGTCGCCGCCGTCGCCGTGGCGGTCGTCGTCGGCGCAAGTCCGGCGGCGGGTCGTCCGAGGGCGGCGAGAACGGCAACGACGACGCCGAGGCGTCCGACGACGCCGACGGCTCCGACCAGGACGGCAACGGCCCGGACCAGGACGGCGAGAAGTCGTCCTCCTCGTCGTCCTCCCGGCGCCGCCGTCGCCGGCGCCGCGAGGGCGAGGGCGGCTCGGACGACGGCGACGACCCGAACACCGTCACCAAGGTCCGCAAGGCGCGCTCGCCCGAGGACGAGATCACCTCGCTGTCGGGCTCGACCCGCCTCGAGGCCAAGAAGCAGCGCCGCCGCGAGGGTCGCGAGGCCGGCCGCCGCCGCGCCCCGATCGTGAGCGAGGCCGAGTTCCTGGCTCGCCGCGAGTCGGTCGAGCGCGTGATGGTGATCCGCCAGAAGCCCGACCTCACCCAGATCGGCGTCCTCGAGGACAAGGTGCTCGTCGAGCACTACGTCGCCCGGGAGTCGCAGACCAGCCTGATCGGCAACGTCTACCTCGGTCGCGTCCAGAACGTCCTGCCCTCGATGGAGGCCGCCTTCATCGACATCGGCAAGGGCCGCAACGCCGTCCTGTACGCCGGCGAGGTCAACTGGTCCGCGCTCGGCTGGAAGGAGGGCACGCCTCGCAAGATCGAGTCGGTCCTCAGCTCCGGCCAGACCGTGCTGGTCCAGGTCACCAAGGACCCGATCGGCCACAAGGGCGCCCGGCTCACCTCGCAGGTCTCGCTGGCCGGCCGCTTCCTGGTCTACGTCCCGGACGGCACCACCTCGGGCATCTCGCGCAAGCTGCCCGACACCGAGCGCTCGCGGCTCAAGTCGCTGCTCAAGGAGATCGTCCCCGACACCGCGGGCGTCATCGTCCGCACGGCCGCCGAGGGCGCCGCCGAGGACGAGCTCACCCGCGACGTCGAGCGGCTCAAGGCCCGCTGGGAGGACATCGAGAAGCAGTCGAGGTCCGGCTCGGCGCCCAAGCTCCTGTACGGCGAGCCCGACCTCACCCTCAAGGTCGTCCGCGACCTCTTCACCGAGGACTTCGCCAAGCTGGTCATCCAGGGCGAGGACGCGTGGTCGACCGTCAGCGAGTACGTCCAGAGCGTGGCTCCCGACCTCGCCGAGCGCCTCGAGAAGTACGACGACGGGGTGGACCTCTTCGCGGCGTACCGCGTCGACGAGCAGATCTCCAAGGGTCTCGACCGCAAGGTCTGGCTGCCGTCCGGCGGCTCGCTGATCATCGACCGCACCGAGGCGATGACGGTCGTGGACGTCAACACCGGCAAGTTCACCGGCTCGGGCGGCAACCTCGAGGAGACGGTCACCAAGAACAACCTGGAGGCGGCCGAGGAGATCGTGCGCCAGCTGCGGCTGCGCGACATCGGCGGCATCATCGTCGTCGACTTCATCGACATGGTGCTGGAGTCGAACCGCGACCTGGTGCTGCGTCGCCTGGTCGAGTGCCTGGGCCGCGACCGCACCCGCCACCAGGTCGCCGAGGTCACCTCTCTCGGCCTGGTCCAGATGACCCGCAAGCGGATCGGCACCGGTCTGCTCGAGGCGTTCAGCGAGACCTGCTCCCACTGCCAGGGCCGCGGGCTGGTCGTCCACGACATGCCCGTCGAGCCCAAGCGCGGCGCCGACAGCGACGGTGAGCCGCGTCGCGGCAACCGTCGACGTCGCGGCCGCGGCAACGGCGGCGAGGGATCCAACACCGCCGACGAGACCACGTCGGTGCCGTCGCCCGCCGCGGTCGCCGCCATGGCGATGTCGCACCCGCCGGCCGCCGACGAGGACGACGCGACGCCCGAGCTGCCGGGCACCGCGGACCTGTCCGACGCCGCTGAGGAGCCCACCGAGGCTCCCGAGACGCTGGCCGAGGTCGCCGGCGACGAGACGCCCGCGGAGGACGCCGCCCCGGCCGAGCCCGCGAAGCCGGTCGTCGTGACCCGGGCGCGCCGCCGGTCGGCGAGCCGTCCGGCGGGGTCGCCGATCCAGGGTGGCGAGGCACAGGAGATCGTGGTCGAGGCGGCGCCCGCCGTCGTACCGGCCGAGGAGCAGGTCTCGACGCCCGAGCCGCCGAAGGTGGTCACCCGGACCCGTCGGGGCGCCAGCCGTCCGGCCGGTGCGAAGGCGGCCGCCGAGCCGTCCGAGGCCGAGCCGTCGGCCGACGTACCGACCGATGCCGCGGGCGAGGACGAGGCGCACGTCGAGCACGTCCCGATCAAGAAGAAGGGCACCCGCAAGCGCTGATTTGCCCGCCACGGGAGCGGCTCCGTACTATTGAATGTCGGTGCTGCCTGCGTGGTGCGCACCTTCCCGCCGGCACCCGGCTCGCGTCGTGCTGTGCTGCGGGGCCTTGATGAGTTTGACCCACTGGTAGTCGAAGCAAGTCCGAAGGAGACCGCGGTGTACGCGATCGTGCGCGCTGGCGCGAAGCAGGAGAAGGTCGCTGTCGGCGACGTCATCGAGATCGACAAGGTCGCAACGAGCGTCGGCGAGACCGTGACCCTTCCCGTGGTCATGACGGTGGACGGCGAGACCGTCACCGCCACCGGCCTGGACAACGCCTCGGTCACCGCCGAGGTCCTCGGTGCCACCAAGGGCCCGAAGATCGTCATCCAGAAGTACAAGAACAAGACCGGCTACAAGAAGCGCCAGGGTCACCGTCAGAAGTACACCCAGGTCAAGATCACCGCGATCAACGCCTGAGTCTCGACAGGCTCGACCACCGGGCTTCGGCTCGACCACCGGACTTAGAAACAAGGACTGAGCAATGGCACACAAGAAGGGTGCAGCGAGCACCAAGAACGGTCGCGACTCGAACGCGCAGCGCCTCGGCGTGAAGCGCTTCGGCGGCCAGCTGGTCAACGCCGGCGAGATCATCGTCCGTCAGCGCGGCACCCACTTCCACCCCGGTGCGGGCGTGGGCCGTGGCGGCGACGACACCCTGTTCGCGCTGGTCGCGGGCAACGTCGAGTTCGGCACCAAGCGTGGCCGCAAGGTCGTCAACATCCTGCCGGCGGGCGAGTGACGCCCACCCCCTGATCCACCACGAAGGGCGTCCCCGACGGGGCGCCCTTCGTGCATTTCTCCCTCCTCCTACTGAGAGACTGCGCTCATGGCCGTGCCCACCTTCGTCGACCGGGTCACGTTGCACCTGGCTGCCGGCCGCGGCGGCAACGGCGTCGCGTCGGTGCACCGCGAGAAGTTCAAGCCGCTCGGTGGCCCCGACGGCGGCAACGGCGGGCCGGGCGGGTCGATCGTCCTGCGCGTCGACCCTGACGTGACCACGCTGCTGGACTACCACCACAGCTCCAAGCGCCGGGCCGAGCACGGCGGCCACGGTGCCGGCGACCGGCGCAACGGCGCCCACGGCGCCGACCTCGTGCTGCCCGTCCCGGACGGCACGGTCGTGACCGACACCCGCGGCGAGCCCATCGCCGACATGGTCGGTGCCGGCACCGAGCTCGTCATCGCCCAGGGCGGTCGCGGCGGTCTCGGCAACGCGGCGCTCGCCTCCAAGACCCGCAAGGCGCCCGGCTTCGCGCTGCTCGGCGAGCCGGGCGAGGAGCTCGAGGTCACCCTCGAGCTGAAGATCGTCGCCGACGTCGGCCTGGTCGGCTTCCCCAGCGCGGGCAAGTCCAGCCTGATCGCCGCGATCTCGCGCGCCCGCCCGAAGATCGCCGACTACCCGTTCACCACCCTGGTGCCGAACCTCGGCGTGGTCACCGGCGGCGAGACGACGTTCACCGTCGCCGACGTACCCGGTCTGATCGAGGGCGCCGCCGAGGGCCGGGGCCTCGGCCACGACTTCCTGCGGCACATCGAGCGGTGCGCGGCGCTGGTCCACGTGCTCGACACCGCGACCATGGAGCCCGGCCGCAACCCGGTCGACGACCTCGACATCATCGAGGACGAGCTGCGCCGGTACGGCGGCCTGGAGGACCGGCCGCGCCTGGTGGCCCTCAACAAGGTCGACGTGCCCGACGGCCGCGGCATCGCCGAGCTCGTCGTCGAGGAGCTGCGCGAGCGTGGCCTGCGCGTCTTCGAGATCTCCGCGATGAGCGGCGAGGGCACCCGCGAGCTGGTGTTCGCGATGGCCGAGATCGTCGCGGCCGCCCGCGCGGAGGCGGTCGCCGAGCGGATCGTGCTGCGCCCGAAGAGCGTCGACGGCGACGACTTCACCATCAACCGCACCGGCGCCGGCTGGCGCGTGCGTGGCGTCAAGCCCGAGCGGTGGGTCCGTCAGACCGACTTCAGCAACGACGAGGCCGTCGGCTACCTCGCCGACCGGCTCAACCGGCTCGGGGTCGAGGAGCGCCTCCTCGGGCTCGGCGCCGTGCCCGGCGACGCGGTGCTCATCGGCCACCCCGACGACGCGGTCGTCTTCGACTTCAACCCCGGCATCGACGCTGGTGCGGAGAACCTCGCCCGCCGCGGCGAGGACAGCCGCTTCGCCGAGGACCGCCCGGCCGCCCAGCGCCGCCGCGACATCCAGGAGCAGATGGAGGGTCGCGCCGAGGGCGAGACGCGCGCCGACGTCGCGCGGCGCATCGACCGTCCCGACGAGTACGGCCCGTCGTCGTACGAGATCGGGTCCGACGACGACCCCGACGCCCAGCCCGAGCTGAGCGACGAGGAGGCCTGGCTCCAGGACGACCCCGGTGCCGACGATGACGATTGAGCGGCGCCCGGAGGTCACCGGCGCGCACCGCATCGTCGTCAAGGTCGGCTCGTCCTCGCTGACGACGGCGGCCGGCGGCATCGATCCCGAGCGGCTCAGCACCCTGGTCGACGTGCTCGCCGGCGTGCGCGTCCGGGGAGCCGAGGTCGTGCTGGTCTCGTCCGGCGCCATCGCGGCGGGGCTGGCCCCGCTGGGCTTCAAGCGGCGTCCGCGCCGGCTCGCGGCGCAGCAGGCGGCCGCGGCCGTCGGACAGGGGCTGTTGATCCACGAGTACACCCGCGAGCTCGCCCGCTACGACATCACCTCCGCACAGGTGCTGCTGACCGTCGACGACGTCAGCCGCCGCTCGCACTACCGCAACGCCCAGCAGACGCTCGACCGCCTGCTGGAGCTCGGCGTGCTCCCGATCGCCAACGAGAACGACACCGTCGCGACCAGCGAGATCAGGTTCGGCGACAACGACCGGCTCGCCGCCCTCGTCGCCCACCTGGTGCACGCGGACCTGCTGGTCCTGCTCTCCGACGTCGACGGCCTGTACGACGGCCCGCCCAGCGACCCGTCCGCACGCCTGATCGCCGAGGTGCGTGACGAGCGCGACCTCGCGCAGGTCACCATCGGCAGCGTCGGCGCCGCGGGTGTCGGCACCGGCGGGATGACCACCAAGGTCGAGGCCGCGTCGATCGCGACCGGCGCGGGGATCCCCGTCGTGCTCACCTCGGCGGCGCAGGCGGGCGAGGCGCTCGCGGGGGAGCAGGTCGGCACGCTGTTCCACGCCACCGGCAAGCGTCGTCCCACGCGGTTGCTGTGGCTGCGCCATGCCTCGGACGCCAAGGGCTCGCTGGTCCTCGACGCGGGTGCCGTCCGCGCTGTCGTCGAGCGGAGGGCGTCGTTGCTGGCCGCCGGCATCACCGAGGTCGTCGGCGAGTTCGTCGCGGGCGATCCCGTCGACATCGTCGGCCCGGACGGCGTGGTCGTCGCCCGCGGCCTGGTCAACTTCGACGCCGCCGAGCTGCCCAGGCTGCTCGGCGCCCAGGGGGTCCGCGAGGTGGTCCACCGCGACGACCTCGTGCTGCTCTGAGGCGGCTGCTCGGTCGCCGGAGGTCCGTCTCCACGGCCCCGGAACGTGGTGAGCGGTGGTGAGCGACAGACGAACGCACGCGGGTCGGTCGCAGCGGGGGCGGCGCCGTACCCTTGGAGTCGACATGACCGAGCGCACCGTCTACCTCGACCACGCGGCGACCACCCCCATGGTGGACGCGGCGGTCGAGGCCATGACCGCGCGCCTGCGCGACGTCGGCAACGCCAACTCGCTGCACGCCTCCGGGCGACGGGTGCGCCGGGTCGTCGAGGAGTCGCGCGAGACGCTCGCGCAGGCGCTCGGGTGCCGGCCGGGCGAGGTGGTCTTCACCTCCGGCGGCACCGAGTCGGACAACCTGGCGCTCAAGGGCCTGTTCTGGTCGCGGCGGATGGCCGCCGGGCGGCGTACCCGGGTCCTGTCGTCGTCGGTGGAGCACCATGCGGTCCTCGACCCGCTGGCCTGGCTGGAGGAGCACGAGGGGGCCGGTGTCGAGCTGCTGGCCGTCGACGTCGCCGGCCGGCTCGACGTCGCCGCCCTGCGCGCCACGATCGAGCGCGACCCCGCATCCGTCGCGCTGATCTCGGTGATGTGGGCGAACAACGAGGTCGGGACGCTCCAGCCGATCGAGGAGATCGTGTCCCTCGCCGCCGCCCACGGCATCCCGGTGCACACCGACGCGGTCCAGGCCGTGGGCGTCGTACCCGTCGACTTCGCGTGCTCCGGTGTCGACGCGCTCTCGCTCTCCGGCCACAAGGTCGGCGGCCCCCAGGGCGTGGGGGCGCTGCTCGTACGCCGCGAGCTCGACGTGACAGCGCTGCTCCACGGGGGCGGCCAGGAGCGCGACGTCCGCAGCGGCACCCTGGACGCGCCCGCCATCGCCGGCTTCGCCGCCGCCGTCGAGTGGGCGGTCAAGCAGCAGCACGCGTACGCCGACCGCGTGGCCGCGCTGCGCGAGCGACTCGTCGCCGGGATGCTGCGCGAGGTGCCGGACGCGGTCGTGAACGGGGCCGGTGCCCCGGGCGGGCTGCCCGGGATCGCCCACCTCTCCTTCCCCGGCTGCGAGGGCGACTCGCTGCTGATGCTCCTCGACGCCCAGGGCATCGAGTGCTCCACGGGATCGGCCTGCTCGGCCGGCGTGCCCCAGCCGTCGCACGTCCTGCTCGCCATGGGCCGCGACGCCGAGGATGCGCGCAGCTCGCTGCGCTTCAGCCTCGGCCACACCACGACCGAGGCCGACGTCGACGCCGCGGTGGCCGCGATCGGCGCATGCGTGCAGCGCGCGCGTGCGGCCCACCGCTGACGGGGCGTCGGATGAGGGTCGTCGCCGCCATGTCCGGGGGAGTGGACTCCGCCGTCGCCGCCGCTCGCGCGGTCGAGGCGGGTCACGACGTCACGGGCATCCACCTCGCCCTCTCGCGCAACCCGAAGTCCTACCGCACCGGCGCGCGCGGCTGCTGCACGATCGAGGACAGCAACGACGCCCGCCGGGCGGCCGACGTCATCGGGATCCCGTTCTACGTCTGGGACATGTCCGACCGCTTCCACGCCGAGGTGGTCGAGGACTTCATGGACACCTACGCCGCCGGGCAGACGCCCAACCCGTGCCTGCGCTGCAACGAGAAGATCAAGTTCGAGGCCGTGCTCGACCGCGCGCTGGCGCTGGGCTTCGACGCGGTCGCGACCGGCCACTACGCCCAGCTGCGCACCACCGCCGGCGGTGGCATCGAGATGCACCGCGCGGTCGACCACGGCAAGGACCAGAGCTACGTGCTCGGCGTGCTCGACGAGCGGCAGCTGCGGCACTCGCTGTTCCCGCTGGGCGACACCCCGAAGCCGCAGGTGCGCGAGGAGGCGGCCCGCCGTGGGCTGCTGGTCGCGGACAAGCCCGACAGCCACGACATCTGCTTCGTCGCCGACGGCGACAACGCGGGCTGGCTGCGGGAGAAGCTCTCCGAGCGCGATCCGGATCTCGCATCGCTGAGCCCCGGGATCATCGTGGACGAGAGCGGTGCGCAGGTGGGTGAGCACGAGGGCACCCTCGGCTTCACCATCGGCCAGCGCAAGGGGCTGCGGCTCGGGCACCCCGCACCCGACGGTCGCCCCCGCTACGTCCTCGACATCGAGCCCGTCACCCGCACCGTGACCGTGGGCCCGCACGAACGCCTCGCGATCACGGGCCTGACCGGCGTCGACCCGCGCTGGTGCGGCCCTTGCCTGCCGGCAGGCAACGAGCTCGCGGGGGAGTCGGTGACCGTGCAGCTGCGCGCCCACGGCGCCGAGCACCGGGCCCGGGTGGTCGTGACGGAGACCGGCCTCGAGGTCGATCTCCTCGACCCTGCCCACGGCGTGGCGCCCGGCCAGGCCGTCGTCGTGTACGACGGGACCCGCGTGGTCGGCTCCGCCACGATCGCCGCCACCCGGCGGGCCACCGACTGATGGCGCGGGCGACCGGCGTCGGCTCCTTCCCGGGTGCCGACCAGCGCGACTTCGACGAGGCGCTGCGGATCGTGCTCGGCGAGCTCGGCTCCGAGGGCGGGCTGCCGTTCCTGCCCGAGGTGCCCGGACGGGGCACCCACGCCGGGATGACCGGCCGCGCGGTCGGCCTGCTCGGCGAGCTCGACGCGGATCTGCAGCCCGACGGCTGGCGCCTGACCGGCACCTCCGGCGCGCCCGCCCTCGACCAGCGTCGGGCCCGCAGCCTGCTCGCGCAGGACCTCGACACGCTCGAGGAGCGGGCGGCCGGCCTGACCGGCGACCTCAAGGTCCAGGTGACCGGGCCGTGGACCCTCGCCGCCACGGTGGAGCGGCCGCGTGGCGACAAGGTGCTCGCCGACCACGGTGCCCGACGCGACCTCGCGCAGGCGCTCGCCGTCGCCGTGGGCGAGCACCTGGCCGACGTACGACGCCGTCTGCCGGATGCCGCCCGCATCGTGCTCCAGCTCGACGAGCCGGCGCTGCCCGCCGTGCTGGCGGCGCGGATCCCGACCGCGTCGGGCTTCGGCAAGCATCGCGCCATCCACCCGCCGGAGGCGAGCGAGGCGCTGCAGTGGGTCATCGAGGCGGCCGGCCCGGACGTCTGGGTCCACTGCTGCGCGCCGCAGGCCCCCATCGCCCTGCTCCGGGGCGCCGGCGCCACCGGGGTGATGGTCGACCTCGACCTGCTCGACGCCGACGGTCACGACGCGTGCGCCGAGGCGCTCGAGGCCGGTGACACGGTGGTCCTGGGCGTCGTACCGCCACTCGGTGCTGCCCGCATGCCCAAGGGCACGATCGAGCGCGTCCTGCGCTGGCTGGACCTGCTCGGCCTCGACCCCGAGCAGGTGTCGGAGCGGCTCCTGCTCTCGCCGTCCTGCGGCCTCGCCGCCACCCCCGCCACCCAGGTGCGCCCGCTCGTCGACGTGCTGCGCCGCGCGTCAGCGGGCCTGTCCGGGGGTGCCTGAGACGGCCCGAGATCTCCGGCTGAAGCACGACGGCGGCCGCACCCGATCGGGTGCGGCCGCCGTCGTACGTGCTGAGCGGATCAGCCCACGTGGACGCCCTCCGGGGCGTCACCGGCGAGCTCGGTGTGCTTGACGTTGAGCAGCAGCCAGAGCAGGGCCGAGGCGACCCAGATCATCATCGCGCCGACGAGGAACGCGTGCGTCGCGCCGTGGGCGAACGCGTCCATCTGCAGCCGCAGCAGCCCGAACTTGTCGCCGGTCTGCGCGGCGGCGGCGAGCTTCGGGGCGAGCACGTCGGCACGCGCGGCGACGAAGTGGGCGGCCACGGCGGAGAGCGAGGCCAGACCCAGCGCACCGCCGACCTGCTGCATGGTGTTCAGCACGCCCGATCCGATGCCGGCGTCCTCGGTGCGTACGCCGTGCACGGCGACCAGCGTCATCGGCACGAAGGTCAGGCCCATGCCCACGGACATGAGCAGGATCCACGGCATGATGTCGGTCCAGTAGCTCACCGAGCCGAACTGCAGGCGCGAGAACATGAACAGCGCGACGCCGGCGAGGATGGTGCCGAGGCCGGACAGGTAGCGCGGGTCCAGGCGGGCGATGAGCTTCGAGGACGCGGTGGCGCCGAAGACCATGCCGAAGCAGAACGGCAGGAAGGCGAAGCCGGCCCGCAGCGGGGTGTAGCCCATGACGTCCTGGACGTACTGCGAGAGGAAGAAGAACATCGCGAACATCGCGGCGGGCGTGATCATCATGGCGACGAAAGCGACCGAGCGGGTGCGGCTGGCGAAGATCGACAGCGGCATCAGCGGGCTCTTGGCGCGCGCCTCGTAGAGGACGAATGCGGCGAGCGCGATGACGCCGACCGTGATCGAGATGAGCGCGGTCGGGTCGCCCCAGCCGTACGTCGTGTTGGTGACGGCGTCCTTCAGGTTGCTGGTGCGGGTGATTCCGAAGACCAGCGCGAGCAGGCCGCCGGTGCCGAGGACGGCGCCAGGCAGGTCGAGCTTGCCGGCGTGGTGGTCGGTGTCGCCGAGGACGCGCGGCGCGAGGAACGCGGCGCCCAGGCCGATCGGGACGTTGATCAGGAAGGTCAGGCGCCAGCCCCACGACGGGTCGAGGTCGGTCAGCCAGCCACCGAGGATCAGGCCGACGGCGGCGCCCACGCCGGACATCATGGCGAAGACGCCGAACGCGCGGTTGCGGCTCGGGCCGGCCGGGAACGTCGTGGTGATCAGCGCGAGGGCTGTCGGGGAGGCGAGCGCAGCGGCGAAGCCCTGCAGGCCACGCGAGGCCAGCAGCATGCCCTCGTTCTGGGCGAGACCACCCAGGGCGGAGGCGATCGCGAAGAGAGCGACGCCGATCATGAACACGCGGCGGCGCCCGAACAGGTCGCCGAGCCGTCCGCCGAGCAGCAGCAGCCCGCCGAAGGCGAGCGCGTAGCCGGTGACGATCCAGGAGAGGTTCGCCCGGTCGATGTGCAGGTCGTTGCCGATGTAGGGCAGCGCGATGTTGGCGATGGAGCTGTCGAGCACCACCATCAGCTGCGCGCTGCAGATCAGGATGAGAGCCAGGCCGAGGTGGCGGTGGCCACTGCTGTTCCCGGGCTGCTCGGACTGCTCGGCCGGATCTGCCGGACCCGCAGTGAGGAGGTCGGTCATGGGTTTCCTTGGGTGTGAGGATGGGTGGGTCAGCCGTTCGTGGCGGCCGGGATGATGATCTGGTCGATGACCCGAGAGACCAGGTCGTCGGTGGGCTCGTCCCCGAGCAGGAACATGCGGTGGAGCACGATCCCGGGCAGGGCCGCGGTGAAGATGTCGAGGTCGAGGTCGGCGCGGATCTCGCCGCGCTCCTGGGCGCGCTCGTAGATCGCGCGGCCGACGTGGGACTTGGGCGCGATGAACCGGTCGCGGAACGACTCGGCGAACTCCGCGTCCCGTCCCATCGCGGTGATGACGGCGCCGAGGATCGCCGTCTGGTGCGCGTCGGTCAGCCCGCCGGGGGCGCAGAAGGCGGCGCGCAGGTCGCCGCGGAGGCTGCCGGTGTCCTCCGGCTCGTGGAGCTCCTCCTTCTGGTGGACCAGCGCGTCGATGACCAGCGCGGCCTTGCCGGACCACCTGCGGTAGAGCGTCGCCTTGGACGCCTTCGCCCTCGTCGCGACCGCGTCCATGGTCAGCCGGTCGTAGCCGACGTCGACCAGGATCGCCAGGGCGGCCTCGAAGATCTCCTGCTCGCGGTCGCCCTCGACGCGCGGACGCGAGTGGGGAATCAGACGGCGGGGAACCACGGCTACCTCCGGAGGATGAAACGGAACGGTTTCGTTTCAAACGATAGTACGGTCCCGTTTCATTCCCGTCCAATCCGAGATAGTTGGGACTTTGTCCTTGTTTTTGCTGTGCCTGGCGTCACAGACCTGCTAGAACACGTCCTGGCGGACGGCGGCGTTCGTACTCGGGCCAATCACTGGCAGAAGGAGTGCGGATGCTGGGCATTCGACGTCCCCAACGGCTCGCGCGCAAGGTCGGGATCCCGACCGTCGGAGCCATGGTCGCGGCAATGCTGGCGGGCGCTGTGGGCGCCGCGCCCGCTCACGCCGCCCAGGCCACGGGGCACGACGTGCCCGCGTGGGCGGACGGCTGGTCGTGGACCTACGCGACCACGTTCAAGTACGACGACGGCAGTGGCACCAACGCCACGATCAACGAGAGCCTCGTCTACACCAACGCGGGCAAGACGACCTTCCAGGGTCAGGACGCGTACAAGATCAACCTGACCGGCAACATCACCGGCGGCAGCGGCAACGCCAACACCGGCAGCCTGAACGCCTCGCTGGACAGCTTCTCCGGCAGCGTCACCGGCACCGAGTACGTACGACGGTCCGACCTCGCGCTCTTGCAGGAGACCCAGCACCAGGCACTGAACGCCAAGGCGCACGTGTCGATCATCAGCGCGGGCGTCACGGCGTCCTTCGACATCACGCTGACCCCGACGCCCGGCTGGCGCAACCTCGACTTCCCGCTGAACGCGGGCGACTCCTGGCAGAACAGCGTCGGGGTCGACTACACCGGCGGGTTCACCTACGACGCCGGCACCTACGGCAGCGGCTCCTCGCCCTTCTCCGGCTCCTTCGCCGTCAACGGCCCGTCGGCCGTCACCTCGACCACCGTCAACGCCGCCGGCAACAGCGCGCTCCCGGTCGACTACGTGACGGCGTCCGGCACCACGGACAACGGCACCGCGGTCGACAACAACTGGTGGGCGCCGACGTACAAGAACGTCGCGCAGGAGCACCTCGCGCTGCCGCTCGACGGTGCCTCGCTGACCGAGGACCGCACGCTGAGCAGCGCGTCGACCCCGGCACCCGCGACCAGCATCGGCGAGACGATCACGCCGTCGCTGAGCTGCGCGGGCGGCGACGTCACCGTCACCGGCGCGCTGAGCAGCCACGCCAGCGGCGTACCGGTCACCGTCGGGATGGACACCTCCGCGCTCAACCCCGGGACGGGTCAGACGACGACCGCGACGACCGACGCCAACGGCACCTACACCGCGACGCTGCACGCGCCCGCGGCCGCCGACGGCCTCGCGAAGAACGGCGCCCGAGGCAGCTGGGGCGTGCTCGTCTCCGGCGGCGGCGCGACGAACGACGCGACCCTCGTGGTCGACAAGCAGGACTGCAGCACGCTGACCTACACCGGCGTCGCTGCCGGCGCCACCGGCACGAACGCGTCCGTCAGCGCCCAGCTGGCCGACCTCGCCGGCGGATCGGTCAGCGGCCGGACGGTCACGTTCGCGCTGTCGGGCGGCGCCAGCGTCACCGCCCAGACGAACGCCAACGGCGTCGCCACGGCCACGCTCCCCGTCGCCGGTACGCCGCGCGGGGCCACCCTCACGACGTCGTACGCCGGCGCGGGCGACCTCACCGCGGCGACGGCCACCACGCCGTTCCAGGTGATGACCGACCCGACGTCGACCTCGGTCGCGTCCTCGACGGCCTCCGCCACCATCGGCGACCCGGTCACGTTCACCGCCACGGTGACGCCCGGCGTGGGCAGCGGCCCGACCGGCTCGGTCCAGTTCTACGTCGGCGGCAGCAGCTTCGGCTCGCCGGTCGCGCTGAGCAACGGCTCCGCCACGAGCGCGGCGTACACGACCACGGCGCTCGGCGACCTCGACGTCCACGCGGTCTACCTCGGCGACACCACCTTCGCCGGCAGCACCTCGCCCGACATCAGCGTGTACGTCCACAAGCCGCTGATCGGTACGACGACCACCGAGACGATCACCCCGCCGACGTCGGTCAACGGCCAGGACGTCACCCTGGGCGCGCACGTCGCGGCCTCGGACGGCGGCCACCCGACCGGCTCGGTGACCTTCGCCGAGGGCGCCACCACGATCGGCACCGTGCCGGTCGACGGCTCCGGCGACGCCTCGCTCGACGTCAGCAGCCTGTCGGTCGGATCGCACAGCATCGTCGCGAAGTACTCCGGCGACGACGACTACAACGCCACCGCCTCCGCACCGGGCACCGCCACCGTCGGCAAGGCGTCGACCACGGTCACGCTGAGCGGACCGACCGGCGACACCGTCTCCGGCCAGGCCGTCGACCTCACCGCATCGGTGGCGCCCTCCGGCGCCGGCAGCGGTACGCCGACCGGCAGCGTCCAGCTCAAGGTGGACGGCAACGCGCTCGGCGACCCGGTGCAGCTCCAGGGCGGCGTCGCGACGTTCCCGACGCTGACCTCGCTGCTCGCGGGCGACCACACCATCGCGGCCAGCTACGCCGGCGACGACGGCTTCTCCGGGAGCAGCGACTCGCTCACGCAGCACGTCACCAAGGCCGACACCCTCGTCACGGTCACGACCAGCCCCTCGCCCTCGGCCGAGAACCAGAACGTCGTGATCACCGCGGACGTCGCACCGGTCGCGCCGGGCTCCGGATCGCCCACGGGCACGGTGAGCTTCACCGCCGACGGCGACCCGATCGGCGCCGGCACGCTGCACGCGGCCACCGGCGGCGGCAGCCAGGCGACGCTGGACATGGCCGACCTGCCGGCCGGCTCGCACACCATCAAGGCGTCCTACGCCGGCGACAGCGCGTACGCCGGCGGCGACTCCGACGGCGTCAGCCAGACGGTCATCGCGGGTGCCGCGCGGGTGCCGACGACGACCAGCCTGACCTCGTCGACCGACCCGTCGACGTACGGCCAGCTGATCACGTTCAAGGCGGCCGTGACGTCCGACGACGGCTCGACGCCCACGGGCTCGGTGCAGTTCTCGGTCGACGGAGCGAGCTTCGGCGACCCGGTTCCGGTCGGCGCCGACGGGGTCGCGGAGAGCGCCTCGCTGGCCTCGCCGGACGCCGGCGACCACACCGTGATCGCGGCGTTCGTCCCGGACGCGGCCTACAGCAGCAGCGGCGACACGATCACCCAGACCGTGCGCGACGCGACGGCCGGTGTGCACCTGACCTCCTCGAAGCAGCACAGCGACTACGGCCAGTCCGTGGGCTTCACCGCCACGGTGGACTCCGAGCAGGTCGGCACCGGAGCTCCCACCGGGTTCGTGCAGTTCAGCGTCGACGGGTCACCGCTCGGCGACGCGGTGGCGCTGCACGGCGGATCGGCGGCGAGCCCGTCGGTCTCCGACCTCGGGCCCGGTGCGCACACGGTCACGGCGCTCTACTCCGGTGACGCCGACTTCGCGGCCCAGTCCGACACGCTGACCCAGCAGGTCGACCAGATCGCGACGACGACCGCCCTGAGCGCGACACCCGCCTCGTCGACGTACGGCGACACGGTGACGCTCAAGGCCACGGTGACCCCGGCCAGCACGGCGTTCGGGCTCCCCGCGGGCACGGTCCGGTTCGTCGACGGCGGCACCACGCTCGGCACGGTGCCGGTCGCGGCCGGTGACTCGGCGAGCACCGCGACCCTGTCGCTGAGCGGCCTGGACGCCGGCAGCCACTCGGTCGAGGCGGTCTACGCGGCCAACGGCCTGTTCGCCGGCAGCACCTCCTCGGCCACGACGGTCACGGTCGCCAAGCGGGCCACGACGATGACGGCCGACGCCGCCGCCGTCAGCCTGCTTCCGCTGGGCCTGCCCCTGGGCCAGCTGAAGGTCACGGTGGCCTCCAGCCTCGGTCCGGTCGCGGGCGTGCCGGTGACGTTCACCATCGGGGGCGCGACCGCGTGCACCTCGGTCACGGACGCCTCCGGCGTGGCCACGTGCAGCGCGAGCAGCAAGATCCTGCAGCTCGTGCTGAACAACGGCTACCAGGCCACGTTCTCCGGAACCGGCGACCTCGTCGGCTCCACGGCCAAGGCGGGGATCATCAAGTGATCGCCCGTCGCCCGCACCACTCCACGAAAGGTCGAGGCCCCGTGCGCAAGCTCATCGCGGCGATCGCCGCAACCGCTGTACCCCTCGGGCTGTCCGTCGCACTCGTCGCTCCGGCGGACGCGTCCATCACCTCGCCGGGATCGGGGGCGACGGTGCACGGCACGGTCACCTTCTCCGACTCGGGCGTCAGCGACGGCACGGCCTGCCTGAACGGCACCTCGCCGAACGTGGCGTTCTCGCTGATCAACTCCGCCGGCACGGCCGTCTGGAGCCAGACGATCACGGCCACCGGGGCGGTGACGACCGGCTCGGTGGTGACCGAGAGCTACCCGAACGGCACCTACACCCTGCGGGCGGTCGAGACGTCGCGGAAGGCCGCGTTCCTGGCGCTCTACTGCACGAACAGCTCGGCGACGGTCAACAACACGATCAAGATCGACAACGTCGCGAACATCGTGCTGGACAGCCCGGCATCGGCACCGCAGAACACCACGGTCCCGGTGTCGGCGACGCTGACCGACCCGAACGCGAGCCCGCAGGCGCTCAGCGGCCAGTCGGTCACGTTCGCCCTCTCGGGCGGCGGCAGCGTCACCGCGACGACCAACGGCAGCGGGGTGGCCTCGGCGAACCTGCCGATCGCCGGGCCGCCGCGGTCGGCCACGGTGACGGCGAGCTTCGCGGGATCGACCAACCACGACGCGAAGTCGGCGTCGAGCTCGATCACGGTCGCCAAGGACGCGACCTCGACGACGGTGGTGCAGCCGGCTGACGTCGTGCACGGTCAGGCGACGTCGTTCACGGCGAACGTCGCGGCGACCCAGGGCGGGGGAGTGCCGACGGGCACGGTCCAGTTCACGGTCGACGGGTCGAGCTTCGGCTCGCCGGTCAGCCTGGCGGGTGGCAGCGCGACGAGCGGGAGCACCTCGACGCTCTACACCGGGGCGCACACCGTCGGCGCGGTCTACAGCGGCGACTCCGACTACACCGGCGGCACCGCCGGCACGAAGACCCAGCAGGTCGGCAAGGCAGCGACGACCACGACCCTCGGCGACGACCCGACGTCGACCGTGAGCGGCCAGGCCGTCACCTTCACGGCGACGGTCGGCGTGCAGGCGCCCGGAGCAGGTACGCCGACGGGCTCGGTGCAGTTCGACGTCGACGGCCAGCCCTACGGCACGGCAGTCCCGCTGGACGGAGACCACGCCTCGGTCACCATCTCCAACCTGCACGCGGGCAACCGGGACGTCGACGCGACGTACAACGGCGACGGCGACTTCGCGTCGAGCTCGTCGGCGACGCTCACCCACGGCGTCAACCGCGACGACACCTCGATCGACCTGAGCACGTCGGTGGCAACGCCGCTGTCGGGCCAGCCGGTCACCTACTCCGCCCACGTCACCGCCGACGCGCCCGGCGGCGGTACGCCGACCGGCACGGTGCAGTTCTCCGTCGACGGATCGCCCGTGGGCGACCCGGTGGCCATCGACAGCAGCGGCAACGCGACGTCCTCGTCCACCCAGCTCCTCGTCGGGACGCACCACGTCACCGCCGACTACAGCGGCGACGGCGACTTCGCGGGCGGCTCGGACGCGCTGGACCAGACGGTCGACGCGGCCCACACCACCACGACCCTCACCACCTCGCCGAACCCGTCGGTGTTCGGCCAGTCGGTGACGCTGCACGCCGAGGTCGCCGCCGACGCGCCGGCCACCGGGCACCCGGGCGGCGCGATCAAGTTCACCGTCGACGGCAACACGGTCGGCACCTTCGTGGACCTCGACCACGGGGTCGCCGAGACCACCGTGGACGGCCTCGCGCCCGGTCCGCACACGATGAGGGCGACCTACTACAGCGACGACGAGAACTTCGTCACCAGCTCGTCCGACGACGTCACCCAGACGGTCGACAAGGCGGCCACCAGCACCTCGGTGACCTCCTCGTCCGCGCCGTCGGTGTTCGGCCAGCCGGTCACCTTCACCGCCGAGGTCGACGTGGTCTCGCCGGGCGCCGGCGACCCGACCGGCACGGTCACCTTCTCGGACGGATCGACGGTCCTGGGCTCCGCCCACGTCGACTCCAGCACCGGTGAGCGGGCCACGATCACGGTGTCGGACCTGTCCGTCGCGACGCACGCCGTCACGGCGTCGTACGCCGGCGACGACGACTTCACCTCGAGCTCCGGCTCGGTCACCCAGACCGTGCAGCGGGCGCAGACCTCGACGGTCGTGACCTCCTCGGCCAACCCGGCGCAGTCGGGTCAGGGCGTGAAGTTCACCGCGACCGTCACCCCGGTGGCGCCCGGTGCGGGCGACCCGAGCGGCACCGTGACGTTCACCGTCAACGGCGCCCCGCTCGGCCAGCCGGTCGCCGTGGTCGGGGGGACGGCGACGAGCAGCAGCTTCGCGTCGCTGTCGCCCGGCACCTACGCGATCGCCGCGTCGTACAGCGGCGACCGCGACTTCGTGGCCAGCGACGGAACCCTCGACCAGGGCAACGGCCAGAGCGTCAGCAAGGGCGCGACCACGCTCGCGCTGAGCAGCGACGGCAGCCCGTCGGCGTACGGCTCGCCGGTGACGTTCACGGCGAAGGTCACGGCCGGGGCACCGGCCACCGGACACCCGTCCGGCGTCGTGCAGTTCTGGGAGGGCGCGACGCTGCTCGGCGCGACCGGCCTCTCCGACGCGGGCGACGACGCGGCCAGCACCACGTTCGTCTCCTCGACGCTGAAGCCCGGCGACCACACCGTCACCGCGACGTACGTCGGCAACTTCAACTTCGACGGGTCGACGGCATCGGTCGTCCAGACCGTGCGCGGTGTGCCGACCGTGACGGGCGTGTCCGCGTCGGCGGACCCGATCACCTACGGCGACTCGGTGACGTTCACCGCGACGGTCGCGGGCACCTTGCCGACCTCGGACGACTCGAGCGGCACGGTGACCTTCACCGAGGGCGACACCGTGCTCGGCACGGCCCAGCTCGCGACGGTCGACGGCCACCGCGAGGCTTCGCTGAAGGTCGACGCCTGGGAGGCCGGCGACCACCGGGTGACGGCGTCGTACGACGGTGGGGGCGAGTTCGGGGCGAGCACGTCGGCCCCGTTCACCGAGACCGTGCAGCGGGCGGCGACGTCGCTCTCCGCGGCGACGCTGGTGACCGTCCACGACGCGTCGATCGACGCCGAGGTCGGCATCGTGAAGGCCACGCTCACGGGCCCCGACGGCTCGCCGCTGGCCGGTCGCACGGTCAGCTTCACGACGCACCAGATCGGCGGTGACCGCCCGGTGTGCTCGGCGGTGACCGACGCGCACGGCGTCGCGACCTGCACCAGCTCGGTGCTGATGACGGTCAACGTGATGGTCAGCAACGGGTACGACGCCGCCTTCGCGGGCGACACCGACTACCTGCCGTCGACCGACCACGGCTCGCAGTACTAGCAGCGCCAGCACCAGGCGGGACCGGGCCTCGGCCCGGTCCCGCCGACTGCTTCCGGCAGTGTCCGTGGCACGCGGCAAGATGGACCCATGACTGCGGACCAGGCCGGTGCTGCCAACCCCGGGCGTGACGAGCACGCCCGCCTCGTGGCGGAGATCGAGGCGGCATCCGACGCCTACTACCGCGACGGCAGCTCGCCCCTCAGTGACGCCGAGTACGACGCCCTCCTCTCCGACCTGAGGGCGCTTGAGGAGCAGTTCCCCGCGCTGGTGACCCCGGACAGCCCCACGCAGCGGGTGATGGGCAAGGCCTACACCGACTTCGCGGCGTACGACCACCTCCAGCGGATGGAGTCGCTGGACAACGCGTTCTCCGAGGAGGAGCTGTCGGCATGGTTCGACCGAGTGCTGCGCGAGACCGGAACGACCCCGGAGCTGCTCTGCGAGCTGAAGGTCGACGGCCTGGCGATCAACCTGCTCTACGAGGACGGCCGGCTCACGCGAGCGCTCACCCGCGGCGACGGCGCGACCGGCGAGGACGTCACGCCCAACGTCTCGACCATCGACTCGGTGCCGCGCCGCCTCACCGGCACCAAGGAGTTCCCGGTGCCGGCTCTGGTCGAGGTGCGCGGCGAGGTCTACCTCCCGACCGCCGTCTTCGAGGAGATCAACGAGCAGCAGGCCGCGGCCGGCAAGCCGCTCTACGCCAACGCCCGCAACACCGCGGCCGGCTCGCTGCGCCAGAAGGACCCGCGCGTCACCGCCTCCCGCCGGCTGACCATGGTCTGCCACGGCATCGGCGCCCGCGAGGGCTTCGAGCCGAAGGCCCAGTCGCAGGGGTACGCCGCCCTCGCGGCCTGGGGCCTGCCGGTCTCGGAGAAGGTCAGGGTGCTCGGCAGCGTCGAGGAGGTGCGCGGGTACATCGACTTCTACGGCGAGCACCGCCACGACACCGCCATCCTCGACCACGAGATCGACGGCGTGGTGGTCAAGGTCGACGACGTACGTCTCCAGCGGGCGCTCGGCAGCACCTCCCGAGCCCCGCGCTGGGCGATCGCGTTCAAGTACCCGCCCGAGGAGGTGCACGCCAAGCTCAAGGCGATCGAGGTCAACACCGGTCGCACCGGCCGGGTGACGCCGTTCGGGGTGATGGAGCCGACCAAGGTGGCCGGCTCCACGGTCGAGATGGCGACGCTGCACAACTTCCACGAGGTGGCGCGCAAGGACGTGCGTCCCGGCGACACCGTCATCCTGCGCAAGGCCGGCGACGTGATCCCCGAGATCCTCGGCCCGGTGCTGGCGCTGCGGCCCGACGACCTCCCGGCGTGGGTGCCACCCACCACGTGCCCCGCCTGCGGCACCGAGCTGGTCGAGCAGCGCGAGGGGGACAAGGACCGACGTTGCCCCAACCACCGCGACTGCCGCGCCCAGGTCGTCGAGCGGATCAACCACGTGGCGGGTCGTGGCTCCTTCGACATCGAGGGCCTCGGCGCCGAGGCCGCCATCGCGCTGCACGAGTCGGGAGCCGTGGCCAACGAGGGCGACGTCTTCGACCTGACCGCCGACAAGCTGCTCGCCACGCCGCTCTTCACGCGCGCGGCGAAGCGGAGCGAGGTCGAGGCGGGCGCGGGGGAGCGGGTCCTCACCGCCAACGCCGAGAAGCTGCTGGCCAACCTCGCCGACCGCAAGGACGTGCCGTTGTGGCGCGTTCTCGTCGGCCTCTCGATCCGCCACGTCGGACCGACGGCTGCTCGGGCGCTGGCCGGCCACTTCGCCTCGATGGACGCCATCCGCGCGGCATCCCAGGAGGAGCTGGCCGCGATCGACGGCGTCGGCGGCGTGATCGCCGACGCCGTGATCGAGTGGTTCGGCGTCGACTGGCACGTCGAGATCGTCGACAAGTGGGCCGCCGCCGGCGTCTCGATGGAGGACGAGCGCGACGGCTCGATCGAGCAGACGCTCGAGGGCCTGACCGTCGTCGTCACCGGTGGCCTCGACGGCTTCACCCGCGACTCGGTCAAGGAGGCGATCATCGCCCGCGGCGGCAAGGCCGCCGGCTCGGTCTCCAAGAAGACCGACTACGTCGTCGTCGGTGAGAACGCCGGCTCCAAGGCGGCCAAGGCCGAGGAGCTCGGCCTGCGGATCCTCGACGAGGCGGAGTTCGTCAAGCTGCTCGACGGCGGGACGGCCGCGATGGACTGAGCCCCGGGTCCGTGGACCCGGGGCTCAGTGGTGGTGCTTGCTATTCAGTCGGCGGAGTCAGCGGAGTCAGCGGAGTCAGCGGAGTCAGCGGACGACGGCCCGGTGCGTCGCGCGCGCCCGGGTCACCGACACCGTGTGGTAGGACCCGACGAAGCCTCGCGCAGTGGGAACCACGATGCGGTTCTTGCCGAGCGGGAGGGTGGTCGTGACGATGCCCTTGGAGTTGGCCTTGACCTTGCGGAGGATCTTCCAGTGGGTGCCGCTCTTGTGCTCCACCTCGGCCTTCAGGCCCTTGATGCTGGCGGCGGGGGAGAACTTGAACGAGCCGTGGATGCCGCCACGGACGCTGTGCCACGCGAGATCCTTGCTGGCTCGGATCATGCCGACCAGGATGTACTTGGAGCTGGAGTTGGCGAAGGTGTCGCTGCCCGCACCGTTGTTGTACGCGCCGCCGTAGTAGACGGCCCGGAACTGGGTGGTCCTCGTCGCGACGTTGGTGCCGTACTTCGACGCGCTCTCGGCGTTGAAGCCGGTCTCCTTGGCGATCGTGGTCCAGGCGCCGGTGCTCGAGGTCCGCTTCTGCAGCCAGAGCGTGCCGGCCTCGACGTAGTTGGGCGAGCCGCCGGTGCAGCTCGCGCTGACGCTCGCCTGGACGTCGAGGTAGGTCCCGAACGAGACGATCTGGGGGGTCGTGGCCTTGCTGTTCACCGTCAGGGTCGTGCTCGTCGTGCAGCTCACGTTGGCAGCGGTCGCCGGTCCGGCGACGGCGACGGCGGTGCCCGCGGTCGCGGCCGTGAGGCTGAGGGCCACCAGTGCGGATCGCAGGCGGCGTACGGAGGGTCGGTTCATCGGGGATCTCCCAGTCGAAGAGGTGGTTGGAGTCGGCGCAGCGAAGCAGTACATAACCGGCTTGGACCCGGACCAAACCCGTTGACCGATGCAACGTTAGTCAGGGCGATCGGTCACGCCCCGTCCGTCTCAGCGCAGCGCGACCCGGTCGTGCGCGGGCCGGTGGCGCGTGACGCTGAAGGTGGCGTAGGAGCCGAGCATGCCGCGGGCGGCGGGCAGGTGCATGCGGTAGCGGCCGATCGCGAAGGTGCCGACGACGATGCCCGCGGAGCCGGCCCTGATCTTCTTGTCCGCGCGCCAGCGGCTGCCCGCGCGGCGCTGGAAGACGACCTCGAGGCCCCGGATGCTCGCCGCCGGCCCGACCTTGTACGTCGAACGGGTGCCTCCGCGGATGCTGCGGTAGGACACCATCCTGGTGGTGCGGTAGATCCCGACGCCCACGCTCCTGGACGGCGCGGCGGCGAAGGTGTCGCCGGAGGAGTCGGTGCCGCCGGAGTACGACGCGTAGAACCAGGTGGTCCGCCGCACGACGTGGGTGCCGTGGATGGAGACGTGGCCGCGGTCGGCGCTCGAGGCGGTCTTCGCCTTGGTCCAGGTGTCGCCGGCGTCGAAGGACCTCCACAGCGTGGTGGTGCCGCCGAGCGGTGCGCCGGGGGCGAGGCTCCCGCCGGTGCAGTGCGCGACGACGTCGACATGGACGGACACGTAGGTGCCGTAGGCGACCGAGACGCCCGTGCTGCGGCCGTTCGCGGTGAGGGTCAGCGAGTCGGTGCAGGTCGCGGCTGCGGCGTGTGCCGGCCCGACGGCGACCGCCGTGCCGGTGCCCGCGGCGGTGAGCGCGAGGGCCACCAGCGCGGAGCGCAGGCGGCGTACGACGGGTCGGTTCATGCGTCCCCCACAGATGATCGGATGATTCGGCATCGTGGGGTTGGATAGCCCGCCCGGGCTCCGGCCAAACCCGCCCGGCTCCGAGGGGGTGGAGCGGGGCGCGGTCAGCGCACCTGGCGCATCGCCTGCCGGCCGCGCCGGATGATGACCTGCACCTTCCACTCGCTGGCGATGAACCCGCGTGCCAACGGGAGCATCACCCGGGTGACGCCGGCCTTGAACGTGTAGGTCAGCAGGCCGGCCGAGCTAACCCGGGGCTGCGCGAAGGTGGTCCAGCCGGACGTCGTACGGCGCTGGAGCTGCACCTTGAGGCCCTTGATGCTGACCGACGGGTTGATCTTGTAGACGCCGTGGAACCCGCCCTTGACCCAGCGCGACGCCGAGCTCCGCTGCCAGGTGCGGTAGGGACCGGCGTAGCGGACGTCCTGCGAGCTCTCGTAGGTGTCGCCCGAGTGGTCGTCGGAGTTGCCGAGGTAGACGGCCTTGTACTCCGACAGGGCCGGCACGAGGTTCTTGCCGGAGATCGAGATGCTGGAGCTGCCGGAGGAGACGCCGATCTTCTTGACGACCGTCAGGTCGCCGTCGGTGATGCGGTCGATCTCCAGGGTGCCGACCGTGATCGAGGTCGGTACGCCGTCGGCGAACTGGCAGGTGCCGAGCGCCACGCTGGCGCCGAGGGTGACGGTGGCGCCGTACTGCACGGCCTGGTTGGAGGTCTTGCCGTTGATCGTCAAGGTCGTGGCGGTCGGGCACACGTTGCTGACGGCGTTCGCCGGGCCGGTGACCGCGGTGGCGGTGCCGGTCGTCGCTGCGGTGAGGGAGACGACGACCAGCGCGCTGCGCAGCCGCCGTGAGGAGGTTCGGGTCATGATGTCCCCACGTTGGTTCTGGTGATGAGGTCGGGAGCTCACGCTCGGCGCCCGCCCGATCAGGACGCATGACGTGGACCGCTCGGGTCTGACTCATCATCACCACAGGCGCGACCTCCGCGTGGCGGAACGGTCAAGCCTTTGCCAAGCGACCGCGCTCAGCCGGCCGCGAGGATCTGCTCGCGCAGGATGTCGCCGTGCCCGGCGTGCCGGGCGTACTCCTGGGCCATGTGCGCGTAGACGAAGCGCAGCGAGACCGGGCCGTCGCGCCACGGGAACCGCTCGGCGAGATCGGGGTGCTCGGCGGCGATCTCCCGGGAGCGCGCGCAGGCGGCCTCGAACTCGGCGGTGATCGTCGCGATGGTGTCGTCGTCGGTCAGCGTGAAGCTCTCGTCGACGGTGCCGGGGAGCCCGACCTCCTCGCGGGACCGGCCCGCCACCCGGCTGTGGAACCACACCCGCTCGACGAACGTGGCGTGCTTGACCAGCCCGAGGAGGGTTGTCAGCGACGGCACCAGCCGTCGGCGCGCCTGCTCCTCGGTGAGCCCGTCGAGCAGCCCCACGATCTCGCCCCGTTGCCAGTCGAGCATCTTCTCCAGCGCGGGACGGTCGGCTGCGGTTCGGAACGTGTCGTCGTGGTCGGACATGCTCGGAGGCTAGGCGGTCTTGCCGGTTCGAGCCATCGGAAATCGGCTCCCTAGGATGAGGTCATGCCCGAACTCTCGCGCGACGAGGTGCGCCACCTGGCCGACCTCGCCCGGATCGATCTGTCCGATGCCGAGCTCGACCACCTGGCGCCCCAGCTGAACGTGATCCTCGAGTCGGTCGCGTCGATCCAGGGGGTCGCCGGTGACGACGTCGTGCCGACCTCGCACCCGATCCCGATGACGAACGTGTTCCGCGAGGACGTCGTACGGCCCAGCCTGACGCCCGAGCAGGCGCTGTCGGGCGCGCCCGAGGCCGAGGACGACAAGTTCTCCGTCCCGCGGATCCTGGGGGACGAGCAGTGAGCGCCTGGATCGAGCGGACCGCGGCCGAGCAGGCCGCCGCGCTCGCGAGCGGCGAGGTCACGTCGGTCGAGCTCGTGCAGGCCCACCTCGACCAGATCGCGGCCACGAACGGCGACCTCAACGCCTTCCTGCACGTCGACGCCTCCGGCGCCCTGGAGCAGGCCGCGGCCTCGGACGCCCGTCGGGCAGCCGGTGAGCCGCTGCACGAGCTCGACGGCGTACCGATCGCGATCAAGGACGTGCTGGCCACCGAGGGTCTCCCGACGACGGCCGGCTCGAAGATCCTGGAGGGCTGGATCCCGCCGTACGACGGCACGGTGACCGCCCGGATCAAGGCCGCCGGCCTGCCGATCCTCGGCAAGACCAACATGGACGAGTTCGCGATGGGCTCGTCCAACGAGAACAGCGCGTACGGCGCGGTGCGCAACCCGTGGAACCTCGACCGGATCCCCGGCGGCTCCGGCGGTGGCTCGGCCGCCGCGGTCGCCGCCTTCCAGGCCCCGCTGGCGATCGGCTCGGACACAGGCGGGTCCATCCGGCAGCCGGGCGCGATGACCGGCACGGTCGGCGTGAAGCCGACGTACGGCTCGGTGTCTCGGTACGGCGTGATCGCGCTGGCCAACTCCCTCGACCAGCTCGGTCCCTGCACCCGCACGGTGCTCGACGCGGCGCTGCTGCAGGAGCTGATCGGCGGCCACGACCCGATGGACTCCACGTCGGTGCCGAACCCGGTCGAGGGCCTGGTGGCGGCCGCTCGCGAGGGCGCCGCCGGTGATCTCTCCGGCCTTCGCGTGGGTGTCGTGAAGGAGCTGCAGGGCGACGCGTGGAGTGCCGACGTCGTCGAGCGCTTCGACGAGTCGGTGTCCGTGCTGAAGGATCTCGGCGCCGACGTCGTCGAGGTCTCGCTGCCGAGCTTCGTGCACGCGATGGCGGCGTACTACCTGATCCTGCCGGCCGAGTGCTCCTCGAACCTCGCCAAGTTCGACGCCATGCGCTACGGCCTGCGGGTCACGCCGGAGGGGTCCCCGTCCGCCGAGGACGTCATGCGCGTCTCGCGCGACGCCGGCTTCGGCGACGAGGTCAAGCGCCGCATCATCATCGGCACCTACGCGCTGTCGTCGGGCTACTACGACGCCTACTACGGCCAGGCGCAGAAGATCCGCACGCTGATCATCGACGACTTCAAGAGGGCGTTCGAGAGCGTCGACGTGCTCGTCTCGCCGACCGCGCCCTCGACCGCGTGGCCGATCGGCGAGAAGGCCGACGACCCGCTGGCAATGTACCTCCAGGACCTCGCCACCATCCCGGCGAACCTGGCCGGCGTGCCCGGCATCTCCATCCCGTCGGGCGTCTCGTCGGCCGACGGGCTGCCGACCGGCATCCAGTTCCTCGCGCCGGTGCTCGAGGATGCGCGCCTCTACCGCGTCGGTGCGGCGCTCGAGGCCGCGCTGCTGGACAAGTGGGGCGGTCCGATCGGCCCGTCGTCGTACACCTCGAAGGAGGCCTGAGATGGCTGACACGTTGATCGACTTCGACGAGGTCGTGGCGACGTACGACCCGGCGCTGGGCCTGGAGGTCCACGTCGAGCTGAACACGAACACCAAGATGTTCTGCGGCTGCCCGACGACGTTCGGCGGCGAGCCGAACACGCAGGTCTGCCCGACCTGCCTGGGCCTGCCCGGCGCGATGCCGGTCGTCAACGCGAAGGCCGTCGAGGCCGCGATCCGCATCGGCCTCGCGCTCAACTGCGACATCGCGGAGTGGTGCCGGTTCGCCCGGAAGAACTACTTCTACCCGGACATGCCGAAGAACTTCCAGACCTCGCAGTACGACGAGCCGATCTGCTTCGAGGGCTACCTCGACGTCGATGTGGAGGGCGAGACCTTCCGCGTCGAGATCGAGCGCGCCCACATGGAGGAGGACACCGGCAAGTCCACCCACATCGGTGGGGCGACCGGCCGCATCCAGGGCGCCGACCACTCGCTGGTCGACTACAACCGCGCCGGGATCCCGCTGATCGAGATCGTCACCAAGCCGATCCTCGGCGCGGGGGAGAAGGCGCCGCTGGTCGCCCGTGCGTACGTCGCCCAGCTCCGCGACCTCATCGTGGCCCTCGGGGTCTCCGACGCGCGGATGGACCAGGGCTCGATCCGCGCGGACGTGAACCTCTCGCTGTCCCCGAAGGGCTCCGGGGTGCTCGGCACCCGCACCGAGACCAAGAACGTCAACTCGCTGCGCTCGGTCGAGCGCGCCGTACGGTTCGAGATGTCGCGTCACGCCGCTGTGCTCGACGCGGGCGGGTCGATCCTGCAGGAGACGCGGCACTTCCACGAGGCCGACGGCACCACCTCGTCGGGTCGGCCGAAGTCGGACGCCGAGGACTACCGCTACTTCCCCGAGCCCGACCTCGTGCCGGTCGCGCCGTCGCGCGAGTGGGTCGAGGAGCTGCGCGGCACGCTGCCGGAGAACCCGACCGCGAAGCGCGCCCGGCTGCAGGAGGAGTGGGGCTTCTCCGACCTCGAGATGCGCGACACCGTCGGTGCCGGCGCCCTCTCGCTCGTCGAGGAGACCGTGGCCGCAGGCGCCTCGCCGCAGTCGGCCCGCAAGTGGTGGCTCTCCGATCTCGCCCGCCGCGCCAACGACGCCGGTGTGGAGCTGGCCGAGGTCGGCGTGACGCCCGAGCAGGTGGCCGGGGTGCAGAGGCTGGTCGACGCCAAGACGATCAACGACAAGCTCGCCCGCCAGGTCTTCGACGGGCTGATCGCCGGCGAGGGCACGCCCGAGGAGATCGTCGCCGCCCGTGGCCTCGCCGTCGTCTCCGACGACGGCGCCCTCTCCGCCGCCGTCGACAAGGCCATCGAGACCAACCCCGACGTCGCCGACAAGATCCGCGACGGCAAGGTCGCCGCCGCCGGCGCCCTCATCGGCGCGGTGATGAAGGAGATGCGGGGCCAGGCCGACGCAGGTCGCGTCCGTGAGCTGATCCTGGAGAAGCTCGCCTGACCTGCTGAAGGCCTTCGGCCAGAGCGAGGTAGCCATGGTCTTCGACGTGCCGCCGTTCCACCGGCCCGACCCGGACCATCCCTGTCGTGCCTTCGAGCATGACGGGCGCTGGTACCAGCTGCTCGTGCTGCCGGCGGCGCTGTCGCCGTCCTTGGCCGCTCCGCTCAGCAGGAGTCGCGGGTTGCTCGACGACCTGGTCAACCCGGCCGTGGGCACGGTCGCCGAGCGGATCGCTCGGCTGCGGGATCCTCGGTGGAAGCTCCTCGTCTATCGCGCGGACACGGCCGACGGTGCCCTGGCGCGCTATCGCGTCGTCGCGGTCGAGCTGTACGACGACCGCGGAGCCGCCCACGACCGCTGTGTCCAGTTGCTCTCGCGGTGGGGCGAGCACGCCGACTTCTCCGGCTCTGCTGGGTAGCGGATGACGTCGGGGTGGGTCGGGGTGGTTGCGACTCGCAGCGTCGACCTCTGTCGTTGGGGTGGGGTCGGGGTGGTCGCGGTTCTTGGTTGCGGCTTGCAGTCGGGCTTGGGCGCCGCTGGGCTGCTCCCTGGGGTCGCGCGCCGACAAGATTTCTCGGGGGTGTGTCGCTCAGTTGCGTCGGTGGAATCTGAGGTCCCCGGACGCGAGGCGCT
>WQZX01000016.1 GCA_009780515.1 Nocardioidaceae bacterium | reverse complement strand
GAACGCCAGGACGAACGCCAGGCCGATCGGCAGGTAGACCAGGCGCTGCAGGAGGCCGCCGAGCAGGAAGTAGAGCTGGCGCAGGCCCATCAGCGCGAAGACGTTGGCCGTGAGGACCAGGTAGGGCTCCTGGGTGATGCCGAAGATCGCCGGGATCGAGTCGAGCGCGAAGAGCAGGTCGGTGACGCCGAGGGCCACGACGACCAGCACCATCGGCGAGACCACGCGGCCGGTCGACGTGCGGTACCAGGGCCGCAGGCCGCGGAACTCCTCGCCGACGTTGAGCCGGCGCCTCGCGAGGCGCACGACCGCGCTGTCCTCGGGATGCTCCCGCTCGTCGTCGGACCGCAGCAGCCTGACGGCGGTGTAGACCAGGAACGCGCCGAAGACGTAGAAGATCGCCGAGAAGCTCTCGACCATCGCGTAGCCGACCGCGATGAAGACGCCGCGAAGCACCAGGGCCAGCACGATGCCGATCAGCAGCGCCGACTGCTGGTGGCGCCTGGGCACCCCCAGCGCCGACATCAGCAGCACGAAGACGAAGAGGTTGTCGACCGACAGGCTGTACTCGGTCAGCCAGCCGGCGAAGAACTGGGTGCCGTGGTCGTGGCCGTGGGCCAGGAGCACCCAGGTGCCGAAGGCGATCGCCGCTCCGACGTACGCCGCCAGGGTGACCGCGCTCTCGCGCATCGTCGGCTCGCGGGGGCTGCGCGCGGTGGCGACGAGGTCGACGGCCAGCACCACGACGGCGATGCCGAGCGTCAGGGCCCATCCGATGGCGGTGATCTGCATGCGAGGCTCCTTGAGCGGTCGGTGGGTCGCTCGAGGTCTCTTCCGCCACCGCCCGATCGGGCGACGACCCGCGGGACCGGATCCGGCGGACCGGATCGTGGTGACGAGCCCGCGGCGAAGGAGTACTCCCCTCGTCGCGCCCAGTCTACGGAGTGGAGGTCAGGAGCCGAGCTCCGCCGAGAGTCCGGTGACACGACCCATGGTGGCGAGCTTCGCGCCGGTCTCGATCACCTCGAGGGCGGGGTCGGAGCCGGCGACGATGCCCGCGCCTGCGAAGAGCCGGAGCCGGTCGCCGTCGATCACCGCGGAGCGGATGGTGACGGCGAACTCGCCGTCACCGCTGCCGTCGACCCAGCCGACACAGCCGGCGAAGTAGTCACGAAGGTCGCCCTCGAGCGCGGCGATGGTCGCGCTCGCCGCATCGGTCGGTACGCCGCCCACCGCCGGCGTCGGGTGCAGCAGCTGGGCCAGGTGCAGGGCGCTCGGACCCTCGAGGCCCGCGGCCAGGCGCGCCCGCACCGGGGAGGCGAGGTGCCAGACGGTGTCGGTCGCGAGCAGCTCGGGCGTCGCGGGCGCCTCGACCTCCACGCAGACGGACTTCAGGGCGTGCACGATCGCGTCGACGACGAAGGCGTGCTCGGCGAGGTCCTTCGCGGACGCGAGCAGGCCCTCCGCCCGACGGCGGTCCTCATCGGGGTCGTCCGAGCGCGGGGCCGACCCGGCGAGCGGCGTACAGCTGATCTGGGCGCCCTCGCGCCGCACCAGCAGCTCGGGGCTGGCGCCGAAGAGCACCGGGCCGGGCTCCTCGCACGCCTGGAGCGGCACCGAGAAGACGTAGCGGCCCGGCCGCGTAGCGAGGAGGCGGTCGATCACCTCGGCCACGACCAGCGGCGGCCGGCTCACGACGTCCAGGCAGCGGCCCAGCACGACCTTGTGCAGCACACCGGACGAGATCTCCTCGAGCGCGGCGGCCACCATCTCGGCGTACCGCTCGGCGGTGGGGAACTCGTGCACGTCGTACTCGCGCGGCCGGGGTGGCACCGCCGGCCCGACGAGGGAGCGCTCACCGCCCTGGACCAGGTGGAAGATCCCCGGGGCTCCGGCGGCGAAGGACAGGGCGCCGAGCGCACGCTGGCCCGGCGCGAGCGCGGCGAGGACCTCGTCGGCCCACGTCGGGTCCGAGCCGTCGGACGACGGCATCGTGCGCACGACCCGGTCGGGCATGTAGGCGTCGGCGCCGGAGGCGAACAGCAGCGGCCGCTCCGGCAGCTCCGCCGCGGTGATGACCTCCACGCCCATGCGTTCAGTCTGCCTCGCCGCCGAAGGGGACGCCGAGGGAGGCCAGCCGCTCACGCCCGCCGTCGAGCGCGGTGAGGACCCACACGCCCCGGTCGGTCAGCGCGAAGGTGTGCTCGAAGTGCGCCGCCCACGAGCCGTCGCGGGTGAGCACGGTCCAGTCGTCCTCGGCGAGGTCGGTGTCGATCGCTCCGAGGGTGACCATCGGCTCGACCGCCAGCGCGACGCCCTGCTTCAGGCGAGGCCCGCGGCCAGGACGGCCGTAGTTGGGCACGTCCGGCTCCATGTGCATCTCGGTGCCGATGCCGTGACCGGTGTAGTCCTCGACGATGCCGAACGTGCCCTCGCCGTGCACGAAGCGCTCGACCGCCGAGGAGATGTCGGTGACACGGCCGCCGAGGCGCGCGGCAGCGAGACCGCGCCACAGCGCCTCCTCGGTGACCCGCAGCAGCTCGGCCGCGCGTGCGTCGAGAGAGGCCGGATCGCCGACCGGGACGGTGATCGCGGCGTCGCCGTGCCACCCGTCGAGGATCGCGCCGCAGTCGATGGAGACGAGGTCGCCCTCCGCCAGCACCCGGTCTCCCGGGATGCCGTGGACGACCTCGTCGTTGACCGAGGTGCAGATCGAGGCCGGGTACGGCGGATCGCTGTAGCCCAGGAACGACGGCACGGCGCCACAGCCGCGGATGTGCTCCTCGGCGAGGGCGTTCAGCGCGCCGGTGGTCACGCCGGGCCGGACCGCCGTGCGCAGCAGCTCGAGGGTGCGGCCGACCACCAGGCCGGCACGCCGCATCCGGCGTACCTGCTCGGGGGTCTTGATCTGGACCCGGTGCGAGCCGAACAAGCCCGTCAGCTCTGCGGGACGACGTCGAGCGCGTCGAAGATGCGCTTCGTGACGTCCTCGACCTCGCCCATGCCGTCGACCTCGTGGACCAGGCCGCGCTCCTTGTAGACCGCGATGAGCGGCTCGGTCTCGGCGGCGTACAGCTCCTGGCGACGACGGATGACGTCCTCGGTGTCGTCCGCGCGACCCTCGACCTGCGCGCGCTGCAGCAGCCGCGCGACCAGCTCCTCGGGGTCGGCCGTGATGACGACGACGGCGTCGAGCTGGTGGCCGGTGTGCTTGATCATCCCGTCGAGCTCCTCCACCTGCGCGAGCGTGCGCGGGTAGCCGTCGAGCAGGAAGCCGGGAGCCGCGTCGGGCTCGTCGATCCGGTTGCGCACCATGAGGTTGGTGACCTCGTCGGGGACGTACTCGCCCTTGTCCATGTAGGCCTTGGCCTGGATGCCGAGGGGGGTGCCCTCGGAGACGTTGGCGCGGAAGATGTCGCCGGTGGAGATGGCGGGGACGCCGAAGTGCTCGGCGACGAACTTGGCCTGAGTGCCCTTGCCGGCACCCGGAGGGCCCATGAGGAGGAGCCTCATCGCAGGAATCCTTCGTAGTTGCGCTGCTGGAGTTGGCTCTCGATCTGCTTCACCGTGTCCAGCGCGACACCCACCATGATCAGGATGGAGGTACCGCCGAAGGGGAAGTTCGAGTTCGCATTGATGAGCACGAACGCGATCACCGGGATGAGCGAGATGAGTCCCAGGTAGAGAGCACCGGGCAGCGTGATGCGGGACAGGACGTAGGACAGGTAGTCCTGGGTCGGCTTGCCCGCCCGGATCCCGGGGATGAAGCCGCCGTACTTCTTCATGTTGTCCGAGACCTCTTCAGGGTTGAAGGTGATCGAGACGTAGAAGTACGTGAAGAAGATGATCAGCAGGAAGTAGACCGCCATGTGCAGCGGGTTGGACTGGTCCACGAAGTGCTTGCTCAGCCAGACGATCCAGGCCGAGTTCGAGTTCTGCTGGAACTGCACGATCATCGCCGGCAGGTAGAGCAGCGACGACGCGAAGATGACGGGGATGACGCCGGCCTGGTTGACCTTCAGCGGGATGTACGTCGACGAGCCGCCGAACATCTTGCGGCCGACCATCCGGCGGGCGTACTGCACCGGGATGCGGCGCTGCGCCTGCTCGATGAAGATGACCGCCGCGACGACCAGCAGACCGATCAGGATGACCACGCCGAACGTCCACCAGCCGCGCGTCTTCTGGACCTGCCAGAGAGAGGCCGGGAAGGTCGCCACGACCTGGGTGAAGATCAGGATCGACATGCCGTTGCCGATGCCGCGCTCGGTGATCAGCTCGCCCAGCCACATGATGACCGCCGTACCGGCCGTCATCGTGACCACCAGGATCAAGAAGGTCTTGGTCGAGTTGTTGTTGTGCAGCAGGTCCTCGCTGCAGCCGCTGAGCAGGTTGCCCGAGCGCGCCAGCGCGACGATGCCGGTCGCCTGGAGCAGCGCCAGTCCCAGCGTGAGGTAGCGGGTGTACTGCGTGATCTTCGTCTGCCCGGCCTGGCCCTCCTTCTTGAGGGCCTCGAGGCGCGGGATCACGACGACGAGCAGCTGCAGGATGATGCTCGCGGTGATGTAGGGCATGATCCCCAGCGCGAAGATCGTCAGCTGGAGCAGCGCACCGCCCGAGAAGAGGTTCACCAGGCTGTAGAGGCTGGCGTTCGAACCGCTCTGGGCCTGGTTCAGGCAGAACTGGACGTGTCCGACGTCGACGCCCGGCGCGGGGATCTGCGACCCCGCCCGGAAGATGACGATGATTCCCAGGACGAACAGAAGCTTGCGCCGCAGATCCGGAGTCCGGAAGGCGTTCAGGAACGCGGTGAGCACACGGGTCCTCTCATCGATGTGACCAGTCGGCAGACGGTCGCACGGAAGCCTAACAGGGGGCGTGCGAAGGGCGCGGCCGCCTTCGTCAGACTGCCGCGCCCTTCACTCATGCTGTGCGTCAGAGGACCGTGACGGTCCCGCCGGCGCCTTCGATCTTCTCCTTGGCCGAGGTCGAGAACGCGTTCGCGCTCACCGTGACCTTGACCGTCAGGTCGCCCTGACCGAGGACCTTGACCGGCTCGCCCTTGCGGACGGCGCCGCGCGCCACGAGCGTCTCCGGGGTGACGTCGCCACCGTCGGGGAACAGCGTGCTGATCTTGTCGAGGTTGACGACCTGGTAGGTCACCTTGAAGGGGTTCTTGAAGCCCTTGAGCTTCGGCAGGCGCATGTGCAGCGGCATCTGGCCACCCTCGAACGCCACCGGAACCTGGTAGCGAGCCTTGGTGCCCTTGGTACCGCGGCCCGCGGTCTTGCCCTTCGAGCCCTCACCGCGACCCACACGGGTCTTGGCCTTCTTCGCGCCCTCCGCCGGACGGAGGTGGTGAAGCTTGAGAGTCATGGTCACTCGCCTCCGACAACCTCGACCGTCACCAGGTGACGGACGGTCTGGACCATGCCCCGGATCTCGGGACGGTCCTCCTTGATGACGACGTCGCCGATCCGCTTGAGACCGAGCGTGCGCATGGTCTCGCGCTGGTTGGCCTTGCAGCCGATCGTCGACTTCTTCTGCTGAACCTTGAGCTGTGCCATCAGACCGACACCGCCTCGTTCGAGTCGGAGGCCTTCGCCTTCGCCTCGGCCTCGCCCTCGGCCTTCGCCTTGAGCAGGGCGTGCGGAGCGACGTCCTCGACCGGGAGGCCACGACGCGCGGCGACAGCCTCGGGCTGCTCGAGCATCCGCAGCGCCTCGACGGTCGCGTGGACGATGTTGATCTGGTTCGACGAGCCCAGCGACTTGCTGAGGACGTCGTGGATGCCGGCGCACTCCAGGACGGCGCGCACCGGGCCACCGGCGATCACACCGGTACCGGGAGCGGCCGGACGCAGGAACACGACGCCCGCGGCCTTCTCGCCCTGGACCGGGTGCGGGATCGTGCCCTGGATGCGGGGGACGCGGAAGAAGTTCTTCTTCGCCTCCTCGACACCCTTGGCGATCGCGGCCGGCACCTCCTTGGCCTTGCCGTAGCCGACGCCGACCAGGCCGTCGCCGTCACCGACGATGACGAGGGCGGTGAAGCTGAAGCGACGACCACCCTTCACGACCTTGGCGACGCGGTTGATGGCGACGACGCGCTCGACGTACTGGTTCTTGTCGGCGCCACGACGGTCGTCGCGACCGCCACGGCCGCCGCGCTGACCGCGCTCGCCACCCGAGCGCTGTCCGCGCTGCTGGGTCTCACTCATGATGACTCCTTGGTCCTCTTCGCGATCAGAAGCTCAGGCCGCCCTCACGGGCGGCGTCAGCCAGGGCCGCGATGCGACCGTGGTACTTGTTACCGGCGCGGTCGAAGACGACGGACTCGATGCCCGCGGCCTTGGCCCGGGCGGCGACGAGCTCGCCGACCTTCTTCGCCTTGGCGGTCTTGTCGCCCTGGACGGAGCGGACGTCGCCCTCCATCGTGGAGGCGTACGCCACCGTCTTGCCGACGAGGTCGTCGACGACCTGCACGCTGATGTGCTTGGTCGACCTCGTGACCACCAGGCGCGGGCGCTCAGCGGTGCCGGAGATCTTCTTGCGGCCCCGGATCTGGCGGCGCAGCTTGGAGCTGGCGCGCTTGGACAGGTTCCGCTGGTGCTTGAGCGTGATAGCCATGATCACTTACCAGCCTTTCCGACCTTCTTGCGGACGATCTCGCCGGCGTACCGGACGCCCTTGCCCTTGTAGGGCTCGGGCTTGCGCAGCTTGCGGATGTTGGCCGCGACCTCACCGACCAGCTGCTTGTCGATCCCCACGACGCCCAGCTTGGTGGGGCCGTCGGTGGTGAACGTGATGCCCTCGGGCGCGTCGAAGATGATCGGGTGCGAGTAGCCCAGCTGGAACTCCAGCTGCGTGGGGCCCTTGGGCAGCACGCGGTAGCCGACGCCGACGATCTCGAGCTTCTTCTCGTAGCCCTCGGTCACGCCCACGACCATGTTGTTGATCAGGGTGCGGGACAGGCCGTGCAGCGACTTCGCCTCACGCTCGTCGTTGGGGCGCTTGACGTCCAGGACGCCGTCACCCTTCTCGACGGTGATGGGCGCGGCCACTGCGTGCGACAGCGAGCCCTTCGGGCCCTTGACGGTCACGAGCGCGCCGTCGATCTGGACATCCACGCCGGCCGGAACCGGGACGGGGAGCTTGCCAATGCGTGACATGTTTCTCTCTCCTTCCTCAGTGGTTCCGGGTCACCAGACGTAGGCGAGGACTTCCCCACCCACGCCCTTCTGGTTCGCCTGGCGGTCGGTCAGCAGACCCTGGCTGGTCGAGATGATCGCCACGCCCAGGCCGCCGAGCACCTTCGGCAGGCCGGTGTGCTTGGCGTACACGCGCAGACCGGGCTTGCTGATGCGGCGTACGCCGGCGATCGAGCGCTCGCGGTTGCGGCCGTACTTGAGCGTGATGGTCAGCGTCTTGCCGACGCCGTTCTCGTTGTCGGCGACCTCGAAGGAGGTGATGTACCCCTCCTGCTTGAGGATCTCCGCGACGCCCTGCTTCAGCTTGCTGTGCGGCATCGCCACCGCGTCGTGGTACGCCTGGTTGGCGTTGCGCAGACGCGTGAGCATGTCTGCGATCGGGTCAGTCATCGTCATGATGTGTTTCCTTCTGCTGTGGTTTCCACCCGCTCACGGCCAGTGGACCTGCAACTACTTAGTGATGTGAGCCTGGGTCACCAGGAGGACTTGGTGACGCCGGGCAGCTCGCCGCGGTGGGCCATCTCCCGCAGGCAGATCCGGCACAGGCCGAACTTGCGGTAGACGGCCTTCGGACGGCCACACCGCTGGCAGCGGGTGTAGCCCCGGACCGCGAACTTGGGCTTGCGGGCGGCCTTGACCTTCAGCGCAGTCTTCGCCATGTCAGTTCCTCACTTCTCCGCGAAGGGGAAGCCGAGCTGCTTGAGCAGCGCGCGCCCCTGGTCGTCGTCGGTCGCCGTGGTGACGATCGTGATGTCCATGCCACGCGACCGGTCGATCTTGTCCTGGTCGATCTCGTGGAACATGACCTGCTCGGTCAGCCCGAACGTGTAGTTGCCACGGCCGTCGAACTGCTTGGGCGACAGGCCGCGGAAGTCACGGATGCGCGGGAGCGCCAGGGTCAGCAGACGGTCCAGGAACTCCCACATGCGGTCGCCGCGCAGCGTGGTGTGCGCACCGATCGGCATGCCCTCGCGCAGCTTGAACTGCGCGATGGACTTGCGGGCCTTGGTGACCAGCGGCTTCTGACCGGTGATCGCGGTGAGGTCCTTGACCGCACCCTCGATCAGCTTCGAGTCACGCGCCGCCTCGCCGACACCCATGTTGACCACGATCTTGGTCAGGCCGGGCACCTGCATGACGTTGGCGATGTCGAACTCCGACTTCAGCGCCGGGAGGATCTCCTCGCGGTACTTCGTCTTGAGACGCGGGGTCACCTTCTCGATGGTGGACTCGCTCATCAGATTTCCTTCCCGGTCTTGCGGGAGATGCGCACGCTGCGGGTCGAGGAGTACTCGGAGCCGTCGGGGCGACGCTTCGTGACGTCGACGCGCTTGAAGCCGACACGGACGGGCTTGCCGTCCTCGATCAGCATCACGTTCGACACGTGGATCGGGGCCTCGGTGGTGATGATGCCGCCGGTGTTGCCGGCGCGACCGCCCTGGTCGATGGACTTGGTGTGCTTCTTGATCCGGTTGACGCCCTCGACGATCACGCGCTGCTCCTCGCGGAGCACCTTGATGACCTTGCCCTCGGCGCCCTTGTCCTTGCCCGCGATCACCTTGACGGTGTCGCCCTTCTTGATCCGAAGGGTGGGCGTGTTACGGGTGGACTCGTTGGTCATCACAGCACCTCCGGCGCGAGCGAGATGATCTTCATGAACTTCTTGTCGCGCAGCTCGCGGCCCACGGGGCCGAAGATGCGGGTGCCGCGCGGCTCGCCGTCGTTCTTGAGGATCACCGCGGCGTTCTCGTCGAAGCGGATGTAGGAACCGTCGGGACGGCGGCGCTCCTTGACGGTGCGCACGACGACCGCCTTGACGACGTCGCCCTTCTTCACGTTGCCACCGGGGATCGCGTCCTTCACGGTGGCGACGATGGTGTCACCGATCCCGGCGTAGCGACGACCGGAGCCGCCGAGCACGCGGATGCAGAGGATCTCCTTGGCACCCGTGTTGTCGGCGACCTTGAGTCGCGACTCCTGCTGAATCATTTCTTCTCCTGGTTGTCGTGCCGGTTCTCAGCGCGACGCTGCGCGGTGAGCCTGGCCGAACTTGCCGAAAATATGGTCGAGCTACTTGGCGCGCTCAAGGATCTCCACGACGCGCCAGCGCTTGGTGGCGGACAGCGGCCGGGTCTCCATGATCAGGACACGGTCGCCGACCCCGCAGTCGTTCTGCTCGTCGTGGGCCTTGAGCCGCGTGTTGCGACGCATGACCTTGCCGTACAGAGCGTGCTTGACGCGGTCCTCGACGGACACGACGACGGTCTTGTCCATCTTGTCGCTGACGACCAGACCCTCACGGGTCTTGCGCGAGTTGCGCTCGACGGTCTCGGTGTTCTCAGTCATCAGTTCTCCTCGTTGGCACCCGGAGCGGTGCGGATCCCGAGCTCGCGCTCACGGACCACGGTGTAGATCCGGGCGATGTCCTTCTTGACCGTGCGAAGCCGGCCGTGGCTCTCGAGCTGACCGGTCGCGGCCTGGAAGCGGAGGTTGAACAGCTCCTCCTTGGCCTCGCGCAGCTTCGACTCGAGGTCGACGTCGTTGAGCTCGTCCAGCTCGTGGGCCTGGGTGGCGTTGGCCATCAGAACTCACCGGCCTCTCGGGTGATGAAGCGGCACTTCATGGGGAGCTTGTGGATGGCACGGCGCATCGCCTCGCGGGCGACGTCCTCCGTGACACCGGACAGCTCGAACATGACGCGCCCGGGCTTGACGTTGGCGACCCACCACTCCGGCGAGCCCTTGCCGGAGCCCATGCGGGTCTCGGCGGGCTTCTTGGTGAGCGGGCGGTCCGGGTAGATGTTGATCCAGACCTTGCCGCCACGCTTGATGTGGCGGGTCATGGCGATACGAGCGGACTCGATCTGGCGGTTGGTGACGTAGTGGCCCTCGATCGCCTGGATACCGAAGTCACCGAACGCGAGAGAAGTACCGCCCTTGGCAGCACCCCGACGCTTCGGGTGGTGCTGCTTGCGGTGCTTGACGCGACGCGGCATCAACATGGGTCAGCTCTCCTGGGTCTCGGTCGAGGCGGCCTCGGCAGCCGGGGCCTCCGCAGCAGCAGCGGCGGGAGCCTCGTTGCGAGCACCACGCGAGCCACGGCTCGGGCGGTCGCCACCACGGGACGGGCGGCCGCTGCGACCGGGTACGCCGGCGCGGGCGGCCTGCTGGGCCTGGCGCTCGGCACGGGAGCCGGCGACCTCGCCCTTGTAGATCCACACCTTCACGCCGATACGGCCGAAGGTGGTGCGGGCCTCGTAGAAGCCGTAGTCGATGTCGGCACGGAGGGTGTGCAGCGGCACGCGACCTTCGCGGTAGAACTCGGTGCGCGACATCTCGGCGCCGTTGAGGCGCCCCGAGCACTGGATCCGGATGCCCTTGGCACCGGAGCGCATCGAGGTCTGCATCGCCTTGCGCATCGCCCGACGGAACTGCACGCGGCCGGACAGCTGCTCGGCGACACCCTGAGCGACGAGCTGGGCGTCGACCTCGGGGTTCTTGACCTCGAGGATGTTCAGCTGGACCTGCTTGCCGGTGAGCTTCTCGAGCTCGCCGCGGATGCGGTCGGCCTCGGCGCCACGGCGGCCGATCACGATGCCCGGACGCGCGGTGTGGATGTCCACACGGACGCGGTCGCGGGTGCGCTCGATCTCGACCTTGGCGATGCCGGCCCGCTCCATGCCCTTGGAGAGCAGCTTGCGGATCGCGACGTCCTCGCCGACGTAGGACTTGTACAGCTTGTCGGCGTACCAGCGCGACTTGTGGTCGGTGGAGATACCGAGCCGGAAGCCGTTGGGGTTGATCTTCTGACCCATTACTTCACCTTCTTCGCGACGTCGGCCGGCTGCACGACCAGGGTGATGTGGCTGGTGCGCTTGTTGATCCGGGTGGCCCGGCCCTGGGCACGCGGACGCCACCGCTTCATGGTCGGACCCTCGTCGACGGTGCCGGCCGAGACGATCAGCTCGGCAGCGTTGAGGCCCTCGGTCGACTCGGCGTTGGCCACGGCGCTCTCGAGCACCTTGTAGACCGTCGCCGCAGCGGCCTGCGGGGCGAACTGCAGGGTGGTCAGAGCCTCGTCCACGGGCAGACCGCGGACCAGGTCGACGACCCGGCGGGCCTTCATCGGGGTGATCCGCACGTAGCGGGCGACCGCGAAGGCACCGGGCTCGTCGCCGAGCAGGCGCTCGCGGCGGGCGCTGGTGTTGCTGCGCTCAGTGGTGGTCATCGACGGCGTCCCTTCCGGTCTTCCTTGACGTGACCCTTGTAGGTGCGGGTCGGCGCGAACTCGCCGAGCTTGTGGCCGACCATCGAGTCGGACACGAAGACCGGGACGTGCTTGCGGCCGTCGTGGACGGCGATGGTGTGACCGATCATCGAGGGGATGATCATCGACCGGCGCGACCAGGTCTTGATGACGTTGTGGGTGCCCTTGTCGTTCTCCGCGTCCACCTTCTTGAGGAGGTGGCCGTCGATGAAGGGGCCCTTCTTCAGGCTGCGAGGCATGTCAGTTACTTCCTACCCTTGCCGGACTTGCGACGACGGATGATCTGGGCATCCGAGGCCTTGCGCTTGCGCGTGCGACCCTCGGGCTTGCCCCACGGGCTGACCGGGTGGCGACCACCGGAGGTCTTGCCCTCACCACCGCCGTGCGGGTGGTCGACCGGGTTCATGACGACACCGCGAACGGTCGGGCGCTTGCCCTTCCAGCGCATGCGGCCGGCCTTGCCCCAGTTGATGTTGGACTGCTCGGCGTTGCCGACCTCGCCGATCGTGGCGCGGCAGCGTACGTCGACGAAGCGCATCTCGCCCGAGGGCAGGCGCAGCGTCGCGCGGCTGCCCTCACGGGCGACCAGCTGGGCGCTGTTGCCGGCCGAGCGGGCCAGCTTGGCGCCACCGCCGGGGCGCAGCTCCACGCAGTGGATCGTCGAGCCGACCGGGATGTTGCGCAGCGGCAGGTTGTTGCCGGGCTTGATGTCGGCGTTGACGCCGGCCTCGATCGCCTGGCCCTGCTCCACGCCCTTCGGCGCGATGATGTAGCGCTTCTCGCCGTCGGCGTAGTGCAGCAGCGCGATGCGCGCGGTGCGGTTGGGGTCGTACTCGATGTGAGCGACCTTGGCCGGCACGCCGTCCTTGTCGTAGCGACGGAAGTCGATGACGCGGTAGGAGCGCTTGTGACCGCCACCGATGTGCCGGGTGGTGATCCGGCCCTGGTTGTTGCGGCCGCCCGTCTTGGGCAGCGGGCGGGTCAGCGACTTCTCCGGCGTGGTCCGGGTGATCTCGACGAAGTCGGCCACCGAGGAGCCGCGACGGCCCGGGGTGGTCGGCTTGTACTTGCGAATAGCCATTGTTCGATCAGTCCTTACTCAAGCCCCGGTCAGGAGACCGGACCTCCGAAGATGTCGATGCGGTCGCCCTCGGCGAGGCTCACGATGGCGCGCTTGGTGTCCTTGCGCTTGCCGAGGCCGTTGCGGGTCCGGCGGGACTTGCCCGGCCGGTTGAGGGTGTTGACCGAGGTGACCTTGACGTTGAAGACCTTCTCGACCGCGATCTTGATCTCGGTCTTGTTCGCCTCCGGGTGCACCAGGAAGGTGTACTTGTTCGCGTCGAGGAGGCCGTAGCTCTTCTCCGACACGACCGGCGCGATCAGGATGTCGCGGTGGTCCTTGTGCAGCGTGCTCACTTCTCGTCCTCCTGAGCAGATGCCTTGGTGCCCTGGTTGCCGGCCACGAACGCGTCGTACGCCGCCTTGGAGAAGACGATGTCGTCGCTGGCGAGCACGTCGTAGGTGTTGAGCTGGTCGACGGCCACCAGGTGGACCTCGGGCGCGTTGCGCAGCGAGAGCCAGGTGACGGTGTCGTTGCGCTCGAGCACGACGAGGAACTTGCGGCGGTCGGACAGCTCCAGCAGAGCCGACAGAGCGGTCTTGGTCGACGGCTTGTCGCCGCTGACCAGCGTCTCCACGACGTGGATCCGCTCGTTGCGGGCCCGGTCGGAGAGGGCGCCGCGCAGGGCGGCGGCCTTCATCTTCTTGGGGGTCCGCTGGCTGTAGTCGCGCGGCTGCGGGCCGTGGACGGTGCCACCGCCGGCGAACTGCGGCGCGCGGGTCGAGCCCTGACGGGCGCGGCCGGTGCCCTTCTGCTTGTAGGGCTTCTTGCCACCGCCGCGGACCAGGCCGCGGGTCTTGGTGGCGTGGGTGCCCTGGCGCGCCGCCGCCTGCTGGGCGACGACGACCTGGTGGATCAGCGGGACGTTGAGCTCGACGTCGAAGATGTCGGCGGGGAGGTCAACGGCAACGGTCTTGGTAGCCATGGAGGTCAGCCCTTCTTCGCAGCCGTGCGGAGGACGATGACGCCACCCTTGGGGCCGGGGACGGCGCCCTTGAGCAGGATCAGGCCCTTCTCGACGTCGACCGCGTGCACGGTGACGTTCTGGGTGGTCACGGTGTCGGTGCCCATCCGGCCGGCCATCCGCAGGCCCTTGAAGACGCGACCCGGGGTCGCGCAGGCGCCGATGGAGCCCGGCTTGCGGTGGTTGCGGTGAGCACCGTGCGAGGCGCTGACGCCGGAGAAGCCGTGACGCTTCATCGTTCCGGCGAAGCCCTTGCCCTTGCTGGTGCCGGTGACGTCGATGGCCTCGCCCACCTCGAAGGTGTCGACGGGGAGCTCCTGGCCGATCTGGTAGGTCGACGCGTCGGCGGTGCGGATCTCGACGACGTGGCGGCGCGGCGTGATGCCGGCCTTGGCGAAGTGGCCGGCCTGCGGCTTGTTCACCTTGCGGCCCTCGATCTCGCCGTAGCCGATCTGGATGGCGTTGTAGCCGTCCGGCTCGGGCTGGCGGACCTGGGTGATCACGTTGGTCGGGGCAGCGATGACGGTCACCGGGACGACCCGGTTGTTCTCGTCCCAGACCTGGGTCATGCCCAGCTTGGTGCCGAGCAGGCCCTTGACAGTGCGTTCGATGGTCATGTCTGAATCAGCCTTCTCGATCAGAGCTTGATCTCGATGTCGACGCCGGCCGGCAGGTCGAGCCGCATGAGGCTGTCGACGGTCTTCGGCGTGGGGTCGATGATGTCGATGAGGCGCTTGTGGGTGCGCATCTCGAAGTGCTCGCGCGAGTCCTTGTACTTGTGCGGCGAGCGGATGACACAGAAGACGTTCTTCTCGGTCGGCAGCGGCACCGGGCCGGCGACCTTCGCACCCGTACGGGTGACGGTGTCCACGATCTTCCGCGCAGAGGTGTCGATCACCTCGTGGTCATAGGCCTTGAGCCTGATGCGGATCTTCTGTCCCGCCATAGGTCTCTCTCGTCCTTACTCGTCGTACAACCGGAACTGTGGGCTCCCCCTCCGACCCCCGAGGTCGGGCGTGTCGCACCTGTTGATGCACACACCGATCCGAGGATCGCTGGGAACTGCTGTTGTGGGCCGCCCCGCTCCCCTGAGGGATCCGGGACCGATCGGGTCTCCAGGAGCGCCGCACGCGGTGACCACCGAGCACGCTCATCGCAGCGGAGAGCCGCCGCAGAGGAGACACGATTCAGTAGTCAAGGTATGACGCGCCCCGGCGACCCCGCCGGAGCAACCTGGCTATCTTGGCAGACGCCCGAAGGCAGATCCAAATCGTGGCTGCGGGGCGGTCGGTAGGTTTGGTCGCGCACGGCCGCGGCCACGATCCGCACAGCATCCCGCCCGTCCTGAGCCAGGAGATCCCGCCGAGATGACCCAGCTGCGTCCCGACCCGACGAATCCGGGGGGAACGCGGCCCGCCGCGGCTCCCCTCTCCGGCGAGGAGGTCGCGCGGGCGACCGGGATGATCGACAAGGTCGGCGCCACGTTCGGCAGTCGCGTCGTGGGCCAGGAGCGGGTCCGTACGGCGCTGCTGGTCACCCTGCTGGCCGAGGGCCACGTGCTGCTGGAGAGCGTCCCCGGCCTCGCCAAGACGCTGGCCGCCTCGACCCTGGCCCGATCGGTCAGCGCGCACTTCTCCCGCATCCAGTGCACTCCGGACCTGCTGCCCAGCGACATCATCGGCACCCAGGTCTACGACCCGCGGCGCCACGAGTTCGAGACCAAGCTGGGCCCGGTGCACGCCAACTTCGTGCTGCTCGACGAGATCAACCGGGCGAGCGCCAAGACGCAGTCGGCGCTGCTCGAGGCCATGCAGGAGCGGCAGACGTCGATCGCCGGCGCGGTCCACCCGCTCCCGGAGCCGTTCATGGTGCTCGCGACGCAGAACCCGATCGAGGAGGAGGGCACCTACGTCCTCCCGCACGCCCAGATGGACCGCTTCCTGATCAAGGAGGTCGTCGACTACCCGTCGGAGAGCGACGAGCTGCAGGTCCTCGACCGCTTCGACGACGGCACTCTCGGCCAGCACATGCTCCAGGTCGAGGCGGCCATCACCACCTCCGACGTGGCCGAGCTCCAGGAGCTCACCCGTCGCGTGTACGTCGACCCCGCCATCAAGCGGTACGTCGTCGCGCTGATCCGAGCCACCCGCGACGCCGGCCGCCTGGTCGGCCCCGAGCTCGGTGCGTACGTCGAGATCGGGGCGAGCCCGCGCGGCTCGATCGCGTTCTTCCAGGCCGCCCGGGCGATGGCGCTGGTCCAGGGCCGCCACTACGTCATCCCCGAGGACATCCGCGAGCTGCGCCACGGCGTGCTCCGCCACCGCCTCCACCTCAGCTTCGAGGCCCTCGCCGACCGCGTCGCGCCGGAGACGATCATCGACGCGGTGTTCCGCGCCGTACCGACCCCGTGAGCGCACGCCGCCGATGACGTACCTCCAGAAGATCCGGACCCGCCTCACGATCCACGCGCATCGCAAGGTCCTCGGCCTCCTCGAGGGCGAGTACGCCGCCGTGCAGATCGGTCGCGGCATGGACTTCAACGACCTGCGCGAGTACGTCCGCGGCGACGACGTCAAAGACATCGACTGGAAGGCGTCCGCTCGAGGTCGCCAGCTCCTGGTCAAGCGCTACGTCGCCGAGCGCAAGCACACCGTCCTGCTCTGCGTCTCCACCGGCCGCTCGATGGCGGCGCTCAACCAGGTCGGCACGCGCTCGCCGGTCTCCAAGCGCGACCTCTCGGTCTTCGTCGCCGGCCTGATCGGCTACCTCGCCGTCCGCCACGGCGACCTCGTCTCGCTCGTGTACGGCGACGCCGACCAGCAGCACATCCGCCCGCGCGAGTCGACCGAGCTCCACCTGGAGCGCCTCCTCTCCACGATCCACGCCGCGACCACCGAGCGGTCCGGCCCGGCCGACCTGGTCGCGCTGCTGCACTACACGGCGCGCGTCGTACGACGCCGGACGATCCTCGCGATCGTCAGCGACGAGGTGTCGGTGTCCGACGAGCTCGCCGACGTCCTGCGGCGTCTGGCCGCTCAGCACGAGATCCTGTTCGTGACCATCGGCGACGCCGACCCCACCGCGGCCGCGGACTCGCTGACCGACCGGCCGCTCTACGACATCGACGCCGGCACCCCGATCCCCGGCTGGCTGCGCGGCGACCGCCGCCTTCGCAGGGAGTACGCCGCCCTGGTCGGCTCCGAGGAGGCGGGACTCCGCCGCCGCCTCGACCAGCTCGGCATCGTCCACGAGCGCGTCCGCGACACCGACGCGGCGATCACCGCGGTCTTCCGCCTGCTGGAGAGGCACCGCCATGCTCGCCGCCGCTAGCCTCCATTGGGCAGAGCGCGTCTCCGCTCCCGCCACGCTGCCGGCCAGGCTCCCGAAGGAGTTCCACGGGCCGGTCGGCTACTCCGACCGGTGGTTCTGGCTCGCCGCGCTCGCGCTGCTCCTCGCCGCGGCCTACTACCTCGCCGCGCTGTGGTTCACCCGCGACAGGCCGGAGCCGCCTCCCCCGCCGGTTCCGCTGCCCGACCTGCAGAGCGAGCACCTCGCGCGCATCGACGCGGTCGTCGTCGCCGTGCGCGAGGGGCGGACGAGCGCGCGCGACGGCCACCAGCAGCTGAGCGAGGTCGTCCGTGCGTACGTCGAGCGGATCACCCCGCTGCACGCCTCGACCATGACGCTGGCCGACCTGCGCGCACACGCGCCGCGGCCGCTGGCGGACATGATCGAGGTGATGTACCCGCCGGAGTTCGCGCCCGACGACGACGGCGAGGCGGCCGAGCGGTTCGACAACGCGGTGCAGCAGGCCCGGGGGCTGGTGGGCACGTGGCGCCGCTGACCCTGCCCCTCGCCGCAGACGACCGCCACCTCCACTGGCCGTGGCTGGTGGTCGCGCTCGCCGTGCTGGTGGTCGTGCTCATGGTCGTGTGGGCGATCGGCTGGTCACGGCGTACCCCGGCCTCGGCGGCGTACGTCGCCCATGCCGCGCGGCTGCGCTCGCTCCCCCGCTTCCGCGCACTCGTACGACGACGTGTCGTGCTCGGTGTCGCCCTGACGCTGACCGCGCTCGTCGCCTGCACCGGCGCGGTGATCCTGGCCGGGCGGATCCAGGAGACCAAGCGGATCCCCCAGAGCGAGAGCTCGCGCGACATCATGCTGTGCCTCGACTCGTCGGGCTCGATGATCACGATCGACTACGAGGTGCTCAAGCAGTTCGAGCAGATCGTCGCCGGCCTGAAGGGCGACCGGGTCGGGCTGACCATCTGGAGCGGCACTGCTGTGACCGTCTTCCCGCTGACCGACGACTACGACTTCGTCCAGCAGCAGCTGCGAGCGGCCGAGGCGGCGTTCGCGACCGGCGACACCTTCTCCGACGCCTACGACAAGTTCACCGAGGGCACCATCGTCAACCAGAAGGTGCAGTCCCAGGTCGGCGACGGGCTGGCCTCCTGCGCGCAGCGCTTCGACCGCAGCAGCCAGCACCGCTCGCGCTCGATCGTGCTGGCCACCGACAACCAGCCCTACGGGCGGGGTGTCTTCACCTTCGACCAGGCCGCGGCGTACACGAAGAGCAGGCACATCGTCGTGCACGGCATCGCCGCCCCGACGACGTCCGCGCGACCGCTGGCGCTGGCGGAGTTCAAGAGGGACGTGCTGCTGACCGGCGGCACCTTCTCGCTGCTCGGCGCCGACGGCAGCGTGCCGACCGTCGTGGACTCCATCGAGCGGACCGAGGCACGCAGGATCCAGAAGCCGCCGATCATCCAGGTCGTCGACGAGCCGCACCTCGGCACCGTCGTCGTCGGGATCGGCGTCGGCCTGCTCGTCGTCGTGTGGCTGGTCGAGGGACTGCTCTTCTTGAAGGACCGTGATCCCGCATGAGGCTCCCGCTCCTGCTCGCCCGCCGGATCGGGATCGTCGTCGCCCTGGTCCTGGTGCTGCTGCACCCCGGCTTCGGCCACGCCAAGGTTCCGACGCAGGTGTCCGACATCCAGGTGCTGTTCGTCGTCGACCGCACCCGGTCGATGGCGGCCGAGGACTACGGCAACCACGAGCCGCGCATCGACGGCGTACGCACCGATCTCAAGGCGCTCGCCGATGCCCTGCCCGGCGCACGGTTCGGGCTGATGACCTTCGGCTTCGACAGCCGGATGGAGCTGCCCTACACCAACGACGCCGACGCGTTCGACTCCGAGGTCGACACCCTCACGCTCGAGCAGCCGACGGCCGGCATCGGGTCGGCGATGGACCGCCCCAAGGAGCAGATGGTCCAGGTCCTGTCCGACGCCGAGAAGCAGTATCCCGACCGGCGCCAGGTCCTGGTCTTCGTCAGCGACGGCGAGGACACCACCAAGACACCGCAGACGTCGATGTCCGACGTCGCGAAGTACGTCGACGGCGGTGTCGTGCTCGGCTACGGCACCACGCAGGGCGGCCCGATGCCCGAGGCCGACGACCTGACCAACGACGAGGGCCTGATCCAGGATCCGTCGACCGGCACGACCGCCATCTCCCACGCCGACCCCGCGAACCTGCAGAGGATCGCCCAGCAGATGGGCATCGGCTACGAGCACCGCTCCGCGCCCGGAGGCATGGACGCGCTGGCGAGGTCGTTCAAGGCGAGCTACGTCGCGGCGCCCGCGAGCGAGGGCGCGACGGCCGAGAACGACCTCACCTGGGTGTTCGGCCTGGTCCTGCTGGGGCTGGTCCTGCTCGAGCTGCGCGCCGGCTGGCGCGCGGTCTGGACGACGCGGAGGGCGCTGCGATGACGCGCCGGCGGATTCGCACCATCCTGCTCGTCGTGGGCGTCCTGCCCGCGATCGCGGCCGTGCTGTTCGCCGCGATGGTCGCGCGGATGCTGCTCGTCCAGCACTCCGGCGACAGCGCGTACGACGACGGCCACTTCCTCGACGCGGCCGGCCACTACCGGTCGGCGGGCCACCTGGACCCGTTCGAGAACTGGATCGCCGCCTTCGACGCGGGCGCGGCCCGCCACGCCGACGGCCAGTACGCCGTGGCCGTCAGGGCCTACCAGGCGGCGCTGGCCTTCGGCGTACCCCACCGTGACAGCTGCACCGTGCGCATCAACCTCTCGCTCGCCGACGAGGCGATCGGCGACAAGGCGGAGAAGGCCGGCCACGCCAACGCCGCCGACGACGCCTACCAGGCCGGCATCACCGCGCTCGAGGACGGCAGGTGCCCGACCGACTCCGGCCACGGCCCCCACCAGACCAAGGACGCCAAGCGCGTCGACAAGCGCCTGCACGACAAGATCAAGCACAACCAGCAGCAGAAGCAGCGCCAGCAACAGAAGAAGAAGAGACAGCAGCAGAAGAAGCGCAGCGAGAGCAAGAAGCAGCGCCAGCAGGACAAGAAGCGCGAGCAGCACAAGCGCCAGCAGCAACAGCAGGAGCAGCAACGCAAGCGCAAGCAGCAGCAGAAGCGCGAGCGGCTGCTCCAGCAGCAGAACCAGCAGGGCGCGCAGCAGCGCAAGAGCCAGCAGAACCTCGACCAGGGCTGGGGCTACACCCCCAACTGGTAGGCCGCATCAGCGTCGGCGCAGCCTCCTGATCAGCACCCACACGCCGACGAGGCCGAGCAGCGCGACGGCGGCCTGCCTGCCGTAGGTCTTCAGCAGCACCGGCAGCATGGCCGCGCCCAGGTCGAGCGCGTCGTCGTCGGGCGGTGTCGGGCCGGCCGCCGGCGGCGGCTGGGGCGCCTGTGCGGGGGCGGCGTCCGCCTCGTCCGCTGGCTCGGGCTCGGGCGGTGGAGCGGCGGCCGACAGCTTCTGCTCCAAGCAGGCGACGAACTGGCCGAGCAGCTTGTCCGAGACGTCCTGCATGACGCCGCGGCCGAACTGCGCGGGCTTGCCGGTGATCGCCAGATCGGTGTGCACGTCGACCTGGGTGGCATCGCCTGCCGCCTGCATCGAGACGGTCACCTTCGCGCCGGCCGTGCCGTTTCCCCGCTTGTCGCGGCCCTTGGCCTCGACCAGGAACCGGTGGGCGGACTCGTCGCGCTCGACGAAGGCGCCGGACCCGGCGTACACGAGGGCGATGGGGCCGAGCTTGACCTTGCAGGTGCCCTCGAACGTCGGCGCACCCTCGTCGGTCTCGCCGACCGAGGTGACCTGGGCGCCGGGGAAGCACTCGGCGAGCTCGCCGATGTCCTGGAAGGACGACCAGGTCGCGCCGACCGGGGTGGGGACGGTGAAGGAGTGGGTGAGGTCCATCGGCGCCTCAGATCGCGGGGATGCCGTTGCGGCCCGCGGCGGCCAGGACCGCCCGACGGGTCAGGACAGTGGCGAGGTGGCGGCGATAGTCCGCGTCGCCGTTGAGGTCGCTCGGCGGGTCGGTGCCCTCGGGCGCGTTCGCGGCGGCGGCCGCGACGGCGTCCTCGGTCGCGGGCTGCCCGGCGAGGGCCTCCTCGACCGCGGTGGCACGCAGCGGCGTGGCGCCCATGTTGGTCAGCCCGACGCGCGCCTCGGCGATGGTGTCGCCGTCCATCCGCACGGTCGCGGCGACCGCGACGATCGGCCACTGGTGCGCGATCCGCACGAACTTCTGGTACGCCGCACCCCAGCCGGTGTGCTTCGGGATCCGGATCTCGGTGAGGATCTCGTCCTCGGAGATCGCGGTCTCGAAGAGGTCGACGAAGAAGTCGTCCGCCCCGACCTCGCGCGTGCCCGACGGTCCCTGGATCACGAACGTCGCACCGAGCGCCCGCGCCGGCGCGCCGAGGTCGCCGGCGGGGTCGGCGTGCGCGAGCGCACCGCCGAAGGTGCCGCGGTGGCGCACCTGGGCGTCGGCCAGCTCGGCGATCGCCTTGGTGACCAGGAGCGCGTGCTCGTGGATGCCCGCGTCGTTGCCGACCTCGTGGTGGGTCGTCATCGCGCCGACGGCGAGGTGGTCGCCGCCGTCGCGGATGCCGCGCAGCGAGTCGATGCGTCCGAGGTCGATCACCCACTCCGGCGCGTTGAGCCTCATCCGCAGGACCGGCAGCAGGCTCTGGCCACCGGCGATGATCTTGGCCTCGTCGCCGTGCTCGGACAGCGCCCGGAGGGCCTCGTCGACCGAGCCGGGGGCGACATACTCGAATGCTGCGGGGATCACTTCGCACCTCCGTTGATCGCGCGCCAGACCCGTTCGGGCGTGCAGGGCATCTGGATGTCGTTGACGCCGAGGTGGCGGATCGCGTCGACCACGGCGTTGACCACGGCCGGTGTCGAGGCGATCGTGCCGGCCTCCCCGACGCCCTTGGCGCCGAGGGAGTTGGTGGTGCACGGCGACGTGGTGTGGTCGAGGTCGAAGCTGATCGTGTCGGCCGCGGTCGGCAGCAGGTAGTCGACGAAGGAGCCGCTGACGAGGGTGCCGTTCTCGTCGTACACGGCCTCCTCCCACAGCGCCTGCGCGATCCCCTGGACCAGACCGCCGTGGACCTGGCCGGCCACGATGAGCGGGTTGATGATCTGTCCGATGTCGTCGCAGGCGGCGTACTTGCGCATCTTCACCTGGCCGGTCTCGGTGTCGACCTCGACGGCGCAGAGGTGCGTGCCGTGCGGGTAGTTGAAGTTCACCGGGTCGTACGTCGCCTCCGAGTCGAGCGAGGCCTCGACCCCGTCGGGCAGGTTGTGCGCGGCGAAGACCGCGGTCGCGATCTCGGTGACCGCCATGCCCTGGTCGGTGCCCTTGACGGTGAACCGACCGCCACCGAACTCGAGGTCGTCGACCGACGCCTCGAGCAGGTGCGCCGCGACGGGCTTGGCCTTCTCGATGACCTTGTCGACCGCCTTCACCAGCGCCTCGCCGCCTACGACGAGACTGCGCGAGCCGTAGGTGTCCAGGCCCTTGTGCGAGATCTGGGTGTCGCCGTGGAGGATCTCGACGTCCTCGAAAGGTACGCCGAGCCGGTCGGCCACGATCTGGCTGAACGCGGTCTCGTGCCCCTGCCCGTGGGCGGACGCACCGGTCACGACCTCGACCTTGCCGGTCGGCAGCATCCGCACCTCGGCGTGCTCCCAGCCACCGGCGCCGTAGTTGAGGCTGCCCAGCACGCGGGACGGCGCGAGGCCGCACATCTCGGTGAACGTCGAGACTCCGAGCCCGAGCTGCACCCGGTCGCCGCGCTCGCGGCGCTCGGCCTGCTCGGCCCGCAGGGCGTCGTACCCGAACATCTCCTTGGCCCGGGCCGTCGCCGCCTCGTAGTTGCCGGAGTCGTACTCCAGCCCGGCGACGGTGGTGAACGGGAACTCCTCGTGCTTGATCCAGTTGCGCTCACGGATCTCCAGCGGATCCACCCCGACCTCGGCCGCGAGCTCGTCCATGAGCCGCTCGACGGCGTACGTCGCCTCCGGGCGGCCTGCGCCGCGGTAGGCGTCGGTCCAGGTCTTGTTGGTGAGGACGTTGGTGGTCTGGAACTGGTAGGCGGGGAACTTGTAGATCGCGTTGAACATGAACGCGCCGAGCACCGGGACGCCGCCGCCGACGATGGCGACGTACGAGCCCAGGTCGGCGAGCAGGTCGACCTTGAGGCCGGTGACGTTGCCGTCCTTGTCGGCCGCGAGCGTGAGCCGCTGCCACTGGTCGCGGCCGTGGTGGGCCGACAGCAGCGACTCGCTGCGGGTCTCGGTGTACTTCACCGGCTTGCCGAGCCGACGGGCCACCGCGAACGCGATCATCTCCTCCGGCGTCTGCTGCAGCTTGCCGCCGAACCCGCCGCCGACGTCCGGTGCGATGACCCGGATCTTCGACTCCGACACCCCCGTGGACGCGGCGATCGCGAAGCGCAGGATGTGCGGGATCTGGGTGGCCGACCAGACGGTGATCTGCTCGCCGGTCGGGTCGACGACCACGCTGCGCGGCTCCATGAAGGCGGGGATGAGCCTCTGCTGGCGGTACTCGCGCTCGATCACGATGCCGCCGTCGCGGGCCTTCGCGATGGCCTCCTCGACGTCGCCGCCTGTGCCGGCCTCGGCGGAGTCGAAGCGCCACACCGCCGAGACGTTGGTGCCGAGGTCGGGGTGCGCGAGCACCTTGTTCTCGGCCGCGTCCTTCAGGTCGAGCGCGGCCGGCAGCTCCTCGTAGTCGACCTCGACCAGCTCGGCCGCGTCGCGTGCCTCGGCGGCGGTCCGCGCGACGACCACGGCGACGATCTCGCCCGCGAAGGTCACCCGGTCGCTGGGCATGGGGACGTGGGCGGGCGTGACCTGGTCCTCGACGACCGGCCACGCGTTGATGCACGCGCCCTGGCCCTCGCCCAGGTCCGCTCCGGTGAGCACGGCGACGACGTTGGTGCTCGCCTTGGCGGCGGTCGTGTCGATGCCGGAGATGCGGGCGTGCGGGAACGGGCTGCGCACCATCGCCAGGTGCAGCATCCCGGGGAGCGTGATGTTGTCGGTCCAGCGGGTGCGGCCGGTGATCAGCCGCTGATCCTCCTTGCGGCGACGGTCGCGGCCGATCTCGGCGACGGGTGCGTCCTGGGTGGCGGTCATGACACGACCTCCCCTGCGCCGGTGGTCGGGCCCGTCGAGGCCCCGGACATCTCCCCCGCAGCGCGCTGCACCGCCCGGACGATGTTGTGGTAGCCCGTGCAGCGGCAGAGGTTGCCCTCCAGGCCGAGCCGGACCGCCTCCTCGGACGGGTCGGGGTTCTGCTTCAGGAGGTCGACCGCCTGCATGATCATCCCGGGCGTGCAGAACCCGCACTGCAGGCCGTGGCACTCGTGGAAGGCCTCCTGCACCGGGTGCAGCGTGCCGTCCTCGGCGGCCAGCCCCTCGATGGTCGTGACCGTCGCGCCGTCGGCCTGGACCGCGAGCACGTTGCACGACTTCACGCTGGCCCCGTCGAGGTGGACCGTGCACGCCCCGCAGCTGCTGGTGTCGCAGCCGACGACGGTGCCGGTCTTGCCGAGCCGCTCGCGGAGGTACTGCACCAGCAGCATCCGGGGCTCGATGTCGTCGGCCACCCTCTGGCCGTCGACGGTGAGGTTGATCCGGGTCATGGCACTCCCTTGGTCAGACAGAGATCTGTGACCCGGCTCACGCTAGGGAGGCGCGGTTGGCTGGTGGTTGGGCAACCGGTATTTCACTGGGAACCCAGTGAAATACCGAAGACCTACGCGGCGATTTGCTCGGTCTTGGGGTGAAGTTTCGCGCCAGAGCCCGGTAATTCACTGGGAACCCAGTGAATTACCGGTGACCGCCCGCTCAGTCGCGTGCGGCGGCGAGCCGCGCCTTCAGCAGCGGTACGGCGGGATGCCGGCCGACGACAGCCAGGCAGCGCTCCACCACCTCGGTGTCGTACGGCGCCAGCTCGGCGTAGCGCACGACGGCATCCGGCTGGGGGTCGGCGAGGAGGGCCTCGCGGACGGCGACGGCGACGTACTCGCCCATCTCGACCAGCGCCGGGCTGTCGGTGCCGGGGAGCAGGTCGCCGCCGTACGCCTCGACGGCGGGGCCGACCTGGCCGCGGCGGAGCAGGGCGAGGACGTGCTCGATGTCGCTGGCGACCGGCATCAGCAGGCGGTAGGGGCGCGAGGCGAGCTGACCGCCGAGCGCGTGGCGCAGGTGCGAGACCTCGGCCTTGAGGGTGGAGAAGGTGACCGCGTGGTCGCCGTAGAGCGCCGCGTGGAGCTGTTCGAGCGAGAGCCCGTCGGGGTGCAGGGCGAGGAGGGCGAGCACCTCGGTCTGGCGGCGGGTCAGCAGCAGCCGCTGTCCGTCGAGACGGACCTCGGCGTTGCCGAGCAGCGTCATCACCAGGCCGGGGTCGCCGGTCTCCTCGTCGGGCACCAGCAGCCGCGAGCGCGGCATCGCCTGCTCGATCAGCGTCGCCAGGACGCGGGCCGTGGCGAGGCCGATCGGGTGGGTGCGGTCCCAGGTGGTCGACAGGTCGATGACGCCGAGCTGGCCGCCCGTGACGGGGTCGTGGACCGGGGCGGCCCAGCAGACCCAGCTGTGCACGAACGGCGCGAAGTGCTCGGCGCTGAAGACCATCGCCGGCGCGGACGAGCGGTTGGCGAGGTCGAGCGCGTTGGTGCCGACCGACTCGTCGTCCCACCGCCCGCCGGGCACGAAGTTGACGGTCTCGGCACGTCGGCGCATCACCCGGCCGCCGTACGTCCAGAGGACGCGGGTCTCGCGGTCGGTGATGCCGATGACCAGGTCGCCGTCCTCGGCCGTACGACGCAGCTCGGCCTCGACCCGCTCGACACCGACCTGCAGCGGCGAGTCGCGCCAGAAGCTGCGGGTGTCGCCCTCGTCGGCGAGCGGCGCCGCCGCGACCGTGTCGACGTCGACCGCGCCGCGCGAGCGGTGCCAGCTGGTCAGGATCTCGGGGCGCACCGGGAGCTGCGAGTCGGGCCGCGCCATGAACGACGTCCAAGCGCGCACCGTGGCGGTCCGCCGGTCCTGCAGGTCCTGCCGCACCATGTCGTCACGCTAGCACCGAACGTGACCCCGCTCACGTGGTCGTCGCGCCCTGCTCCACGCCGTGGATCCGGCCCTCGGTGACACCTAGCGGATGGCCGCTCCCGCCCCATCGCCGCGCGATGATCTCGGCCGCGATGCTGACCGCCGTCTCCTCCGGGGTGCGGGCGCCGAGATCGAGCCCGATCGGGCTGGACAGCCGGTCGAGCTCCTCGTCGGTCACGCCGGCCTCGCGCAGCCGCCGCATCCGGTCCTCGTGGGTACGCCGCGACCCCATCGCCCCCACGAACGCCAGCTCGGGCATCCGCAGGGCCTGCTCGAGCACGGGCACGTCGAACTTCGGGTCGTGGGTCAGCACCGCCACCACCGTGCGGCCGTCGATGTCGCCCGCCTCGCGCTCGGCGGCGAGATAGCGGTGCGGCCACTCGACGACGACCTCGTCGGCCTCGGGGAAGCGCGAGCTCGTGGCGAACACGGGCCGCGCGTCGCACACCGTCACCCGGTAGCCGAGGAAGGTCCCGACACGTGCCACCGCGGCAGCGAAGTCGATCGCGCCGAAGACGATCATCCGCGGCGCAGGCGCGAACGCCCACACGAACACCCGCATCCCCTCACCGCGGCGCTCGCCGTCCGGGCCGTAGCTCAGCGTGCCGTCGTGACCGGTCGCGAGCAGGCCGAGGGCGTCGTCGTGGACGGCGTCGTCGATGCGGGGGCTGCCCAGCGACGCGGACAGTCCCTGACGAAAAGCACCACTTCCGACCGGATCCTGGTGCTTTTCGTCAGGGACTACCGCCGTCGGCCGCAGGACCGCCCGCCGCCCGACGTACGCCGGATCGGGGTGCTCGACCACGGTCGCGACCGCGACCGGGCGGCCGGCCTCGACGTCGGCGGCGATCTCGCCGAGCTCGGGGAAGGTCTCGCGATCGACCTTCTCGACGTACACGTCGAGGATGCCGCCGCAGGCGAGCCCGACCGCGAACGCGTCGTCGTCGGAGACGCCGTACCTCTCGAGCGCGGGCCGGCCGTCGGCGACGACCTGCTGCGCGCGCTCGTAGACGGCGCCCTCGACGCAGCCGCCGGAGACGGACCCGACGGCGGAGTCGTCGGGGCCGACGAGCATCGAGGCGCCCGGCGGGCGCGGGGCCGAGCGGAAGGTCGCGACGACCGTGCCCATCCCGACGGTCTCCCCCGCCGCCCACCACTTCATCAGCTGGGGCAGCACCTCACGCACTGCGCAACACCTCCATCAACTCCGCGAACGTCGCCATCGAGTGGCCGGCCAGGAAGTCGTCGACGTACGGCAGCACCGCGACCACGCCACCCTGGATCGGCTCGTAGCCGGTCTTGCCGCGGTGCGGGTTGGCCCAGACGACCCGGTGCGCCAGCAGGTGGAGCCGCGCCATCGCATCCGCGAGCGGCGCCGGGTCGCCGCGCTCCCAGCCGTCGCTGAGCACGACCACCACCGAGCCTCGCGCCATCCCCCGCTGGCCCCAGCGCTGCAGGAACGCCCGCAGCGTCTCGCCCAGCCGGGTGCCGCCCGACCAGTCCGGCACGACGTCGCCGGCTGCGGCGAGCGCGCGCTCGGGGTCACGCAGCCGCAGCGCCGACGTCAGCCGGGTCAGCCGGGTGCCGAGGCTGAAGACCTCGACGCGCCCCGCCCCGCCCGGCGCTCCCGTGACGACCCGGTGGGCCAGGCGCAGCAGCGCGTCGGCGTACCCGCTCATCGAGCCGGACACGTCGACGAGCAGCACCACTCGCCGGACGCGGCTTCCGCGCCTCCGCCGCTCGATCCGGGCCGGCTCGCCGAGGCGCCGCAGGCTGGAGCGCAGCGTCCGCGACATGTCGACCTCGCCCCGCCGCTGCGGCGTACGACGGGCGGCCGATCGCCGCGGCAGCACGACCGGCAGCGTGGCGAACATGGCCGCGAGCTCGCGGCGCTCCGCCGGGCTCAGCGTCGCCACGTCGCGCTGCCGCAGCACCTCGCGGGCGCTGGCGGCGGCGTGCACCGCGTCCTGCTCCTCGACGTCGCCGTCGCCCGGCGCGTGGTCGCGGAGCTCGTCGGGCAGCAGCCGGGGCGAGGCGGCGGCTGGCCGCGGGCGGGCCCGGAGCGCGCCCCCACCGGTATCGGTCGAGAACCACTCCTCGAAGACCCGGTCGTGGCGGTGGAGGTCGTCTGGCCCGGCGCAGAGCGTCGCGTGTCCCGCCGACCGCGTGGCCTCACGGTCGGCCACCCCCAGCAGCGCCGTCGCCTCGAGGTAGGAGCGCGTGCGGTCGGACGTCACAGCCACGCCCGCCTCACGCAACGCCGTCGCGAATCCGACCAGGATCTCGTCGCCGCCGCGCTCGAGGACGGTCACGGCGTCAGCATCCGGTCGAGCGCGGCCCGGACGCGCTCGGCGTCGTCGCGGTACTTCACCAGCGCGCCGAGCGTGCGCGCGGCCGTCTCGGCGTCGAGCTCGGCGGTGCCGAGGTGGTGCAGGGCCCGCGCCCAGTCGAGCGTCTCGGCCACGCCCGGTGGCTTGAGGAGGTCGCCGCCGGCCCGGAGCTGCTGCACGACTCCCACCACCTGCCGCGCGAGCTCGGCGCTCACCTCGGGCGCCCGTTCGCGCAGGATCGCGACCTCCCGCTCGAGGCCGGGGTGGTCGATCCAGTGGTAGAGGCAGCGACGCTTCAGCGCGTCGTGCAGCTCGCGGGTGCGGTTGGACGTCAGCACCACCGTCGGCGGCTGGGCCGCGGCCACCGTCCCGAGCTCCGGGATCGTGACGCGGTACGTCGAGAGCACCTCGAGCAGGAACGCCTCGAACTCGTCGTCGGCCCGGTCGACCTCGTCGACCAGCAGCACGCTCGGGCTCTGCTGCAGGGCGGTCAGCACCGGTCGCGCGAGCAGGAACCGCTCGTCGTACAGGCTCTTCTCGAGCTCGGCGACCTCACCGTCTCCCCCGTCGCGACCGAGCGCCTCGAGCGCGCGGAGGTGCAGGATCTGGCGCGGGAAGTCCCAGTCGTAGAGGGCCTGCGTCGAGTCGATGCCCTCGTAGCACTGGACCCGGATCAGCGGGCGGCCCAGCGTCGCGGCCAGCGCCTCGGCGAGCGCGGTCTTGCCCGTCCCCGGCTCGCCCTCGAGCAACAGCGGCCGCTCCATCCGCAGCGCCAGGAAGACGACGGTCGCCAGGTCGTCGTCGGCCAGGTAGCCGACCTCCCGCAACCTGTCGGCCAGGGCGGCCACACCGTCGTCCATGCGCTCAGGCTAGGCCGTCGCGCGTTGGCCCGCGGTTGGCCGGGTGGGCGGTCGGCCGAGTGACCGCGACACTAGAGTCCTTGCCCGTGTCACCCATCCAGGCGGTCGCGGTCACCGCGGCAGGCGTCGTCGCCGGCGGGGTGAACACGATCGTCGGCTCCGGCTCGCTGCTGACCTTCCCGACGCTGCTCGCCGTCGGCTACTCGCCGGTGGTGGCCAACGTGAGCAACACCGTCGGCATCTGCGGCGGCACCATCAGCGGCACCTTCGGCTACCGCCGGGAGCTGAGGGGCCAGCGCCGACGCGCGCTCGGCTTCGGCTCGGCCTCCCTGCTCGGCGCGATCGTCGGGGTCGTCCTGCTCCTGCGCCTGCCCGGCAGCGTCTTCGCCTCGGTGGTGCCGGTGCTCATCCTGCTCGCCTGCGCGCTGATCGCGGCCCAGCCGTGGATCGCGCGCCGGCTCGCCGGCGTACGCACCCAGCACCTCGGCATCGCCGGCTACGTCGGGATCTTCCTCACCGGTGTGTACGGCGGCTACTTCGGCGCGGCTCAGGGCGTCATCCTGATGGCGCTGCTGGGGCTGGTCATGGACGACGACCTCCAGAGGCTCAACGCGCTCAAGAACGTGCTGGCCGGGATCGTCAACGTGGTCGCCGCGGTGCTGTTCATCGCGCTCACCCACGTCGCGTGGACTGCCGCACTGCTGATCCTTGCCGGCTCGCTGGTCGGCGGGCGGATCGGCGCCCACTACGGACGCCGGATCCCGCCCCAGGTCCTCCGCTGGACCATCGTCGTCGTCGGTACGGCGGTCGGGCTGATCATGCTGTTGACCTGAGCCCCCGCTCGGTCGGTCTGCGGAGGTCGGTCAGTGGGGGTCGGTCGGTCGGTCGGCTGGGTCGGGGTCGTGTGCCTGAGACATCGGCATAGCGATGTCTCAGGCACACGACCCCGACGCCCCTACGACCCCGCCGCGCCGCCGCCCCGCCGCCCGCCGAGATGCAGCAGGGCCCCTCGCTGGCGAGGGGCCCTGCTGGTGATGCGTGGGATGTGCGGGTTGTGTCCGCACGAAGGCGGCTAGAACCCCATGCCACCCATGTCGCCCATGCCACCGTCGCCACCCGGCATGGGGGCGGCCTTCTCGGGCTTGTCGGCCACGACGGCCTCGGTGGTGAGGAACAGCGCGGCGATCGACGCGGCGTTCTGCAGCGCCGAGCGGGTGACCTTGGCCGGGTCGATGATGCCGTTGTCCAGCAGGTCGACGTACTCGCCGGTCGCGGCGTTGAGGCCCTGGCCGACGGGGAGGCCCGCGACCTTCTCCGCGACGACGCCGCCCTCGAGGCCGGCGTTGATCGCGATCTGCTTCAGTGGCGCCGAGACGGCGGCCTTCACGATCGACGCGCCGGTGGCCTCGTCGCCGACGAGCTCGAGCTTCTCGAACGCGTTGGCAGCGGCCTGCACCAGCGCGACGCCACCACCGGGGAGGATGCCCTCCTCGACGGCCGCCTTCGCGTTGCGCACGGCGTCCTCGATGCGGTGCTTGCGCTCCTTGAGCTCGACCTCGGTGGCCGCGCCGACCTTGATGACGGCCACGCCGCCGGCCAGCTTGGCGAGGCGCTCCTGGAGCTTCTCGCGGTCGTAGTCGGAGTCGGACTTCTCGATCTCGGCCCGGATCTGGTTGACCCGGCCCTCGATCTGGGCCTGGTCGCCGGCACCCTCGACGATGGTGGTCTCGTCCTTGGTGATGACGACCTTGCGGGCCTGGCCGAGCAGCTCGAGACCGGCGGTCTCCAGCTTGAGGCCGACCTCCTCGGAGATGACCTGGCCACCGGTCAGGATCGCGATGTCCTGCAGCATGGCCTTGCGGCGGTCGCCGAAGCCCGGGGCCTTGACGGCGACGGACTTGAAGGTGCCGCGGATCTTGTTGACGACCAGGGTCGAGAGAGCCTCGCCGTCGACGTCCTCGGAGATGATGACCAGCGGCTTGCCGGACTGCATGACCTTCTCCAGCAGCGGGAGCAGGTCCTTGACGTTGCTGATCTTGGAGTTGGCGATGAGGACGTAGGGGTCCTCGAGCACGGTCTCCATGCGCTCGGGGTCGGTGACGAAGTAGGCCGAGATGTAGCCCTTGTCGAACCGCATGCCCTCGGTGAGCTCGAGGTCGATGCCGAAGGTGTTCGACTCCTCGACCGTGATCACGCCCTCCTTGCCGACCTTGTCCATCGCCTCGGCGATGGCGTCGCCGACGGTGGTGTCGCCACCGGCGGAGATGGTCGCGGTGGCCGCGATCTGCTCACGGGTCTCGACGTCCTTGGCCTGCGCGAGCAGCTGCTCGGACACGGCGGAGACGGCCGCCTCGATGCCGCGCTTGAGACCCATCGGGTTCGCGCCGGCGGCAACGTTGCGCAGGCCCTCCTTGACGAGCGCCTGGGCGAGGACGGTGGCCGTCGTCGTACCGTCACCGGCGACGTCGTCGGTCTTCTTCGCGACCTCCTTGACCAGCTCGGCGCCGATCTTCTCGTAGGGGTCCTCGAGCTCGATCTCCTTGGCGATGGAGACACCGTCGTTGGTGATCGTGGGGGCGCCCCACTTCTTCTCCAGCACGACGTTGCGGCCCTTGGGGCCGAGGGTGACCTTGACGGCGTCGGCGAGGGTGTTCATGCCCCGCTCGAGACCGCGCCGGGCCTCCTCGTTGAAAGCAATCAGCTTCGGCATAGCTCCAGTGATCCTTCACAGGTGCGTTCGTGGGACCGGTCCGATGGGCTGCCCGCGACGGCCGGACCAGCCGCCCGGCGAACCCTTTCTCGCCGCTCGTCTGATCCTCAACGCCACCGGTCCGGTGTTGTCACTCTCATGCTACGAGTGCCAGCCTCATGTTTAGCACTCGGCCTAGGCGAGTGCAAGCAGCAGACGCTACCCGCCCGGCCCCTCACCGGCGTCCTCCGCGGGCTCGGCGACGGGCTCCACGACGAACCCGGCGGCGGGGTCCGGGAGGGAGTCCGGCACGAGGTGTCCGTACGGCGCCTCGTCCTGCATGCCGAGCGCGGTCAGGACCGACGGCAGCAGCGCCTTGGCGGTGCGCTTGTAGCCCAGGGCGCTGGGGTGGAAGCGGTCGGTGCTGAACATCTGGTCGGGCTCGTCGACGAAGAGCGGACCGACCACGTGGGCGAGCGACACGGCGTGCGCGCCGCCCGCCACCGCGGCCCGCGCCTGGGCGGCCGCGAGCTGGCGCGAGAGCCGCGAGCCGATGGTCCGCAACGGCTGCGGCACCGGCCTGATCGCGCGGAGGTCGGGACAGGTGCCGACCACCACCTGGGCGCCGCGGGCACGCAGCCGGCGGATCGCCTCCTCGAGATGGGCGACGGACTTCGCCACCGGCACCCGGTGGGTGACGTCGTTGCCGCCGATGACGATGACCGCGACGTCGGGAACGTAGTCGTGCGGCAGGCTGTCGATCTGCTGACCCAGCGCCGAGGACTCCGAGCCGACGATCGCCGCGGTCCGCAGCCGCACGGCGCGGTGCAGGTGCTTGGCCAGGCCCCGCGCGAGCCGCGCGCCGAGCGTGTCCTTGCGCCGCTCGGCCCCCAGCCCCGCCGCGATCGAGTCGCCGAGCATGAGGAGGTCCATGCGGTCGCCGTACGACGCCTTCCAGGTCCTGTCGGCGTACGGCGCCTCCTCGCCAAGCGGCTTGCCGATGGCACGTCGGGCGATGGCCGCCTGGCGGCGCAGCAGCTCCCGGGCGCCTCCGGCGGTGAGGCTGAGGCCGACGGCCACCGCGCCCGCGGAGATCACGACGGAGCGGACGCGCGGCATGTCACCTTTGTGCCAGGTTCACCTGAACGGACGTCGACGCCGCGGTTGCGGTCAGCCGACGAGGGTCTCCGGCTCGTGGCTACCCACGAGCCTCCGGTGCCGCGCTACTGCGCGGCGCCACACGGGTGCGCTGGCGGCGTTGCGCCCGCTCGATGGTGCAGCCAGACCGCCATCGCGTGCGCGCCTTCCCGTCACGCCCGTCTGGCACCGCTCGCTACGCGCGGCATCGGAGGCTCGTGGGTGACCGGGAAGCCGACCGAGGCGGCGATGAAGCAGTTCTCGCTCGCCTCGCCGTGGATCGACCGCGCGACCTCGACCATCGACTCCTCGGCGACGGTGACGCGCGGGCGCAGGACGACCGAGGTGAACCGGCCGCCCTGGCCGACCTGCTCCATGGTGCCGACCGGCTCGTCGTCGTACGCCGTGACGACGATGCCGTGGCGGACGGCCGAGTGGAGGTAGGACAGCAGGTGGCACTGGCTCAGCGCCGCGACCAGGAGCTCCTCGGGGTTCCAGCGGCCGGCGTCCCCGCGGAACGTCGGGTCGGCGGACGCGAGGAGGTCCGGCTTGTCGCCGGCCCGCAGCACGACGTCGCGCCCGTAGTCGCGGTAGCCGCTGGTCCCGGTGCCGCGGTCGCCCTGCCAGGTGACCGCGAGCGAGTAGTGGTGTTCAGTCACGCCCCCAGTCTTCCCCGGATCCCTGGACGAGAACATGTTCTCGTTGGCAGAGTCGCGCCATGAGCAGCCGCCCGCTGAACCTGGCCGACGTCCTCGAGACCATGGCCGACGCGATCCCCGACCGCGTCGCGGTGCTCACGACGGACCGGTCCTACACCTACGCCGAGGTCGATGAGAGGGCCACCCGGCTGGCGAACCACCTGATCGGCTTGGGCCTCCAGCCCGGCGAGCACGTCGCCGTGCACTCCGCCAACCGGATCGAGTGGGTCGACGCGCTCTACGGCTGCATGAAGGCACGTGCGGTGCCGATCAACGTCAACTACAAGTACCTCCACGACGAGCTCGCCTACCTCTACGACAACGCCGACTGCACGATGGCGCTCGTCGCGCCCGAGCACCTCGACGCCGTACGGGCCGTGGACCCGGCGGCGCTGCGCAGGATCCTCACCCTCGGCCCCGAGTACGACGAGGCACTGGCCGCCGCCTCCGACGACCACGAGCTCGACGGTCGCCGGGCCGAGCGCAGCCCCGGCGACCACTACGTCCTCTACACCGGCGGCACCACCGGCAACCCCAAGGGCGTGGTGTGGCGCAACGACGACGTGATCCACGCGGCCCTCAACTCCGCGCGCTTCAATGCCCCGATCACCTCGGTGGAGGACCTCGGCAGGGAGGCCGCGGCGAACGAGAGCCCGATGACGCTGCTGGCCTGCGGCCCGATGATGCACGGCGGCAGCCAGTGGATCCTGGGCAACGGCCACGTAGCCGGCTACACCATCGCGCTCTACACCGAGCCGAGCTTCTCCGCGACCGGCATCCTCGACCTCGTCGAGAAGGCGGGGGTCAACTCGCTGACCTTCCTCGGCGACGCGATGGGCAGGCCGGTCGCCGAGGCGATCATCGCCGAGCCGAACCGCTGGGACCTGTCCTCGCTCGCGGCGGTGTCCAACGGCGCCGCACCGCTCTCCGACGGGGTCCGCGAGGAGATCCGCCGCGCGCTGCCCGGCCGGTTCATCCTCGACACGTACGGCGCATCCGAGTCCGGCGCCACCGCGTCGCGGGTCGACGACGGGTCCGAGGGCGCGCTCGGGGCACCGAGGTTCGACGCCAGCGAGACGGTGCAGGTCTTCACCTCCGACCTGAGACCGGCCGCCGTCGGAGAGGAGGGCCTGCTCGCCCGCTCGGGCGCGATCCCGCTCGGCTACTACAAGGACCCCGTCAAGACCGCCGCGACGTTCAAGGAGATCGACGGCAGGCGGTGGTCGATCCCCGGCGATGCCGCACGGCTCGAGGCGGACGGGTCCATCACCGTCCTCGGCCGCGGCTCGGTCTGCATCAACACCGGCGGCGAGAAGGTCCACCCCGAGGAGGTCGAGGCGGTGCTGCTGCGCCACGACGACGTCTTCGACGCGGTCGTCGTCGGCACGCCGCACGAGCGCTGGGGACAGCAGGTCACCGCTCTGGTCCAGCGGCGCCCGGGCTCGAACGTCGACGAGGAGGCGCTGCGGACCCACTGCCGCGCGTTGATCTCGAACTACAAGGTGCCGAAGGTCCTGCTCTTCGTGGACGAGGTCCCGCGCACCCCGGTCAGCAAGGTCGACTACCCCGCGAGCGCCGAGCTGGCGCGCCAGCTGCTCGGGTGAGGGCGGCTGTAACACGCTGTTGGGCGAGGTAGACGGTCGTTGGCGGCTGTAGTACGCCGCTGCGTCGGCGTACTACAGCCGCCAACCGCCGAGCAGGTCAGCGAACGACGTGTTACAGCTGTGAACGGCCGGCCAGCTCACCGAACGACGTGTGACAGCAGCACCCGCCAGGTCAGGCGAGGATGCCGGCCTCGACGAACGCGTCGTACGACGGCGCGATGGTCGCCGCAGCGCCCACCTGGCCGGAGACGGCGTCAAGGGTCTTGAGTCCGTGTCCGGTGTTGATGGCGACGGTCTCGAGGCTCGGGTCGAGCAGGCCGTTCTCGACCAGCTTCTTGGTGACGGCGAGCGTGGTGCCGCCGGCGGTCTCGGTGAAGATGCCCTCGGTGCGGGCGAGCAGCACGATGCCGGCACGGATCTCGTCGTCGGTGACCTCCTCGACGGCACCACCTGTGCGGCGGGTGATGTCGAGGACGTAGATGCCGTCGGCGGGGTTGCCGATCGCCAGGCTCTTGGCGATGGTGTCCGGCTTGACCGGGCGGATCGCGTCGACGCCGCCCTTGAAGGCGGTCGAGACCGGGTTGCAGCCGGTGGCCTGCGCGCCGAAGATCTTGTACGGCTTGTCCTCGACGAGGCCGAGCTTGATGAGCTCCTGGAAGGCCTTGTCGACCTTGGTGAGCTGCGAGCCGGACGCGACCGGGATGACGACCTGGTCGGGCAGGCGCCACCCGAGCTGCTCGGCGATCTCGTAGCCCAGCGTCTTGGAGCCCTCAGCGTAGTAGGGGCGGACGTTGACGTTCACGAACGCCCAGCCCTCCTCCTCGGCGGCGATCTCCTGGGCGAGCTTGTTGACGTCGTCGTAGTTGCCGTCGACCGCGACGAGCTTCTCGGTGAAGACCGCGGAGTTGACCTGCTTGGGCTGCTCGAGGTTGCTCGGGATGAACACGACGGTCGGGATGCCGGCACGGGCGCCGGCCGCCGCGACGGCGTTGGCCAGGTTGCCGGTCGACGGGCAGGCGAACACCTTGGCGTCCAGCTCGCGCGCGGCACTCAGGGCGCAGGCGACGACCCGGTCCTTGAAGGAGTTCGTCGGATTGGTCGAGTCGTCCTTGACCCACAGGTTGTCGATCCCGAGCTCGCGGCCGAGGTTGTCGGCCTTCAGCAGCCGGGTGAAGCCGGGCTCGGTGTTGGGGCTCGCCTCGATGTCGGACGGAACCGGCAGCAGCGCCTTGTAGCGCCAGATGTTGCGGGGGCCGGCCTCGATCTCCTCGCGGGTGATCGCCGGGAACTCGTAGGCGACCTCGAGCGGTCCGAAGCAGTCCGGACAGGCGTAGAAGGGTCCCAGCGCGATCCGGTTGCCGCACTCGCGGCAGGCGAGCCCGACGGCGTTGCCGAACGCGCCCTCCCGGGGGCCGGACTCACCGGCGCTGCTGACGTTGTCGGTGGCCTGGGTGTCGGTCACGGCGGCGCTCATGGGGTCCTCCCTCTCATCTGCCCGGGCGACCCGTGTGGCCGCCTGGTCGGAATTGGCACCGTTTCCGCGGCCGACCGGGCAGGTCGGGGATCGCGGCGGTTGCCGGGACGTCGTCGGGCCGTTCCCTCAGTCCCTCTGGATGAGCAGAGCCAGCGTAGGGCCGACACCCGCGCTCGACCGAATCGATATCCCGGCATTCGGGACTCGTGTCCAGTATTCGATACGTCAGGCGTGCGCCACCCGCGCGAGACGGGCATCCGCGGCCAGTCGCCGCAGCAGGTCGAGCACGCCGTCGGGGCCGGGGACCACGACGTCGGCCATCTTCAGGAGCGTGCTCTCCTCGTCGGAGGCGGAGCAGACACGCAACGTCGCGACGCCGCTCTCCTGGAGTGGGTCGAGCGCCTCGAAGGCGTCCAGGTCGCCGAGGTCGTCGCCGGCGAAGAGGAAGCCGGTCGGCTTGAGGGTCCCCACCAGCCGGTCGACGACCTGGCCCTTGTGCGTGCCGGGCGAGCGGATCTCGATGACGTTGCGGCCCGGCTCGACCTGCAGGCCGTTGCGCTCGGCCTGCTCGGTGAGCACCGGCAGCAGTCGTCGGTACGCCGCGGCCGGCTCGGTCATCCGCCGCGTGTGCACCGCGACCGCGAGACCCTTGTCCTCGACGTACGCCTCGGCGGCGTCGGCAGCCCGCAGCAATCGGGGCAGCTCGCGCTCGAAGGTCGCCAGTCCGCGCGCGGGCCGGGGCGCGATGATGTGGCGCTCGCGGGTGTTCCAGCGTTCGCTGCCGTACTGGCCGAAGAGGTAGAGCTCCTTGCCCATGTCGGCCAGGGCGTCCCCGACATCCTCGAGGCCACCGAGGTCGAGCGCCTGCCGCGCCGGGCGGCCGGTGATGACGGCGATCGCCAGGACCTCCCGCGCGAGCTCGACGAGTACGGCGCTCGCTCCGGGGTGGATGTGCGCCTCGGCCGGGTTCTCCACGATCGGGGCCAGCGTGCCGTCGAAGTCGAGGCCGACCACAGCGTGCTGGGCCCGCCGCACCAACGCGGCATAGCGACGTTCGCCCTCGTCCGAAGAGAACTTCACGTCTCCATCCCACCACGAACCCGCTGCCGGTGGGGCGTCGGCAGGGTGGGCCGTGGCGAATCCGAGACGACCGTCACCGCACCGGCCCCACCGCGGCGACGCGCTCGCGCCGACAGGTCAGCTCAACGGGCCGGTCAGGATCAGGGTGAGGCTGGAGCTGCTCATGTTGCTGGCCGGGTCGGCCGGCATGATCCGCTGGACGCCCAGGTCGAGGGCGAGCTGGCGTGCGGCGGGTCGCATGCCCTTGGGGAAGTAGACCGTCGTGGCGGGCACGGTGCCGACCCAGTTGTCGGCCGCGACGAAGTGCCAGCCGAGATGGGAGACCTTCTGGCCGACCGAGCCGGCGAGGCCGGTGATGGAGGTGTCGTTGAAGACCACGACACCGACCTGGGAGCGCTGGATGGCCTTGTGCTTCTTCTTCGGCTTCGCGCTCGGGGCCTTGCTCGGCCGGGCCGAGGAGCCGGCGGACGCGGAGGCGTTCGCCTTCGGCGAGCCGGAGGCGTGGCTGGACGCGACGGTCGTGATGTCGCGCTCCTTGGCGCCGTCGTGGCGGGTCAGCACGAAGGTGAGCGCGGCCAGGGCGACGGCGACGACGCTGAGGATGACGACCGGCGAGGGCAGGACGGCACCGCGCTGGTCGGTGCGCGCGAAGGGGCGCATCAGATCTCGAACCCGAGTCGACGCGCGGAGCGCTGGCGCTGGCGCTGGGCGCGCAGGCGGCGGAGGCGGCGTACGAGAAGGGGGTCGGCCTCGAGCGCGTCGGGACGGTCGATGAGGGCGTTGAGGACCTGGTAGTAGCGCGTCGAGCTCATGTCGAACTTCTCGCGGACCGCGGTCTCCTTGGCACCGGCGTACTTCCACCACTGGCGCTCGAACTCCAGGATCGCCCGGTCGCGGTCGGTGAGGGCAGCCCCATCGGCAGCGGCCTCTGGCCGGGTGCTCCGCTCCGCGTTCATCTGCGACGTCTCCCCTGAAGTCGGATGTGCTGGTCTCCTGCCACTGTAGTCGGGGAATCACAACGGTGTCATTCCCACGCCGGAATCGACCGGGACCGCTTCGCGTGCTCCGCGGCGGCCTCACTAGAGTCTCGTGCTGTGAGCCAGACCACAGTCCGCTGGGGGATCCTCGCCCCCGGGCGCATCGCCGCCAAGCTCGCCACCGACCTCGCCCTGGTGCCGGACGCCGAGCTGGTCGCCGTCGGCTCGCGCGACCAGGCCCGCGCCGAGGCGTTCGCCGCGGCGCACGCGCCCGGAGCGACGGCGTACGACGACTACGCGGCGCTGGTGGCCGACCCGGACGTCGACGTCGTGTACGTCGCCTCGCCCCACTCGCTGCACCTCGAGCAGGCCCGACTGGCCCTGGATGCCGGCAAGCACGTGCTGTGCGAGAAGCCGCTGACCCTCGACCGGGCGACGGCCGCCGAGCTGATCGGCTCCGCGGGCGACCGGCTCCTTATGGAGGCGATGTGGAGCGCCTGCCACCCGGTCTGGCGCGACCTCGCGGGACGGCTGCGCGCCGGCGACTTCGGCACTCCCCACCATCTGTCCGCCGACCTGTCCTTCGTCGCGGACGTGGCCCCCGACCACCGGCTGCTCAACCCCGCGCTCGGCGGCGGAGCGCTGCTGGACATCGGGATCTATCCGCTGACGTTCGCGCACGTCATGCTCGGCGAGGCCGTCGACCTCCGGGCCACCGGGATCCTCGACGACTCGGGGCAGGTGGACCTCGACGCCGCGATCGCCGGGCGCTACCCGGGCGACGTGGTCGCGACGCTGAAGACCAGCCTGACGTCGTACTCGCCGAACACCGCGACGATCTACACCGACCAGGGGTGGATCGAGGTGGCCGGGGAGTTCCACTTCCCGCCGTACTTCACCTTCCACCGGGTCGCCTCGCGCGGCAGCGCCCCGGAGCCCGTGCGCTTCGACCCGCCCGAGCCGATCATCGGCATCGGCTACGGCAACGAGGTCGCCCACGTCGGCGACTGCATCCGCCAGGGCCGAACCGAGTCGCCATGGGTCCCGCACGCCCAGACCCTCACGATCCTGGGACAGATCGACGACCTCAAGGGGCAGATGGGCTCGCCCCGATAGGGTGGGGACCGTGGCCCACGATCTCGTCATCGTCGCCAACCGTCTCCCCGTCGACCGCGTCGCCGGGCCGGACGGGAAGATGGGCTGGCGTGCCTCGCCGGGCGGCCTCGTCTCGGCGATCGAGCCGGTCATGCGTGCGGGCGACGGCGTCTGGATCGGCTGGCCGGGCGGGACCGAGCAGCACCTCGAGCCGTTCGACATCGACGGGCTGCACCTGGTGCCGATGTCGATGACGCCCGAGGAGATCGAGAACCACTACGAGGGCATGTCCAACGGCACCCTCTGGCCGCTCTACCACGACGTCGTGGCGAAGCCGGAGTTCCACCGCGAGTGGTGGCACGAGTACGTCGAGGTCAACCGCCGCTTCGCCGAGAAGGCCGCCGAGCTGGCCGCCCCGAACGCGACCGTGTGGGTGCACGACTACCAGATGCAGATGGTCCCCCAGCTGCTCCGCGAGCTGCGTCCGGACCTGCGGATCGGCTTCTACCTGCACATCCCGTTCCCGCCCGCCGAGCTGTTCCAGCAGCTCCCGTGGCGGCGCCAGATCCTCGAGGGCATCCTCGGCGCGGACCTGGTCGGCTTCCAGCTGCCGGGGGCGGCGCAGAACTTCGTGCGCCTGGTGCGCCAGCGCGTCGGCCACAAGACCCACCGCGACCTCGTCTACCTGCCCGACGGCCGGACGGTCCGGGCCGCCGCCTTCCCGATCTCGATCGACGCGACCGGCTTCGACGACCTGGCGCGCTCGGAGATCGTCGCGCGGCGGGCGCAGGAGATCCGAGAGGCCCTCGGCAACCCGAAGAAGATCTTCCTGGGCATCGACCGGCTCGACTACACCAAGGGCATCTACGCCCGGCTGCGCTCGTTCGGCGAGCTGATCCGCGACGGCGAGCTGGACGTCGACGAGGCCGTCTTCGTGCAGGTCGCGGTGCCCTCGCGCGAGCAGGTCGAGCAGTACCGCCTCCTCCGAGACGAGATCGACCGCCTCGTCGGGCGCCTCAACGGCGACCTCGGCCGCATCGGGAAGCCGCTGATCAGCTACCTCCACTCGTCGTACCCGCGCGAGGAGATGGCCGCGCTCTACCGGGCCGCCGACATCATGGTCGTCACCCCCTACCGCGACGGCATGAACCTGGTCGCCAAGGAGTACGTCGCCTGCCGCGTCGACGAGGACGGCGCGCTGGTCCTCAGCGAGTTCGCCGGCGCCGCCGACGAGCTGCGCCAGGCGTGGCTGGTCAACCCCTACGACATCGACGGCATGAAGGCCGCGCTGCTCTCGGCCTGCCGCGCCGACGAGCACGAGCTGACCAAGCGGATGCGGGCGATGCGCAAGCAGATCACCCAGCACGACGTGAAGGCCTGGGCCGAGAGCTTCATGACCGAGCTCGACGCCGAGCGCGAGCACACGAAGACCGTCCGCTCGGCTGACCGATCCTGATCCACGGCGAGTAGATTCCCGCCCATGGACCTCGTGCCCGTCCGCTCCCTCGGCTCCGCCCCGGCGAACCTCGTCGGCCGCGTCGTGCCCGCGCCCGACCAGGTGGTCGCGGCCGCGAGCAACGTCGCCCACAAGGTCCTGTACGGCGGCCTCGCCGACCTCCGCCCGATGGCCCGCACCCTCATCGACGAGGGCCTCCTCCGCGAGGTCTACCACTACCGCCCCTCCGGCACGGTCAAGGAGAAGGGCGCCCCTGTCCTCCTGGTCACGCCGCTGGCCGCCCCCGCGATCTGCTACGACCTGCGCCGTGGCTGCTCCCTCGTGGAGCACTTCGTGAACGAGGGCCGGCCGACGTACCTCGTGGAGTACGGCGAGGTGTCGTTCAAGGACCGCAACCTCGGCATGGAGCACTGGATCGACGAGGTCGTCCCGGCCGCGATCCGGGCGGCCTCCGAGCACGCCGGCGGACGCCCGGTGCACGTGATCGGCTGGAGCCTCGGCGGGATCTTCTCCCTGCTGACCCTGGCCGACAAGCGCTCCGGCGAGCTGCCGGTCGCGTCGCTGACCGTGGTCGGCTCTCCCATCGACGTCGCCCAGGTGCCGCTGATCGCGCCGTTGCGGCCGCTGCTCAACTGGTTCAACGGCCGCGGCCCGATCACCAAGGGCTACCAGCTCATGGGCGGGGCGCCGAAGCCTCTGGTGAAGTGGGCCTTCCAGCTCTCGGCCGTGCAGAAGATGGTCACTAAGCCGCTGGCGCTCGCGACCCACATCGACGACCGGGAGTTCCTCGCGCAGATCGAGGCGGTCGACCGGTTCACCGACAACATGATCGCCTACCCGGGCCGGACCTTCGGGCAGCTCTACCACCGCTTCGCGAAGGGCAACCAGCTCGCCAGCGGCCAGCTCGAGCTCGACGACCGCACCATCGACCTGGCCGACATCGACGTCCCGACGCTGGTGTTCGCCGGGGCGACCGACGGCATCGCGCCGGTCGGGGCGGTGCGGGCCGTCGTACCTCTGCTGACGGGGGCGCCGGAGGTGCGCTTCGAGATCGTGCCCGGGGGGCACCTGGGGATGCTGACCGGGCGGGCCGCCCGCCGTACGACCTGGCTGGTGATGGACGAGTGGCTGGCCGAGTGCTCCGGCCGGGCGGCCGAGGCCGACGCGGGCGGAGACGGCGACGACGAGCCCAAGGAACCGTCGATCGGCACGAACCGCCAGCGGCGGCACTCCTCCAAGGCATCGAGGTTCCTGGCCCGGTAGGGACCGTCCCGGATGCCCGGGACGTCCGCCCGGGGCCTCTAGTCACAAATGACTAGATCGGATCGGACGTCTGCCTGATTCGCGGGCGGCGCGGATTCCATAGATTTCTCACTACCGACGCGGATCTCGATACCGCTGGAGGGAGCCCCGTCCGGAAGGCCCCGTCATGGAGTGCCCCGGAAGGACCAGCAGGGCTCGAGATCCGCGTCGGAGCTACTCCTTCGGCGCGCCCTCGCGGGCATGCCATCGGTGGCGCCCCTCGGAGGGAGAGGGGCGCCGCGGAGGAGCCTCCTTCTCCTGGGTCGGACGCGCGACCACCGCCGCCCGAACCGCTCGACCGGATCCGGGCGAAGCCTGGGCGGACGACGGGCGAGGCTAGTCTCGCGGGCATGGGCGCGCTGGCCGGACTCGTGGACAAGGGCCTGATGGCCGAGGACTGGGCCGAGGCGCTCGCGCCGGTCGAGGACAGGGTCGCCGCGCTGGGCGGCTTCCTTCGCGAGGAGATCGCGGCCGGACGCACCTACCTGCCCGCGGGCGACGCGATCTTCCGCGCGTTCCGGACGCCGCTCGCGTCGGTGCGCGTGCTGGTCGTCGGGCAGGACCCCTACCCGACGCCCGGGCACCCGATCGGGCTCTGCTTCGCGGTCGACCGGGAGGTGCGGCCGATCCCCCGGTCGCTGGCCAACATCTACCGCGAGCTCGGCAACGACGTCGGCGTGACGGGCCCGCAGCACGGCGACCTGACCGCCTGGACCGAGCAGGGCGTCATGCTGCTCAACAGGGTGCTGACCGTCCGGCCCGGCGAGCCCGCCTCCCACCGCGGCCAGGGTTGGGAGCACGTCACCGCCTGCGCGATCACGGCGCTGGTCCGGCGGGCGGAGTCCGGCGTACCGATGGCTGCGGTGCTGTGGGGGCGCGACGCCGGCTCGCTCAAGCCCCACCTCGGCCCCATCCCGTACGTCGAGTCGGCCCACCCCTCGCCGCTCTCGGCGTCGCGGGGGTTCTTCGGGTCCCGGCCGTTCAGCCGGGTCAACGCGCTGCTGGTCGAGCAGGGCGCGGAGCCGGTCGACTGGACGATCCGGGAGTAGCCGCTCAGCCCACGACGGACCCGACCGGCGCGGAGCCCACGAAGCCATGCCCGTCGTCGAGGTCGCAGCTGTCGGCCGCCGTGCCCAAGGCGAGCCGCCCGCGACAGCCGTCGCCACGCGCGCATCGCGCCCACCCGGGGCGAGACATCGCCCGCGTCGCCTCAGCCGTGGTTCCGGACCTGGTGTCGTGAATCGAGCTTCCTCCGCAGCCGTGCGACCTCGTCCTCGAGCTCGAGGACCTTGCGGATGCCGGCGAGATTGAGCCCGTCGGCGAGCAGGTCGCGGATGCGGTGCAGCGTCTCGACGTCGGCCCGGCTGTAGAGGCGGGTGCCGCCGGACGAGCGGGTCGGCGTGAGCAGGCCGCGGCGCTCGTAGACGCGCAGGTTCTGCACCTGCATGTCCACGATCTCGGCCGCGACCGAGATGGCATAGACACCGCGCGTCCGCTCACTCACAGGCCCACCGTACCTTGAATGTCAGGAACAGATGACCTATAACAACTGTTGCAGATATCGACTCGGCCACGAGCCACCACGAAGGAGGAGATTCCCATGTTGCTGCGCACCACCGACCCGTTCCGCGACCTCGACCGCCTCACCAACCAGCTGCTCGGCAGCGGCCTGGGCACCACCAACCGGCCCGCCGTCATGCCGATGGACGCCTGGCGCGAGGGCGAGCGCTTCGTCATCGAGTTCGACCTCCCGGGGGTCAGCCCGGAGAGCATCGACATCGACGTCGAGCGCAACGTGCTGACCGTGAAGGCGGAGCGCGTCGCCGGCAACGGCGACTGGCAGCGCCTCGCCTCCGAGCGGGTCCACGGCCAGTTCAGCCGTCAGCTCGTCCTCGGCGACAACCTCGACCTCGAGAGCATCGAGGCGGCGTACGACGCTGGCGTGCTGCGGCTCGTCGTACCGGTCGCCGAGAAGGCCAAGCCGCGCAAGATCCAGGTCGCCGGCCTCGCCCCCGCCACCGAGCACGAGGCGATCGAGGCCTGACCCCAGGGACCCGGGGCGCTTGACCTGCGCTGCGGTGGCACACGCTGACACCGCAGCGCAGGTCACTGCTTTTCCACAGGCACGCGACGGAGCGTGGCGCGCTGCCCGGCGAGGCGTCACGCTTCCCGGATGACGTTCGGCATCGGCCACCCCGACCTCCAGCACCTGCTGCGCCGGCTGCAGGACGGCGTGGTCTCCCGCCGGCAGCTGCTCGCGATGGGCGCCACTCCGAACGATCTCCGCAGGATGCTCCGACGTCGCGAGCTCTTCCAGATCCACCCCGGCGTCTACGCAGACCACAACGGCCGTGCGACCCGGGCCCAGCAGGAGTGGGTCGCGGTGCTCGCCGCCTGGCCCGCGGCGCTGGGCTTCGAGAGCGCACTGCCGGACCACCCTGGCTTCGCGGTCCAGGTGGTCATCGCCGACGACCGCACCGTCCGGCGTCCTCCCCACGCGGTCGTCCACCGGATCGGCGGCATCGATGCCCGCGTCGACTGGCGGGCCAGCCCGCCGAGGGTCCGGTTGGAGCACGCGACGATCGACGTGATGTCGCGAGCGATCGGGCAGGACGACGTCGCCTCCGCGTTCACCACGCTGTGCACCGTCATCCACTCCCGCCGTACCTCCGTGGCGAGGATCGAGCAGTCGCTCGCCGGGCGCGGGCGGGTCGCCGGTCGTCGTACCCTCGCCGCGCTGCTGGCCGACGCACGAACGGGCGCATGCTCGGTGCTCGAGCGCGGCTACCTGCACCGCGTCGAGCGCGCCCACGGCCTCCCGACAGGCGCGCGTCAGAGGCGGAGCACCGCCACCGGCGGCGTCACCCTCCAGGACGTGAGGTACGACGACCAGGGGCTCGTCGTGGAGCTCGACGGCCTCCTCCACGAGCGGCCCCGCGCCCGCGATGCCGACGCCCGCCGGGACCTCGCCGAGCTGGCGATCTCCGACGGGCTGACCGCGCGGGTCACCTACGGCCTGGTCTTCGGCGGCCAGTGCGCGACGGCCGCGTGGATCGCGCGCATCCTCCGCCGCCGAGGGTGGCAGGGCACCCTGATCACGTGCCCGACTGCCCGCCGGGCGCTTGACCTGCGCTGCGGTGTCACCTGCTGACACCGCAGCGCAGGTCAACGCACGTGGAGCTTCTTCATGAGCTTCAACGAGCTCAGCATCTGCTTGACGTAGCCGTCGTAGTCCTGGCCGGGGCGGGCGCCGAGGACCTGCTTCTTGAGCACCGCGACGTTCTTGGCGTCGGTGTACTTCAGCAGGCCCTGGTCGCCGTGGCGGGCGCCGACGCCGGAGCTCTTGACGCCGCCGGAGGGCGAGCCCTTGGAGGCGTACGCCGTGGCGAGCGCGTCGTTGATGTTGACGTTGCCGGACTCGATCCGCGCGGCGATCCGCTCAGCGTTCTCGAGGTTCCCGCTCCAGATCGAGGCGTTGAGGCCGTAGTCGGTGTCGTTGGCGAGCCGGACCGCCTCGTCGACCGAGCGGTAGGGGTAGAGACCGACGACCGGGCCGAAGGTCTCCACCGACCCGGCCAGCATGTCCTTGGTGACGCCCTCGAGCACCGTCGGCTCGAAGAAGGCCGGACCGATGTCGGGCCGCGCCTTGCCCCCGGTGAGCACGGTCGCACCCTTGCCGACCGCGTCCGCGACGTGCGAGGCGACCCGCTCCATGTGGTCGGGCGAGACGAGCGAGCCGATCTCCGGCCCGAAGTCGTACGACGCCCCGATGCTCAGGCTGGCGGCCCGCTCCACGAAGGCCGACCTGAGCTCGTCGTACCGCGACTCGGGGAGGTAGATCCGCTCGATGTGCATGCAGATCTGACCCGTGTTGCCGAAGGCGCCGAAGACCGTCGACTCCAGCCACTCCGCCTTGTCGACGTCGTCGAGGACGATCATCGGGTTCTTGCCGCCGAGCTCGAGGCAGCAGCCGATCAGGTTGCGCCCGGCCCGCTCGCCGATCACGCGACCGGTCGCGGTGGACCCGGTGAACATGACGTAGTCGGCGTTGTCGATGAGGGTCGGCCCGACGTCGGGCCCCTCACCACACACGACCTGGAAGAGGCCCGGAGGGAGCCCAGCCTCTTCCAGGAGCCTGATGCCGAACAGCGGCGACAGCGCCGTCTTGTTGTCCGGCTTGACCACCACGGCGTTGCCGGCCATCAGCGCGGGGATGGCGTCGGACAGCCCGGTGGCGAAGGGGAAGTTCCACGGCGCGATGATCCCGACGACGCCCTTGGGCACCCGGACCTCGGTCGAGGAGGAGACGAACGGGATCGGACCGCCGTGCCTGGTCGGCGCGAGCAGCTTGGCGGCCCGCTTGAGGTAGTGGCTGATCACCATCGGCGGATCGCAGGTCTCCTCGATCGCCATCCGCCGGTTCTTGCCGCTCTCGGCCTGGATCAGGTCCGCTGTGGTCAGCGCGTTGTCGAGCAGCAGGGTGTGGGCGCGGTGGAAGACCTCCAGGCGCTTCTTGACCGGCCAGCGCGCCCAGAGCTCCTGCGCGGCGCGGGCCCGGGCGAAGGCGTCCTCGATGTCCTCCGGGGTCGACTGGGGCAGCTCGACCAGCACCTCGCCGGTGTAGACCTCGGTCAGCTTCCAGGTGGCGCCGGTGCGGCCGGGCACCCGGCGTACGAGGCCCTCCAGGAAGTCGTCGGTGAGGCCCGCGGGCCTGGTGGGCGCGCTCATGCGCGGCCCAGGATGAAGTCGACGGCGCGCTCGCCGATCATGTAGCAGGGCGCGTTGGTGTTGCCGCCGGTGATCGACGGCATGATCGAGGCGTCTGCTACCCGCAGGCCCTCGACACCGCGCACCTCGAGCTCGGGCGTCACGACCGCCCGCTCGTCGACGCCCATCCGGCAGGTGCCGACGCCGTGGTAGACCGACGTCGACCGTTCCTTGAGGGCGGCACGCAGCGCGTCGCCCTCGAGCGAGGCCTCCGGGTGGATCGGGCCGGCGACGGCAGCGGCCAACGCCGCGGAGCCCATGATCTCCCGGATCATCTCGGTGCCCTCGGCGAGAACGCTGACGTCGTCCGGCTCGCTGAAGTAGCCGTAGTCGATAAGGGGCGAGGCCAGCGGGTCGGACGTCGCGAGCCGCAGGGTGCCGCGGCTGCGCGGGTAGATGAGCGTCGAGAAGACCGTCATGGCCGGGCGCGGGTCGACGTCGTGGCGGACCGGGGCGTCCTGGTTGGGGCTCGGGTAGGCCCACGGCAGCATGTGCAGCTGCAGGTCCGGCGGACCGTCGCCGGCGAAGGAGGTCCGGACGAAGCCGACCGACTCGAAGACCGAGTTGGCGAGGAACGAGCCACCGCGGGTCTTCTCCTTGAGCAGGCCCCGGGCGAAGTAGCCGGGCGTGCCCCGGTGGGTCACCGACGGCACGTGGAAGGTCAGCGGGTGGAACAGGTGGTCGTGCAGGTTGTCGCCCACCGGCAGGTCGGCGACGACATCGATGCCCAGGCTCTGCAGGTGGTCGGCGTGGCCGATGCCGGACAGCATCAGCAGCTGCGGGCTGCCGATGAAGCCGGCCGAGACGATGACCTCCTTGCCGGCCCGGATGAACCGGTGGGTGGTGGCCTTCTTGCCGGCCTTGTCCAGGTCGACGACCTGTACGCCGGTGGCCCGGCCGTTCTCGACCACGACCTTGGTCGCCTGGACCCGGGTCTGCACCTCCAGCGTCGCCGGGTTCAGGTGGTGGACGTAGCCGCGGGCGGAGGAGTAGCGCAGACCGTCGGCGGCGTTCTGCTGCATCCGGGCGACGCCCTCCTGCTCGGCTGCATTGTAGTCGTCGAGGATCTTGACGTTCAGCGTCTGGGCGGTCGCCTCGATGAACTGCTGCGTCGCGGCCTGCGGCGTCTTGCTGCGGGTGATCCTGATCGGCCCGCCGGCGCCGCGGTAGTCGCTCTCGCCGTCCTCGAAGTCCTCGTAGCGCTTGAACGCCGGGTTGACCTCGTCGGCGGACCAGCCGGTGTTGCCCTCCGCGGCCCACGAGTCGTAGTTGGCCCGGTTGCCGCGCACGTAGACCATGCCGTTGACCGAGCTGGACCCGCCGAGGACCTTGCCGCGCGGGGCGGGCATCCTGCGGCCGTCCATGTGCTGCTGCGGCACCGAGTAAAGGCCCCAGTCGTTGATCCGCTTGATCTTCGGCTCGGCGTGCATCGGGCCGATCATCCCGGGGACCTTGGTGAGCAGCTGGTCGTCGGACTTGCCGGGCTCGACCAGGATCACGCTTGCGCCGGACTCGGCCAGGCGGCCGGCGATGATGGAGCCGGAGCTGCCCGACCCGACGACGACGTAGTCGGCTTCGTTGCTGTAGCGCACCCGAGAACTGTAACGCGTTCTAGTTTGGGCACGAAAGGTTCTCGCCGGCCGGATCCGGCCCCGCTGGCGCTACTTCGAGCGCGCGCCCTTCGGCGGCGCGGTCTCCTCGAACCACTGCGCGAAGGTCAGCTGCTGCTCGAGGTCGACGCCGCGGTTCTTGGCGGCGTACTTCTCGACCGCGCTGTCGAGGTCGCGACCGCTGCCCTCGATGAGCTCCTGGTAGGTCAGGAACAGACGGCGGCTGAAGGTCTTGGTTGCGGACACGGAAAGGGCCTCCCGAGTGGCTTGGGTCGGACGCACCACATGGTGGCGCACAGGTGGTGAGGTTCGCCAACTGCCGGGCCGTAGACGGGTTCTGGGAGTGACGATCGTCGCGGCAGTCCGCCTGACTACGATGTCGCCGTGCTCATCGTGAGCACGCGCCGCGTTAGCTCAGTTGGCCAGAGCGTTCGCCTTGTAAGCGAAGGGGCGTCGGTTCGAGTCCGACACGCGGCTCCG